>URTM01000022.1 GCA_900550865.1 uncultured Dorea sp. | reverse complement strand
TACGAGCTGCTTTGAGACCGTATTTCTTACGCTCTTTCATACGTGGATCACGTGTAAGGAATCCGTTCGCTTTTAATACTGGTCTGTACTCAGCGTCAGCCTCGAGTAATGCTCTTGAGATACCGTGACGGATGGCACCAGCCTGTCCTGTGTATCCGCCCCCGTGTACATTTACTAATACGTCAAATTTATCTGTTGTCTCTGTAGCAACGAGCGGCTGACGAACTACAACCTTTAATGTCTCAAGTCCAAAATACTCGTCAATGTCTCTTTTATTGATTGTGATTTTACCTGTACCTGGTACTAAATATACTCTTGCGATGGATTTTTTTCTTCTTCCTGTTCCATAATATTTTGCATTAGCCACTGTATTTTCCTCCTCTCAACCTTTCCTTAAAATGTCAGCACTTCTGGTTTCTGAGCTGCGTGATCATGCTCTGCACCTGCATAAACATGAAGTTTCTTGATCATTGCTCTTCCTAAAGGTCCCTTCGGAAGCATTCCCTTGACAGCAAGTTCAATTACCTTTTCCGGTTTCTTAGCCATCATTTCTTTCAGTGTTGTCTCTCTCATACCGCCGACATACTCGGAGTGATTGTAGTAGATCTTCTGATCCATCTTTTTTCCTGTCACTTTGATCTTGTCAGCATTGATTACGATTACGTAGTCACCTGTATCAACGTGCGGTGTATAAACCGGTTTATTTTTTCCTCTTAAAACATTTGCAATTCCAGAGCAAAGACGACCTAAAGTCTGTCCTTCTGCATCAACTACATACCATTTTCTTTCAATCTTATCTGGATTAGCCATATAAGTTTTCATTGTGGTTTACCTCCTGTGAATCATTAACATTTTCATGATAATATATCAGAATCAGCAAGATTCCGGGGCTTTGGCCTCTTACTGTTTCTCCTTTTGTCATACTTGCTTATTATATTATACTGTACCGTGTGTGTCAACTGTTTTTTTACATATTTTTCTTATATTTTTACTTATTTCCGTTGCTCAAATGTACTTCTCCCGGAAATCTTCCCGTACATTTTTCACACTAAAATTTTAAATACTGTACACTATATGGTTTCAGTTCAAGCTGACCATTCATCGTAACCGTTTCCCCTGTCAGAAGATCTGTTGCCGTTCCGTTCAGTTCGCCTGCATTTGCAGTATATGCATAATCTGCAGCATTGATTGCAACGATCACCCGTTCTTTCTCTGAGCAGCGCTCGAATACCAGCTGGTGATTCTGGATCACTACATTCTTATAAGCACCATTACAAAGTGCATCACTTTCCTGGCGTACACGGATCAGTTTCTTAATAAACTCTGTCAGCTCATTTGGCTTTGGTTCTTCAAAGCATGGGCGAAGCGCATAGTCATTATCCGGTGCTTTCTCCCCAGGCTCAGCCCATTCACTTCCATAATACAGGCACGGGATTCCCGGCATCCCCATAAGTAATCCGTATGCCAGCGGAATATGTTTCTTATTCGTCAGAATGCTTGCCAGTCTTGTAACATCATGATTATCCACAAATGTCATCAGATGCTTTCCTCTGTAAATACACCACTGATCACTTCCGAACTGGCGGTGCAGGGAATGCGCGATCTCGAACATATTCATACTGTTAAAGCTGGAATATAATCCCTTGTAACACTCATAATTCGTGCAGCTGTGAAGCATCTCATCATTCACGATAATATTATAATCGCCAAACAATACCTCTCCAATCAGTGCAAAGTCCGGTTTTAATTCCTGTGTATAAGAGCGGAGACGTCTCATAAAATTGTGATCCAGACTATAAGCCACATCCAGACGGAGACCGTCGATATCAAATTCGTCGATCCAGTATTTTACACATTCCATCAGATAATCTACGACTGCTGGATTCTGAAGGTTTAATTTGACCAGTTCAAAATGTCCTTCCCATCCTTCATACCAGAATCCGTCATTATAGCAGCTGTTGCCGTCAAAGCTGATATGAAACCAGTCTTTGTACGGTGAATCCCATTTCTTCTCCTGTACATCTTTAAATGCCCAGAAGCCTCGTCCCACATGGTTAAATACACCATCCAACACGATTTTTACGTTATGTTTATGCAGATTTTCACAGACCTCTTTAAAATCTTCATTCGTTCCAAGCCTGCAGTCGATCGTCTTAAAATCTCTTGTATCATATCCATGATTGTCCGATTCAAAGATCGGATTTAACAGAATTGAATCTACTCCTAATGTCTGAAGATACTCAGACCAGTCCATAAGTTTACGGATACGAGGAACACACTCGCCGTCATTGTGCACCGGTGCTCCACAGAATCCGATCGGATAAATCTGATAAAAAATACTATTGTAAGCCCACATTACTCATCCATCCTTTCTGTGTCTGCCATAAACTATGCTCCGGCAGATCACTTACTGCTCTATTATATCACATTTCGTGCTTTAAAGGCACAAAAAGCACTGCCACTGGCAGTGCCTCTTGCATACTTCCCTATCTGAAGAACCTGCCGCCGACAGGTTCTTTCCTGTTATGTACAATTTTCTCTCTCCGCATAAATATACAGAACCATACAAACAGCAGCACACCTTTCAGAATACTCGAAATCGTAATACTCCACCAGATCCCATTCAGCGCAAGTGTTGTATGAACCAATATCAGCGCAAGTGGAATTCTAAGTGCCGTAAATACAATACTGATCACAGATGGCGGTACGGTCTTTCCATACCCCGAAAATGCACCTGCCGTTGTAATCTCAAGACTCATAAAAAGCTGCGATACACCAAGAATCCGAAGATAATCCACTCCAAGCGGAATTACATCTTTTTCTGTAATAAAAATCCGGAATACCGGAGCCGGACAGCATATTAATAATAGCGTACAGAAAATTCCCCATACAAATACTACTTTTAATGCGCTGACATATCCCTGATAGATCCGTCTCTTCTTACCTGCGCCGTGGTTCTGCGATGTAAATGAATTCACCGCTGCTGCAAAACCATCCGCTGTCATCCACGAAATCGATTCTATCTGCGAACCGACTTTCTGAACAGCCACCGCCGCATCTCCATATCCCGCGACCAGACGGGCAATGATCATCGATATTCCGGTAAACAGCATGCTCTGAACAGACGTTGGTAAACCGATTCTGACAATTCCTTTCAGATGATGCAGATCCGGCTTCTTCAGATATCTTACATATTGAAAAAGTACGGTATCCTTCATCGCAAATATCAAAAACATAACCGTAACGATCATCTGCGCGGTTACCGTAGCAATTGCTGCACCTGTCACTCGAAGAACCGGAAATGGTCCGATTCCAAAAATCAGGACCGGATCCAGGATAATATTGACAACCAGTCCGGTCGTTGTTGCCAGAAATACCGGCCTGCTGTTACCGATTGCCGTAAATAATCCGGTAAACGTCTGATTTAAAAAGGAAAACAGGACAAGACCGCAGGTAATTTCAAGATAATATATGGCATCCCGGATCACCTGTGCCTGATTCAGATGGAAAAAATGAATCAGTGGTTTTGCCCCGAATATACAGACAAGTCCATAAATAATCCCCAAAGCTAACGTAAGCTGTAACGCATTGGATGCATATTCTGCGGCCTCCTCACTATTGGATGCCCCAAGTGCATGTCCGACATTAACCTGTCCTCCCATTTTTGCAAGTGCCGCAAGTCCGTTGGAAAGCCACATATACATTCCTGCTGCCCCAACGGACGCTACCGCCGAACTTCCGATACGGCCGATCCAGATCATGTCGGTCATATTGTACGCCATCTGGATCAATGACGTCGCCATGATCGGGACAGCCAGTCTGGTCAGAGATGATAATACAGGTCCGTTTATTAGATCAATTTTCTTTTGCATGATTGGCTATACTCTTTTCAATACTTTCACGATCTCTCCCATATACATGGTATGATAGTCCTTATCCGGATACCATTTCTCATCATTTTCCTTAACATCGAAACATTCCGGTTTCATATCCTGTGTATACTGTGTCTTACATACGAAGATCAGGTCTGCTTCTTCAACTGCTGTTGTTCCGTCTACTGCATATGGATGAAGTCCTGCTTCTTTCCATTTATCTTCTACATCTTTTCCTGATACAGAACCGCATACACTCAGTGCTTTTCTGTAATCTTCCGAAAGGAAAGAAAGTGTGTACATACCTGTCTCATCCATGAATTTCTTCGTATATCTCTGTGGGCGGATATATGCCGTTGCAATATTCTTTCCCCACATGATTCCGACACCGCCCCAGCTTGCCGTCATAGTGTTACTCTTTTTCTCGTCTCCTGCTGTTACCAGCATCCATTCTTTGGAAATCTTTGTAAACGGGTTGAATTCCAGGCTTTCAATTGCTACTTCTTTAAATGCCATTTTCACATTCTCCTTATCGTCTTTCTTTTAGAATTACAGACAGTGAATATTCACTGCCTGCATTTTTACTATATTCTTTTATAATTATACTACTTTACTAACACTTTGCGGAAGTTCTTCTTACCCTTTTTCAGGACTACACCGTCTCCGCTTAATGCTTCTCCTGCAAATGTCTGGAATACATCTGTAACCTTCTCACCATCTACAGATACTCCGCCCTGCTGTACTGCACGGCGTGCTTCTGACTTGGAAGCTGTCAGTCCTGATTTTACTAACATCGTCAGGATATCGATATTGCCATCTGTAAGGTCTTCTTCTGTCAGTTCTGTCTTTGGCATATCTGCTGCTGCACCTGTTGAGAATAATGCTTTTGCTGCCTCCTGTGCTTTCTGAGCTTCTTCTTCACCGTGAACCAGTTTTGTAAGTTCAAATGCAAGGATCTCTTTTGCTGTGTTAAGCTGTGCTCCTTCCCAGCTGTCCATCTTGTCGATCTCTTCTAATGGAAGGAATGTCAGCATACGGATACATTTTAATACATCTGCATCTGCAACATTTCTCCAGTACTGATAAAATTCGAATGGAGATGTCTTGTTCGGATCAAGCCATACAGCACCACTCTGTGTCTTACCCATCTTTTTACCTTCTGAGTTCAGAAGCAGTGTGATCGTCATGGCAGAAGCATCTTTTCCGAGTTTACGACGGATCAGCTCTGTACCTGCAAGCATGTTGCTCCACTGGTCGTCCCCGCCAAACTCAAGGTTACATCCATATTTCTGGTATAACTCATAGAAGTCATATGCCTGCATGATCATGTAGTTGAACTCAAGGAAGCTGAGTCCTTTTTCCATTCTCTGCTTGTAGCACTCTGCTGTCAGCATACGGTTAACGGAGAAATGTGCTCCGACTTCACGTAATACTTCGATGTAGTTCAGTCCCATCAGCCAGTCAGCGTTATTAACCATCAGTGCTTTTCCATCTGAGAAATCGATAAATCGACTCATCTGTTTCTTAAAGCAGTCACAGTTGTGCTGGATTGTCTCCGGTGTCATCATCTGACGCATATCTGTTCTTCCGGATGGATCACCGATCATAGCTGTTCCTCCGCCGATCAGTGCGATTGGTTTGTTTCCTGCTTCCTGCAGACGTTTCATCAGGCACAGTGCCATGAAATGTCCTACGTGAAGGCTGTCTGCTGTCGGGTCAAATCCGATGTAGAATGTAGCCTTTCCATTGTTGACCAAGTCTTTGATCCTGTCTTCGTCTGTTACCTGTGCGATCAGGCCTCTTGCAACGAGTTCTTCATAAATTCCCATTTTAAGATTCTCCTTTTTATTATCATGATTGATCATTTACAGATTTCTCACTTTTCTTAAAAGCCTTTCCTGTTATTCCCCGGTAAATGCAAAAAATCCTTACCCAACATTACATTGGATAAGGACGATATTAACCGTGGTACCACCTTATTTTACTGATCGCTTACGCTTTCAGCCTCATTCAGTCTGCGTGTTCACAGACCTTTGCACGATAACGTGTGCCTGACGTCACAGCCTACTTCCGGAAATACCTGTGAAATTAATATTCCACGTTTTCATCCGTTTCGGTGTGCAGCTCCAAGATGTATTCATTCTTCACTCTTTCATGCGCCTCTCATCAACCGGCAGCTTTCTGTATGGGTGTGTGGATCACTACTTCTTCTTTTCTAAGCCTTTGTGATATCTGTATATTATTTTTTCTGTCTGTGTTAAAGACTAACTGATTTAGAGTATTTTGTCAAGACGATTTTCAATCTTCATCTTTTATTTTTTTCAAAACATTGCAGCCATGCTCCTGCAATAATTTCATTTCCACCTTCCGTCAGATGAATACCATCTGTCGTGATATTTTCATATCCGGCTCTTCCTGCTGCCGATATCATAAGATCCTGTAATTCCAGAACTTCCACATGATATCTTTCTGCAATTCTTTTCTCAATTGCTTCTGCCTGTCTGATTCCCGGAATCCAGTTCGCATACTTTCTTGGATAAGGAAAGATAAATGGTGCCATACAGATAATTCTTGCACGGGTTCTCTCCGTAAGTTCTCTTAGAACGGATTCATAGCCTGCTTCAAATTCCTGTTCTTCCAGACTTTTTCCTGTATTCATCATGACTCCGACATCATTACATCCGATCAGCAGGCTCACAATATCCGGCTGTCTTAAAATGCAGTCATGCTCTAACATACGCTTTACACCCTGGATTGTGAAACCGTCATGTCCACAGTTCACAATGTCGCACTTTTTCCCTCCGCCGGTACTGTGATTCAGCTTTTTATCCACCATATCCACATAACCGTTCCCCAGTGGATTTTCAGAAAAGCAGTGCTCTGCGTCTGTAATGCTGTCACCTAAAAATATAATCTTTCTCATCTGATTAATTATAATTCCTGTCCGTCCTTAATTACCATTTTAAGATCCAAATTCTCGTCTAATAATACGATATTCGCTTTTTTTCCAGGTGCAATAGAACCATAAGTATCTTCGATTCCAAGACTCTTTGCAGGATTGATGGTTGCACATGCTACAGCTGTCTCAAGCGGAATCTCCATCTGTTTTACAACGGTACGCATACAGTCAGCAAGGTTCGTTACAGAACCGGCAAGTGCTCCGTCGGATACCAGTGTTGCATGATTTCCGACTACTTTTACATCCAGTCCGCCAAGTGTATACTGTCCGTCCGGCATTCCAGTCGCACGCATACTGTCGCTGATCAGGATCATACGGTCTGCTCCCATCATCTTGAACGCAGCTCTTACCATCGATGGGTGGATATGTACACCATCGCAGATGATCTCTGCCATTACATGCTCACTGTCGGACACTGCTCCTACAACACCGGGTTCGCGGTGTGTGAATGCCGGCATCGCATTAAAAAGATGTACGGCATGATTTGCACCTGCATCAAATGCTGCTTTTGCATGCGCATAGTCCGCATTGGTATGTGCAAGAGAAATATTCACTTTATCTTTCATTTCTTCCACAAATGCAACCGCTTCTTCACTTTCTTCCGGTGCAAGTCCGACAAATTTTACCAGTCCCTCGGATGCGTCAAGAAATCTCTGGCAAGTGGCCGTATCACAAGGCATGATGTTTCTTTCATCCTGTGCACCCTTTTTCACCGGGCTGATGAATGGCCCTTCCATGTTCACGCCTACAAGATCCGCTCCCTTCGGATTCTGTTCTTTTTTGTATTCTGCAGCAGTCCTTAAGATGTCTTCCAGTTCTTCTACCGGAAGCGTCATAGTTGCCGGTGCAATTGTCGTAACACCCACAGAAGCCTCATATTTTGCAATATTTTCAATAGCTTCTTTGCTGTTATCACAGAAATCATCTCCCATACACCCGTGGAAATGCAGATCGATCAGTCCCGGAATTGCGTATGCCCCTTGTCCGTCAATGACTTCTTCCCCCAGCATATCAGGTACATTTTCTGTCGTGTAAATGCTTTCGATTTTGTCATCGCGAACAACAATGCCGCCTGCTGTAAATTTTTTGTCTTCTGTATAGACAATTACATTTTTGATTATCATTTTATATATCCTCCATTTTATTTTTTCTCAACGTACCTCTTAGCATTCTAAAAACTCCTGTGTATCCCTTCTCCTTCTTCCAGTGCACGCAGTGTATTATCATGCAGAACTTCTTTTTCATATTTATCCTGTTCCACATAGTAAGAATAGATAATATCAAGCATGACCAGAATCGGGAACTGCGGTGAGATTACATTCCCATGATTCAGGTGTCTGAGTGATGGAATCAGAACAACTTCTGTGCAGAACTGCTCGAAGCCACCCCGGTTGTTCGCCGTAAAAAGAATCGTTTTCGCACCTTTCCGATATGCTTCTTTCAGAAGAAACAAGACCTCTTCCTTGGATCCGCTGATACTGATTCCGAATACGAGGCTTCTTCTGTCCTGGAATACCGCCTGCATACGCATCATATCTCTTTCTACCAGCGAATCAATATCCACACCGATTCGCATAAAACGCAGTTCCATCTCTCTCGCTGCCAGACCGGAACTTCCGGTTCCGCACACGAACACACGCTCCGCCTGATTCAGATATCTGCTGATCTTTGCAATCTGCGCCTCATCCACCAGACTGTAAGTCTTATTCAGAAGTTCCTGATATGCATTCAGGATCATTCGCGTATTACCGGTAATGGATTCCTGCTTTTCTACAAATGTCTCTTCATACTGATAGATGAATTCCCTGTATCCGCGGTATCCGCATTTCTTCGCAAATCTGGATAAAGACGCTTCTGATACGAAGAGTCTTTCGGAAATGGATTTTGATGAAAAATCCACTTTCTTTCTGTTCTGTATGAAAAAATCTGCGATATTCCGTTCCACTGTCGTAAATTTATCGTAATTCGATTCTATGATCGGAACGACTGATTTTACATAATATTCCATATCTCTTTATTCCTGTTTCTTTATGTGATAACTTCTTTTACAAATCATTTTTCAATCCGCAAGATACATAGCATCCTATGCATGTCTTCCCTGGAAATGATAGAATGCACCTAACATACCGGCATTGTTCTGGTTCTTGGCAAATGCAATGCTTGTGTGCTCCCACATGCTGGATACCAGATATTTCTCCACTGTTTTTTCGATCTTGTCCTTCAGGAATGCTTCCTGTGCCATGATTCCGCCGCCCAGTACGACAACTTCCGGATTCACTACATAGCAGATATTGGCAATTCCTTTTCCAAGTACATCTACCATCTCATCGATCGCACGGTTACAGATCTCATCACCTTTTTTCGCCTCTTCAAAAATGTGATATCCGCTCCAGTTTTCGGTTGGCTCTTCCTTCCATGCAGCCACCTTCTTTGTCAGGATACTTGCAGCTCCGAGTGTCTGGAAATCACTGTCATCCATGTGCATATATCCAACCTCGCATGCGCTGTTGCTGAATCCGTGGAACACTTCACCGTTCAGAAGGATACAGCCGCCAATTCCGGTTCCGATCGTCAGCATCACTGCCGCCTTGCTTCCTGCTGCCGCGCCTGCTTTATACTCTGCAAGTCCGGCACAGTTTACGTCATTTTCCACTTCGCATGGAATGCCGAATCGTTCTTCCACCGTCTTTTTGAATGCTGTTCCGATGTAATCAGGAATCAGGGGTGCCGAATAGAAGATCTCTCCTTTTTCGATGTCGACCATACCTGCTGTAGAGATACACACTCCTGCATCTGCTTCACCTTTTAATTCTTCTACGATTCCGATCACTTTCTCAAGGATCGCCGGTCCGCCTTTCCGCGCTTCCGTCTTCATTTCTTTCTTTAACAGCACTTCTGCATTCTCGCTTACAATCCCATATTTGATGGCTGTGCCGCCGATATCAATACTAATATATTTTTTCATCTCTTTTTTTCCTCTTTCACTATCCTTCATTATACTCGTTCAACCAGAAAAGGGCAAACCGTTCTTTCATGGTTTGCCCTCGACTTCTCTGATTAGATCTTTACTTTGAATATTGCCTTTTTGATGGCTTCCGGTTCCTGAACCTGAACCGCTGTTCTGTGTCCGTCACTTGGATAACAGATCAGGAAATCTCCATCTGTCAGGACTACGGAAGAATTCTTTTCTCCATCCATTGGAAGAAAATCATCTTTTTCCACAAAATCTTTTAATTCCATATTCTGAATGAAGTTCAGATCGATCTGTTCGTTCCCATGGATCATTACATGGACGTCCAGATAATTCTTATGTGCTTCCCAGAAACGTTCTTCCGGTGTTGTAGTTGTATATTCAACGATATTGACAAACAGTCTGTCACCATCGATCTCATGGCTTCCCTTCTCATAGGATGCCAGGTCATGTGTCTTTGCATATTCAAAACACTCTTTTACCTGTTCTTCCAGGAACGGGAACTCTGATAAATGATTGATATTTCCAAAAATCATGAAATCGTCACTCCTTCTTAATTTTTGTAAATGGTTGTGTCAGGAGCAGGTACGGAATTGTCTCCTTTTACCTTTCTCCAGATGATACTTGCCGGGATACCGATTACCAGTGATACTGCAATTGAGATGATTGAGTATGACCAGATTGATACATGATCAGCAGGTACGAAGTATTTGATATATACCATTACTGCAGATGATGCAACGAATGCACATACTGCTCCGAATGTATTTGCAACCTTTGTAAATGCTCCAAGGATAAATGTTCCGATCAGGATACCAAGTACCAGTCCCATAAATCCATTGAACCACTCGTATGCAGATTTTACTCCGCCATTAGCCAGTACCATAGCAACTACGATTGCGAAGATACCAACGATCAGGGATACATACTGTCCGATCTTTGTCTGTTTCTCAAAGCTTAATTCTTTCTTAGAAAGTCTTGCCTGGATATCCAGTGTCCAGCTTGATGCTACAGAGTTCAGACCTGTGGAAAGTGTAGACTGTGCTGCTGCATAGATAGCTGCCAACAGAAGTCCTGTTACACCAACCGGAAGTTCAAATGCAATGTAAGATGCAAAGATCTGATCCTGTGCTGCTGCCGGTGGAAGTGTATTCTGCTGATAGAATACATATAATCCTGTACCGATCAGATAGAATACTGTTGCGATAAAGATGGATAATCCTCCGTTTGTAAGCATCATTTTGTTCAGTTTCTTCGTATCTGTTGTGGTTGTAAAACGCTGTACAATATCCTGACTTGATACATAAGATCCCATTGTATTGAATCCGGCACCAACAATCATGATGAATACGCTGTCTTTGAAAATGTTAGGATTGAAGATCGGCTGATCTACAGCAAGGAATTTATGCTCTGTTGTAAGTGCATGCATGATCGCTCCAAATCCACCGTCTAAGTGTACCAGCAGGAAGATCAGTGCGAAAGTAACACCGATCAGAAGTACAGATCCCTGGATAAAGTCTGTCCAAAGTACGGATTTAAGCCCTCCTGTGTATGAGTAAATAATAGCAATGATACCCATGATAATGATCAGTACGTTAACGCTGATTCCTGTCAGACTTCCAAGTACCATACATGGAAGGTACATGATGATTGACATACGTCCAATCTGGTATACGATGAACATTACTGCTCCAAGTACACGAAGACCTTTGCTGCCGAATCTTAATTCCAGATAGTGATATGCTGTATCAATATCCAGTTTGCTGTAAATTGGCAGGAAGAACTTAATTGTAAGTGGAATGGCTAACAACATACCAAGCTGTGCGAACCACATGATCCATGTTCCTGCGTATGAGTTTCCTGCTAATGACAGGAATGAAATCGGACTTAACAATGTTGCAAAAATCGATACGGAAGTTACCCACCACGGTACAGTTCCGTCTCCTTTGAAATACTCTTTTCCTTTCATTTCTTTCTTTGCGAAATGAAGGCCGGCGAATAGTACAGCCGCAAGATAAACTACTAAAATAACTAAATCTACTACGGTAAACCCTTGCATCGTCTCTCTCCTTACAGATTTTTTTCTTTAAACGTATTTTTACTATATACTCTTACAGATATTTTGCTTTTGCATCGCGAACCATCTTAGCTGCTTCTTCAACGATAGCCATATCTTCTTCTACCAATGCCGGCAGTGGCTCTCTTACTCCGCCAAGTTCCAGACCTTCGTTGATCTTTAACATAGCTTTGATCACTGCGTACATATTTCCGTGTGCAGAGCACATCTTATAGATAATCTCATCACAAGCATACTGGAGTTCTCTTGCTTCTTCCATCTTTCCGGCTCTTACATACTCATCTAATTTCAGATATAATTCCGGCATAACTCCGTATGTACCACCGATTGCTCCTTCAGCTCCGATGACACGTCCACTCATGAACTGCTCATCTGGTCCGTTGAAGATGATGTAGTCAGGGCCTGCTGCCTGTTTGAACATCTGGATATCCTGTACCGGCATAGAAGAGTTCTTAACACCGATTACGTTAGGATTCTTTCTCATCTCTGCGAAAAGTCCCTGTGTAAGAGCTACTCCTGCAAGCTGTGGAATGTTGTAGATTACGAAGTCTGTGTTTGGTGCTGCTGCACTGATGTCATTCCAGTACTGAGCGATTGCATACTCTGGCAGGTGGAAGTAGATCGGTGGGATTGCTGCGATAGCATCAACTCCAAGGCTTTCTGCATGTCTTGCAAGTTCCTGACTGTCTTTTGTGTTGTTGCATGCAACGTGTGCGATCACTGTAAGCTTTCCTTCTGCTGCTTTCATAACGTTCTCAAGGATGATCTTACGGTCTTCTACGCTCTGGTAGATACATTCTCCTGATGAACCATTAACGTATACACCTTTCACACCTTTTTCTACGAAGTACTTTGTCAGTGCCTGTACGCCTTCCGGACTTACATTTCCTTCGTTGTCATAACATGCATAGAATGCAGGAATTACGCCTTTGTACTTTTCAAGATTTCTCATTGTTTCTTTCTCCTTTTCTTTGTCTTTTTATATAAATTTAATTTAATAAGTTCCTTGCGGAATTATCTTTCCATTTCTTCTACAAATGATTTTGTGATCAGCTGTGGTCTTGTGATAATAGACCCTACAACAACGCTGTATGCACCAAGCTCGATCACATGTTTTGCTTTTTCCGGTGTATTGATGTTACCTTCTGCAATCACTCTGTGTTTTGCTTTTGCAACAATCTTTCTTAAGATTTCAAAATCATTTGCCTCGATCTTATCGCCTTTACTCTGCTCTGTGTAACCAACCATCGTAGTTCCGATAAAATCAAATCCAAGTTCATCGGCATGCAGTGCTTCTTCTACAGTAGAGCAGTCTGCCATAAATAACTGATCCGGATATTTTGCTTTTACTTCCTTAAAGAACTCATCCAGTGTCTTTCCGCCTGGTCTCTTAGAAATAGTAGCATCCATAGCGATGATCTCCGGTTTTACTTCCATCAGTTCTTCGATTTCTTTCATCGTTGGTGTAATGTAAATATCGCTGTCATCGTAATCTCTTTTTACGATTCCGATGACCGGAAGGTCAACCTGTGATTGGATCTCCTTGATATCTTCTTTTGTATTTGCACGAATTCCACTAGCACCCCCCTGCTTTGCAGCCAGTGCCATTCTTCCCATAATGAATGAAGAATGTAATGGTTCATCCGGTAATGCCTGACATGATACAATTAATTTTCCCTTCAGATTTTCAACTTTCTGATTCATTTTTTTGTTCCCTCCTTCGTTCTGCAATCAGTATAGTATTGTTCGATTTTATTTTCAAGTAGCTTTGCAGTTCTTGAAACTTCTTTCATTCTTTTCAATTCTTCTCTCTGTTTTTGCCTACTTTAAAATTCATTTTTTATGCAACATGCACAATTCTAGGTAGTTTCTTTCCAGTTTTGAAAGTATTTTCAGTTCATGCTATTTTACTTGAAAATTCATTTATAATGTATATACTAATATTCAGAAACAAAAAAACAATAGAATAAGGAGAGATTTTATTATGGTAATTTATAAAGCAAAAGACTATCAGGATATGAGCCGTAAGGCAGCAAACATTATTTCTGCACAGATTATTATGAAACCAAACTGTGTACTCGGACTTGCAACCGGATCTTCACCGGTTGGTACATATAAACAGCTGATTGAATGGTACAAGAAAGGGGATCTTGATTTTTCTCAGGTTACAAGTGTAAACCTCGATGAATACAAAGGACTCAGTCCTGAAAATGATCAGAGCTACAGATATTTCATGAATACCAACCTCTTTGATCATGTAAACATCGACAAGACCCGTACTTTCGTTCCGGACGGACTGGAAGCAGATTCCGAGAAAGCCTGCAGCGATTATAATGCAGTCATCCGTAAGCAGGGCGGTGTAGACCTCCAGCTTCTCGGTCTTGGACACAACGGACATATCGGATTCAACGAACCAGGTGCCGCTTTTGAGAAAGAGACACACTGCGTAGATCTGACAGAAAGTACAATCGAAGCCAATAAGCGTTTCTTCGAATCTGAGGATGATGTTCCGAGACAGGCTTACACCATGGGTATCAAAAATATCATGCAGGCTAAGAAGATCTTAGTTGTTGTCAGTGGTGAAGATAAAGCTGCCATCTTAAAAGAAGTATTATACGGACCAATCACTCCGGAAGTTCCGGCTTCTATTCTTCAGCTTCATAATGATGTAACAATTGTTGCTGATGAGGCTGCTCTTAGTAAGATTGATATGTAGTTAATTGCATACCTAAAGTTTGTAAGAAAAAAAGAGTCATATATATGTGAAACAACAGTGTTCCTGTTGATTAATGTTGTCTTATTCACATATATATGACTCTTTTTCTGTGTTTGATCATGATTGAAACAGCTGCATTTGCAAAGTTGCAATCAATTTATAATCTGATTTCTATGGTATATCTATCTTACTTGATGGATGCCATAGCTTTTTGGGAAGCTGCGGCTTTTTTTCTACCCACAATAACCAGAATTAATGATACTACCACAATCGTGCCTGCCAGAAGCTGTGATACCGGGAGACCGACTTTTGGCAGCAGCAGCTGATCGGTTCTGAGACCTTCAATCCAGACCCTGCCGAGGCCGTAGCCGAGGAGATAGATCAGGAAGACTTCTCCGTCGAATTTCTTATGTTTGCGGTATAACAGCATGATGATCAGTACCATCAGACACCACATGGATTCGTACAGATAGGTCGGATGGACCTGAATGTACATGACTCCTTTGACTGTCTCGGCATGGTTCCACATCTTTGTAGTGATATCCGAACTTCTTACTGCATCTACCGGAAGTCTCATGGCAAACAAGCCATTCGTATATTCACCGAAGGCTTCCCGGTTGAAGAAGTTTCCCCATCTTCCGATCATCTGTCCAGTGATCAGACCGAATCCACCGGTATCAAATAATAAAAATGGTGATAAATGCTTCATTTTTGCAAATATAAATACAACAATGATCGCCGTGATCACGCCGCCGTATATGGCAAGTCCGCCCTGGCGGATGTTAATGATACTCTTAATATCATCTTTATACATATCCCAGGAGAAGATCACATAATATGCTCTCGCTCCGATAATTGAAAAGATCACTCCGTATACTGCCAGATCGTAATAGTCTTCTACATTCTGATGCGTGCGCTTTGCTTCCATCACTGCCAGCATAAGTCCTGCCAGAATTCCGATTCCTATCACAATTCCATAATATGCAATATCAAAACCAAACACTGTGATGTGATCTCCGACAGATTTTAAATGAATTCCCAGATTCGGGAAGTCTATAGTTCTGTGCATAACACTGCCCCCTTTTTAGAATCTGCAATAAATGAATCCTGGCAAAAAAGCCGGCACACCTAATGCCAGCTTTTCCCTTTGCGTTCTCATATGCTATAAAATGCAGATTACAAATTTTTCTGTATCTTTTATATTTCTTATACGTTGAAACGGAACAGCATGATGTCTCCATCTTTTACCACATAGTCTTTTCCTTCCAGACGGATCAGACCTTTTTCTTTTGCCGCTGTGTGGCTTCCGCATGCGATCAGATCATCGTAAGATACAACCTCTGCACGAATGAATCCTCGTTCAAAGTCAGAGTGGATCTTTCCTGCTGCCTGTGGTGCCTTGGTTCCTTCTGTAATTGTCCATGCACGAACTTCCGGCTCTCCTGCTGTCAGGTAGCTAATCAGTCCAAGCAGTTTATAACTTGCTTTGATCAGTTTTTCCAGACCTGATTCCTCTAATCCAAGATCCTCCAGGAACATCTTCTTCTCATCGTCATCCAGTTCAGAAATCTCTGCTTCGATTTCTGCACATACTACGAATACCTCGCTCTGCTCTCCCTTTGCATATTCACGGACAGCTTTTACGCCTTCATTATTCGCTGCATCATCCGCAAGATCATCTTCGGATACGTTTGCTGCGTAGATAACTGGTTTGTATGTCAGCAGGTTGTAGCTTTCCAGCCATGCCTGTTCTTCCTCATCATCTACTTCTTCGAATGTCTTCGCAAGCTTTCCATCTTCCAGATGTGCTTTGATCTTATTCAGAAGTCCGAGTTCTTTTGCTGCGGATTTATCATTTCTTGCAACTTTGGAAACTTTGGAAATTCTTCTTTCCAGGATTTCAAGGTCTGAGAAGATCAGCTCTAAGTTAATTGTCTCAATGTCACGGAGCGGATTGATGCTTCCGTCTACGTGTACGATATTGCTGTTCTCGAAGCATCTTACTACATGTACGATTGCATCTACTTCACGGATGTTGGCAAGGAACTGGTTCCCAAGTCCTTCTCCTTTGGAAGCTCCTTTTACAAGTCCGGCAATATCAACGAATTCAATTGCTGCAGGGATGATCTTCTTGGTATGATACATCTCTCCCAGTACATTTAATCTTTCGTCCGGTACAGTTACAACACCTACGTTCGGGTCAATGGTACAGAATGGGTAGTTTGCTGATTCTGCTCCCGCCTTTGTAAGTGAGTTGAACAGTGTACTCTTTCCTACGTTTGGTAATCCTACGATTCCTAATTTCATTTCTTCTATTTCCTCCTGTAAAGTATCTGTATATGGTAGTTTGGCCACATCCACAGATCACATTGATCTGCTATACGGACCTAACTTCAAAAAGTCTTAACACAATGTTTTTTATTATACCATGTCAAGACTTTTTTGTGAATATTTTGTCCGAAATTCAATTATGAATTTTGCCGGATTTTTTATTTAAAACTTCTAAACTCTAAAACTTTTATCTGTCCTTCGTCTCCATCAGGATCACAATTCCATTCAGGAAGCTGATTATCACTTCATCCTCCAGGAACTGATTGCTGACACAAAGACTGTCATATGGAATCAAAGTATGATTCGATAAAGGATACTTCGCACCTTTGATACTGAAACCAAATACTTCCTCCCCTAATGGGAATACTGAAAAATACGGTCCGTAAGTTTCTCCTCTTTTAAGATGTGTCTCTCCGCCTCCGATCAGGCGGATCTTATTCTGACGATCCAGGATCACTGCATCAATTCCTGCTTTGAACGGGATTGCCAGGCTCTGTACATTTGCCCAGAGGTGATCGATACGTCCTCCGGTTGCTCCCAGGATCAGGATTTCACTTGCCCCTAATGTCATAGCCAGTCTGATCGCAATCTCTGTATCAGACGCATCTTTTACCGGATTAAATTCCCTGATCGGAACATCCGTCTCATTGCGGTAATAATCTCCAATCTCTTTTTTTACACTGTCAAAATCTCCAACAATATAATTCGGCAGAATCTGGTGGTTATAAAGGAACTCCATACCTCTGTCCACACCGATCACATACTGATTCTCTTCTTTTTCAAGAATCGATAATACAAATTCTTCTTCCAGCTCCCCACCGCTGATGATCACAATTCTCTTACTCATAACTTCTCAATATCTCCATGAATTTTGCAGTATTTTCCCCGGCATCTCCTCTGAACACAGCGGAACCCGCTACAATTATGTTCGCGCCCGCATCCAGCACTTCTCTGACATTCTCCACATAGATTCCTCCATCTACCTGAATGTCCGTCTCCAGATTCTTTTCATTTAACATCGCACGGACCGTACGGATCTTGTTCAGTGATTCCGGAATGAATTTCTGCCCGCCGAATCCCGGGTGTACGCTCATGATCAGTATCATATCCACATCATCCAGATATGGAACAAGCTCTTTTACATCTGTCTCTGGATTAATAGAAAGTCCCACTTTCATCCCACATGCACGGATCTTATCCAGTGTCGCTTTTACGTCTTCACAGGCTTCCAGATGTACCGTTACGGAATCAGCTCCTGCTTTCTGAAATGCTTCTACATAACGGATTGGCTCCTCTACCATCAGATGCGCATCCATGAACTGTTCCGTTGCATCATGAATGGATGCCAGAACCGGCATACCGAATGATATACTCGGTACGAACATTCCGTCCATAACATCAAAGTGAATATACGCTGCTCCATTTTCCTCAGTCTTTTTCATTTCCTGACCCAAAACTTTGAAATCTGCCGCCAGTATTGACGGTGACAATACATAGTTCATCATCAGTACCTCCTCTTATTCTTCAATTCCTCATACATTTCTATATAATTCTGATAACGGATTTTATGAATTTTTCCCTCTTCCAGAGCTTCCTTTACGGCACAGCCCGGTTCATGCACATGATCACAGCCATTGAACTTGCACATTCCTTCATATTCCCGGAATTCTGGAAATAAATACTTCAGATCTTCTTTTTCATAATCGTTCACATACAGCGAACTGAATCCCGGTGTATCCATGATATATGAATTCTCATCAATAGCGAATAATTCTGAATGTCTGGTGGTATGCTTTCCACGTTCAATCTTCGTACTGATCGCTCCGGTCTCCATCTCTGCCTCCGGCTGCAGGATATTGATAATTGAAGATTTTCCTACTCCGGACGGTCCTGCGATTGCTGTTGTCTTACCTTTCAGAAGTTCGCGAATATTTTCGATACCGCGTTCTTCTTTTGCACTGACAAATACCAGTGGATAGCCGCAGGATTCATAGATTGCTTCCAGTTCTCTCACTTGTGGATCCGTTGCGATATCTTCTTTATTGAAACATAACACAACCGGAATCTCCTTATTTTCCATCATAACCAGAAAACGATCCAACAGATTAAAATGCGGATTCGGCTTCGTGATTGCAAAAACTACCAGCGCCTGATCGATATTTGCCACGGCCGGACGGATCAGTTCATTCTGACGTGGCAGTATCTTTACTATATTCCCTTTTTTTTCAGATTCATCAAGAATCTCTATCTCAACATTATCTCCTACCAGAGGTTTGATCTTTTCTTTTCGGAATACACCTTTGGCTTTACATTCATAAACACCGAATTCTACTACGTGAACGTAGTAGAATCCGGCAATTCCTTTTATAATTTTTCCCTGCATAATCTTTTACTGACCAGTCGTGGTTCCATCACTGGTATTTGATCCACTCTGGTTATTGTTACTGTTACTGTTGTCTCCTGTATTTCCTCCACTCGTTGTATCCTGCGGCTTTGCGCCAAGACTGATCACATAACTGATCGTTCCACCTTTGGAAATACTTCCCGATGAAGGAGTCATGGAAATGATACATCCCTTTTCATAACTGTTGCTGTACTGCGAATCTGATACATTCGTATACAGACCATTTTCTTCTGCCCAGCTCTTAAGTGCTGATTCCTGCTGGCCCACAAAGCTCTTCACATCAACCTTTTCTTCCGGTTTCGGTCCATTACTTACCGTAATTGAAATCGTCGTTCCGGCTGCTGCCCTACTTTCTGGTGTTACCGTCTGACTGATAACAAGTCCTTTTTCAACACTGTCGCTGTAATCATAAGTTACAGTTCCTACATTAAATCCGGAATTCTTAATTGTACTCTGTGCAGTTGCATCTGCCATACCACGTACATCCGGTACTGTCTTCTTATCTGTTCCCTGACTTACCAACATGGTAACTGTAGAACCTTTTTCAGCTTTTGTTCCAGCTTCCGGAGTTGTGCTGATAACATTACCGCTTTCTACACTGTCATCATACTGGAAGCTTGAAGTTACCTTAAATCCGGAATCCTCCAGTTTCTTCTGGGCTTCTGTCTCACTCATACCACTGACATCCGGTACCTTCTTCTTGCTTTTTACCAGTCCCGAACTAATAACAACTTCTACAGTTGTATTTTTCTTTACCTTTTCACCGGCTTCCGGAGTCTGTTTAGAGACCAGTCCGGCTTTATATTTTTTAGATTCTGTTCTCTTAATCGGTTTTATTCCAAGATCTTTCTTTTTCAGTGCAGCCTTTGCCTGCTCCTCTGTCATACCACGGATATCCGGAACTGTAACTTTTCCTGACGTATCTGCATCATCCTCTGTAGTAATTCCGCCAAACGACTTGAAAACCCCCGCTGCCTTTCCCACTGTAAATACAAGGATCAGCACAATGATCGCAATTACCACAATCGTCAGAATCTTCATGATCTTATGCATATGCGGATTTACTTCATCCGAATCTCTCCCGGATGCATAATCATCGTATTCGTCGTCGCCATCTTCTCTGTCGTTATATCCTTTTCCCGAATACACATCTGTAGTGTCATATTCATCATCATATTCGTCGTCATCATCGTAACCGTTACGGATATCATCCAGATCTTTATCTGTCATAATAACCGTATCGGAATCCCCGCCTGCCGACGCTATTCTTACGAAATCTCCATCCGGATCTACCAGTGAATGCTTCAGATCCTGAATCAGATCTCCTGTACTTGTATATCTTCTCTCAGAACTCTTCTGTGTACATTTCAGAATAATCTGTTCCAGGCTGTAAGGAATATCCGGAACCAGCTCCGACGGCGGTGTGATCTCCTGCTGTAGATGTTTCATCGCAACTTCTACCGTTGTCTCGCCATCAAACGGAACCTGCCCTGTCACCATCTCAAATAAGGTAATACCAATGGAATAGATATCACTTCTCTGATCACTGAATCCGCCTCTCGCCTGTTCCGGTGATGTATAATGCACGGATCCCATTGCATTCGTACTTACTGTATTCGAAGTTACAGCTTTCGCAATTCCAAAATCTGTAACCTTTACCTTTCCATCCTTGGAAATGATAATATTCTGCGGCTTGATATCACGGTGAATAATTCCTGATGCATGCGCCGCACCGATACCACTGCACATCTGGATTGCAATACTGATCGTCTCTTTGTGAGACAGTCTTCCTTTTCTCTCTATATATTCTTTTAAGGTAATCCCTTCTACAAGCTCCATGACCATATAATTAAGGCCGCGGTCTTCTCCGACATCATATACATTCACGATATTCGGATGCATCAGTCCGGCTGCCGCCTGTGCCTCCGAACGGAATTTCCTTACGAAATTTTCATCTTCTTTATACTGCTTCTTTAATACCTTAATCGCCACATAACGGTTCAGCATCTGATCCCGGCCCTTATAGACATCTGCCATTCCGCCGGCACCGATCTTACTAAGTACAGCATATCTCTTGCCTAGTACGATTCCATCTTTTACCATACACTCACCTCATCAGCAAGTGGCTCTGCCACGATAACCCCTATATTATCTCTCCCGCCATTGCTATTTGCTTTTTCTATCAACATCTGAACAGCTTCTACTACATCTCTGGAACCTTTGACAATATTAAACATATCCTCATCCTCAACCATGTTGCTGAGTCCGTCCGTACACATCAGAATAATATCCCCCTTCTTCAGACGGTATTCGTAAATGTCCGGTTCCACATCTTCTTTTACACCGATTGCACGTGTAATGATATTCTTATCCGGATGGTTTCTGGCTTCTTCCGCCTTGATACCACCAAGTCTCACCATCTCTTCTACCAGCGAGTGGTCCTTGGAAAGCTGTCGGATCTTGTCATTGATCAGGTAAAGTCTGCTGTCTCCCACATTGGCAAAGTACAATGTATTGCCAACAACAGTTGCCGCTACCAGTGTTGTTCCCATTCCTTCCAGCTTGATATCTCTTGAAGCTGCCTCGATTAATTTATGATTTGCAATACTGACTACACTTCTGAGAATCTCCTCGGGTTTATCCATTGGTGTCTTCTTCAGTTCATCTTTTAGTACATTTACCGTATAACTGGACGCAAAATCTCCTGCCTTATGTCCGCCCATTCCATCGGCGACCGTAAGGAGATTTGGAAATGGTCCAATCGGTCTGTCTGTTACGTATACATAGTCCTGATTGATCTCACGTCTTCTTCCTACATCAGTCATTGCATAAATTTTCATCTGTCTCTCCCTCGCTTTTGGCTGCGTGTCTACGCCGCAGCTGTCCACAGGCTCCGTCAATATCAGAGCCTCTTTCCCTTCTTATAGTAACATTAATTCCGTTTTTTTCAAGTTTATTTTTAAATTCCAGGGCATTTTTGCGGTCTGGCTTTTTAAAATCACGTTCTTTGATCGGATTCACCGGAATCAGATTCAGATGACAGTTTCTCCGTTTTAAAATTGCCGTCAGCTCCCGGATATCGTCCGGCTGGTCATTCACTCCTGCAACCAGACTATACTCGAATGTGATTCTTCTTCCGGTCTTGTCAAAATAATAATCACAGGCATCCAGTACTTCCGACAGATCATATTTATTCGCTACCGGCATCAATTTTTTACGCTTTTCCTGACTGGAACCGTGAAGCGAAAGTGCCAATGTGATCTGAAGTCCTTCCTCTGCAAGCCGTCTCATATTCGGAACGATTCCGCAGGTAGACGCCGTAATATTTCTCTGACTGATATTTAGTCCATGTTCATCACTCAGCATATGGATAAATTTCACAAAGTTATCATAGTTATCCAGCGGCTCTCCGGTTCCCATCACCACAACATTGGAAACACGCTCTCCGGTAATCTTCTGGATATGATAGATCTGTCTTAACATCTCAGACGTCTCCAGACTTCTTACCAGTCCGCCGATCGTTGAAGCACAGAATCTGCACCCCATACGGCAACCCGCCTGTGAAGAGATACATACCGAGTTGCCGTAATTATATTTCATCAGAACGCTTTCTACCATATTCCCGTCTTCCAGTTCGAACAAGAACTTCTCAGTTGGATCTACTTTTGATATCTGATGATCGATCATCTTCACTTTGCGGATCTCATAATTTTCTTTCAGTTTTTCACGTAAGCCTTTGGACAGATTTGTCATCTCATCGAAATCATCTGCCAGCTTTACATGAAGCCATTCGTAGATCTGTTTACTTCGGAACGCCTTCTCTCCGATTGCAAGCATCTCTTCTTTTAATTCATCATAATTATAGGAACATATATCTTTCTTACTCATGATTCACCCTTTTTAATATTGCTATGTAGAACCCGTCTCCTGCATCTTTTCCCGGAATCATCTGTTTGTCTTTCACCAGTTCAAATTCCGGATATTCTTTCAGGAACCATTCCACATTTCCCTCATTCTCTTCTCTGTGTATGGTACAGGTACTATATAGAAGCTTTCCGCCCGGCTTTACATAAGCCTTTACCACCGACAGGATCTTACGCTGTAATTCCACCAAGTCAGCTTCTGTCTTTTCATTCATCTTATAACGCAGATCCGGTTTCTTTCCAAGTACACCAAGTCCGGAACACGGAAGGTCTGCGATTACAATATCTGCACTCTCTTTCTTCTCCGGATCATACACGGTTGCATCCTGACATACTGCCTCAATATTGGTAAGGCCGCTTCTTTCGATGTTGTCCCGGATCAGATCTACCTTATACTCCGTCAGGTCTCTTGCTTCTACATGACCGGTTCCGTTCAGAAGTTCTGCGATATGTATGGATTTTCCACCCGGTGCGGCACATACATCCAGCACCTGGTCTCCTTCTTTCACCTCTGACCATAATGCCACCTGCATAGAGCTTAAATCCTGCACCTGATAAAGTCCCTCGCAGAAGCTTGGAAGTGCGGACAGGTGATCATATTCCGACAGATATAACGCACACGGAATCTCTGGCACTTCAGCGACCGTCACACCTTCTTTTTTCAGTATTTCAATCAGATCTGCTTTTTTGATCTTATGTTCATTAAACCTTACTGTTAATGGCTTTTCTTCCAGGAAAGCACTTCCGATTGTCTCTACCGTCTCTTCGTCATATGCGTTCAGCCACTGCTTTACCAGCCATTCCGGCAGCGAATATTTTACAGAAATATATGCCGCTTTCTCCTTCTCATCCGGATAATCGATCTTGTCCAGATTCCTGCTGATATTACGGAGCACTCCATTGACGAATCCTTTCAGATTCACGAATCCTCTTTTCCCAGCAAGCTTTACTGCTTCGTTGCAGATTGCCGAATCCGGTACACTGTCCATATATTTCATCTGATACACCGAACTTCTTAAGATCGTGCGTATCAACGGTTTCATCTTATTTACTTTTACCTTGGAAAACTGATTGATGATATAGTCAATCTCAATCATGCGTTCCAGCGTTCCATTTACCACTCTTGTGATAAATGCACGTTCTCTTTTGTCCAGATATTGGTATTTATCCAGAACATTCTTTATGACAATATGGCTGTACTCACCGTCTCTTGTAATCTGAAGCAGCATGTCCAGCACTAATTCTCTTTCATTTATAGACGCCTGCATACGTCCCCTCCTCTTATATTTCTGGTTATATCTTTCACTCTCAACCTTTTATATTTTTCTGCAAATACCGGTACGGCCGGTCTGCATAAATCTGCAATTAACACATCCCGGCAGATACACAAGCAGGGAAGCGGCTTATATCCCCTTCCCTTTCGTTGATTAATCGTTTCTTCTGTTTCCAGTCAGAAGCAGTATACGCAGAAGCTGCAGAATTGCAGATGCTGCTCCGGCTACATAAGTAAGCGCTGCCGCTGTCAGCACTCTTCTGGTATCTCTGACTTCATCTTCATACAACATGCCTGTATTACCAAGGATCTTCAATGCTCTGTGCGACGCATCGAATTCCACCGGTAATGTCACAATCTGGAATAACACTGCAAGTGAAAATGCAAGGATTCCAAGATTGATGAACAGTGAAGAGGTCGTACTGCTGTTGAAGAAGAATCCAAGGATAATTAACGGCCACGCGATCGAGCTTCCGAAATTCGCCACCGGCACCAGGCTGCTTCTTAACTTCAGCGGCACATATCCCGTCGCATGCTGTACTGCATGCCCGCATTCATGCGCTGCTACGCCAAGTGCTGCTACTGATGTAGAATTATACGTTGCATCCGAAAGTCTCAGCGTCTTTGTTCTCGGATCATAATGGTCAGTGAGATTGCCGGAAATATGCTCGATCCGCACATCGTACAGTCCTTCTCTGTGAAGGATCTGTTCTGCGGCATCTCTTCCTGTCATACCGGAATGATTCCTGACTCTGGAATATCTGCTGAATGTGGAATTCATCTTCGCTGATGCGATCAGGCAGATCACGACACCAATCAGCACTAATATATACGTTGGATCAAAATACATTGGATAATACATCATTATCAGCCTCCTTGCTCTCTATGACCTGCATTATATATGAAAATTTACCCCAATAGCGGATTTTCATACATTTTTAACAATTCTTAATTATTTGTGAAGAAAGTGTTACTGTTTACACGTTGTGCAAACAGCAACATGAAATTCCTACCTATGAGCATTGACAACAAAGTTCACATCCCGTTTCAATCTGATAGCCGCGTAAGAAAGCGTCCGCTTCCATTCTCTTCTTTCCCGGGATCTGAAGTACCAGTACTTTCAGAAGCCCGTCTCCTGTCTGTACAGAAAATCCATCTTTTTCCACTTTCACGATTGTTCCCGGGGTCGCATCGGTATTCTCATCCAGAACTTTTGCTTCCCAGATTTTCATGACTTTACCATTCCAGTCTGTGTAAGCACTCGGCCATGGATTCAGTCCGCGGATCAGACATTCGATTGCCTTCGCAGACTTACTCCAATCAATATCTCCGAGCTTTTTGTCCAGCATTTTCGCATATGCTGTCGAACTTTCTCCCTGTGCTTCCCACGTTGCGGTCTTATCTTCCAGTGCCTTTAATGTCTCAACACAGAGCTTTGCACCTGCTTTGGCAAGCTTGTCATGAAGGCTTCCGCCCGTTTCATCTTCCGCCAAAGGAACTTCTGTCTTCATGATCATATCTCCGGTATCCAATCCCTCGTTCATCTGCATGGTCGTTACACCAGACACTTTATCTCCGTTGATGACCGCCCACTGGATCGGTGCGGCACCGCGGTAGCTTGGCAATAAGGACGCATGCACATTGATGCATCCGTAAGGCGTCATATCAAGAATCTCCTTCGGAAGTATCTGCCCAAATGCAATAACTACCATAATATCTGCATTATATCTGCGAAGTTCTTCTACTGCTTCCGGCTCTCTGATCTTCACCGGCTGGAAAACCGGGATTCCATGTGCCACAGCTGCTTCTTTGACCGGTGTATACTGCATCTTTCCTCCGCGTCCCTTCGGCTTATCCGGCTGTGTGACCGCAAGTACCACTTCATGTCCGGCCCCGATCAGTGCTTCCAGCGTTCCGACTGAGAAATCCGGTGTTCCCATGAATATTACTCTCATCCTACTCTTCCTCCTCATAATTCACGTCATGCACTTCTCCTTCTACCAGCCTGGTATATAATTTACCATCCAGGTGATCGATCTCATGACAGAATGCTCTTGCAAGAAGTCCTTCTCCTTCTAAGATTACTTCTTCCATATCTTCATTTAATGCTTTTACTTTTGCATAATTCGGTCTTGTAACAGTTCCCGCTTTTCCCGGAAGACTTAAGCATCCCTCTTCTCCCGTCTGTTCTCCGGATGTCTCCAGAATCTCCGGATTGATCAGAACGATCGGGCCTTCTCCTACATCGATTACAACAATACGTTTCAGGATTCCCACCTGTGGTGCCGCAAGACCTACTCCCATTGCCTCATACATCGTATCCAGCATGTCATTGATCAGTACCTTTGTACGAAGTGTCATCTTCGTTACTTCTTTACATTCTTTGTTCAGAACTTCATCCCCAAATTCTCTGATTGTTCTAAGTGCCATCTCTTTTGTCTCTCCTTTATCACTACTTCTTATAATTAATTAGTATTGCATACTTTGGTACAAAACCTTTAAAAAATATTCATCGGATTAAAGTCAAATTGTATCCTCATGTTCGCAAACCCTCTGTTGATCTCTATATAGCGTTCCATATGATTCTTGATCCGCACAAGTACCGGATATTCTTCACTTTTCAGATATAAGACCTTCCGGTACACATCATTCACTTTTCCGACTGACGGACTCGCAGGTCCGATCACCTGTACATCTCCATCCGTACTTACCCGGATCACATATTTCTTCAGATATTCTGCTGCCATCGTAAGTCTTTCTTCATCCGCGCCGGTCATCAGCACTGCCATAAGCTGTGAAGCCGGCGGATAGCCCATCAGATCACGGTAATTCATCTCTTTCTCGTAAAAGCCTTCGTAATCCTGTCTTGCCGCCATCTGGATACTGAAATGCTCCGGACTGTAGGTCTGTATCACTACTTCTCCCGGACGTCTGCCGCGTCCCGCGCGTCCTGCTGCCTGTGTCAGCAGCTGAAAGGTGCGTTCTCCCGACCGGTAATCATCCGAATACAGCGACATATCTGCTGCCAGAACACCGACCAGCGTTACATTCGGAAAATCATGTCCCTTTACGATCATCTGGGTTCCGATCATGATATCTGCTTCTTCATCTGCGAACTTCGCCAGGATCTTCTCATGCCCGCCTTTGTTCTTCGTGGTATCCATGTCCATCCGGAGAACCCTCGCCTGCGGGAACTCCCGTTTCACCATATCTTCTATCTGCTGTGTCCCTGCCCGGAAGCCGCCGATATACGGTGAACCGCATGACGGACAATTATGAACCGTCTGGGTCTCATACCCACAATAATGACAGACCATCTTCCCGCCTCTGTGTACCGATAAAGACACATCGCAGTGAGGACATTTTACTACATATCCACAGGCTCTGCAAGAAACAAAGCCCGCATATCCCCTCCGGTTGAGGAATAACATCATCTGCTCCTTCTTATCCAGACGGTCCTGCATCAGTTCTTTCAGACGGTCACTTAAGATGGACCGGTTTCCATGCTTTAATTCTTCCCGCATATCCGCTACATATACCTGCGGAAGCTCCTGCCTCCCGGTACGGTTCTTAAGCCGTAATATCTGATATCTGCCACATTCACATGCATAGAATGCTTCCAGAGACGGAGTTGCCGATCCCAGTACCACACTGGCTCCTTCCATCCGCGCTCTTTCGATCGCCGTCTCTCTTGCGTGAAACCTCGGAACCTGTTCGCTCTTATAAGTCGGCTCATGTTCCTCATCAATAACGATCAGTCCCAGTTTCTCAAACGGCGTAAAAAGTGCCGATCTCGGACCGATCATGATATCCACTTCGCCCTTTTTCACGCGTTCCATCTGATCATACCGCTCTCCCTGCGACATTCTGGAATTCAGGATCGACACACGCCCGCCGAATCTTGTATAGAACCGCATCACCGTCTGATACGTAAGTGCGATCTCCGGAATCAGTACGATTGCCTGTCTGCCTTCACTTAAGACTTTTGCGATCATTTCCATATATACTTCCGTCTTGCCACTCCCGGTTACACCATACAGCAGATACGTCTTACGTCTTCCCTGCTCATAGTCCTTCGAAAATGTCCGGATCGCCGCCTGCTGTTCCTCTGTATAAATGATCTCTTTTTGTTCTTTCTGCTGATAAATCACCGGATTACGGTATACCTGTTCCGTTTCCAGCGCCAGAACCTTCTGTTCTTCCAGTGCTTTTACCACACTTCTTGTAAGATTCAGCTTATGGATCAGGAAATCATAGTCCTGTTCCGGCTGATCCAGAAGTGCCGCCAGAAGTCTCGCACGCGCCCTCTGGTTCTTATGCAGATACAGATCCAGCTTTTCTTTCCCTTCTTCTTCCGTTAAAAGCAGCCTTACCTTCTGCTTTTCCTTCGCCCGCTCTTTCTTCTTAATAGGAAGTACAGTCTTAAGTGCCTGGATCATCGTTCCGCCATAAAATTCCTTCATCCATGCTGCCAGTGCGACCAGTCTGCTTTCGATCGCCACACTTTCTTCGGCAATTCTTAATATCTCCTTCATCTTCTCCGGTGCATATTCCGCACGTTCTGAGAATCCCGTCACATAGCCGTTGGTTTCTTTATTTCCCTTGCCGAACGGAACTACAACTTCCATCCCAACCTTAAGCATCCCCTCCAGATGAGAGGGGATGCGGTATTGAAAGACTTTATCTAATTTTTCATGCGTAATATCAACGATAATATCAGCGTACATTTATTTCTTTAATTCCTCTAATACTTCCTTGATCAGAACACGTTCGTCCATATCGTATTTCACACCTTTGATCTCCTGATATGTCTCATGTCCTTTTCCTGCCAGGATGATAACGTCTCCCGGCTGACCGTGTTCGATCGCATATTTAATCGCTTCTTTTCTGTCACAGATAGTGATATATTTACCATCTGTCTTCTTCATACCGACTACGATGTCATCGATGATTGCCTGTGGTTCTTCGAATCTCGGGTTATCCGATGTGATGATCGTAAAGTCGGATAATTTACCGGATACTTCTCCCATCTCGTAACGTCTGGTCTTGGATCTGTTACCGCCGCAGCCGAATACGGTCACGATTCTTTCCGGATGATAATCTCTTAATGTATCCAGAAGGCTTTCAAGTGCCATGGCATTGTGTGCATAGTCGATCATCAGTGTAAAGTCATCAGATACTTTGATCATCTCGATACGGCCTTTGACTCTTGCAACCTTCAGTGCTTTCTTGATATCTTCTACCGGCACGCCGAAATGTCTGCATACGGCAATTGCTGTCAGAGAGTTGTATACGCTGAAATCTCCAGGGATATCAATCTCTACATCAAAGTCCATAAGACCTGCCACATGATACTGCACTCCAAGATATCCAGGTCTTGAGATGTGCTTTACATCTGTCGCACGGATATCTGCCTTATCAGAGAACCCGAATGTCTCAACTTCGCATGTTGCATCTTTGAAAATGTCTTCAAACCACTTGTCATCCACATTACCGATTCCGATCTTACTCTGCTTGAATAGCAGGCTCTTGCAATATTTGTACTCATCGAAATCTTTGTGTTCATTCGGTCCGATGTGATCTTCACCAAGGTTTGTGAAGATTCCGATCTCGAATGGAATGCCGGCTGTACGGTCTAGTTTGAGTCCCTGTGAAGAAACTTCCATAACAACACATTCACATCCAGCCTCTACCATCTCTGCGAAATATTTCTGGATCGTGTAAGATTCCGGTGTCGTGTTATTCGCCGGAATACTCTTATCTCCGATGATTGCCTCAATCGTACCGATCAGTCCGACTTTGATGCCCACTTCTTCCAGGATGGATTTTACCATGTATGTTGTTGTTGTCTTACCTTTTGTTCCCGTGATTCCGATGACTTTCAGCTTCTCTGCCGGATATCCGAAATATGCTGCGGATGTCATTGCCAGTGCATAACGGGTGTCTTTTACTTTAATGACCGTTAATCCTTCCGGTGCTTCCACGTCCTTTTCTACGATGACAGCAGCCGCACCTTTTTCTGCGACCTGGCCTACATACGCATGTCCGTCGGATACTGCTCCGCTGATGCATACAAATACGCTTCCTTCTGTCACTTTACGGGAATCATTGATCAGCTCTGTGACTTCGATCTGGTCATCTCCCTGTACTACTTCATATTCTAAACGTTCCAGTAACTGGGTTAATTTCATCTTTTTATTGCCTCCTGATTCAAATAATGCCATCTGCAGCATCTTTAAATTTTCTGTTACTGTTCATATTCTCACTATGATTATCATAATGGATTTGTATTTTTTAATATTCTGTCTGTGAACTGTAACATTTTTCTAATTATAATAAGTATAACATCATTTTACAATGCAGCAAAGGGAAAAATGTGTTATAGTAATAGTTAGAATATTTTGAAAAAATAAGAAAAGGGGAATGTAACTTATGAAAGCTTATGAAAGATTACTGAAATACGTTGTTGTTCGCACACCAAGTGACGAAAACAGCGAAACTGTACCATCTTCCGCATGCCAGTTCGATCTTGCAAGACTTCTGGAAGCGGAGATGAAGGAACTGGGTCTTACAGATGTTATTCTGGATGACCAGTGCTACCTGTACGGAAAGCTTCCGGCTACCGAAGGCCTGGAAGATAAGCCGGCGATTGGATTCATCGCACACATGGATACCGTATCAGACTTCTGTGACCATGATATCAAACCAATTGTGACTGAAAATTATGATGGTGGAGAACTCAGACTTGGAACAAGTGATACCATTTTAAGTCCTAAGAACTTCCCGCATCTGACAGATCTGAAAGGACGTACACTGATCACTTCTGACGGCACAACCGTTCTCGGAGCTGATGACAAAGCCGGAATCGCAGAGATCATGACAATGATCGAACGCATTCAGGAAGAAAAGATTCCTCACGGACCTCTGTGCATAGCATTTACACCGGATGAAGAGATTGGTACCGGTGCTTCTCACTTCAACGTAGAACGGTTCGGTGCTGACTACGGCTATACACTGGACGGCGATACCGAAGGCGAGATCCAGTACGAGAACTTCAACGCATGCAAAGCGGATTTCGTGATCAAAGGATTCAACGTACATCCTGGTTCTTCCAAAGATACTATGATCAATGCAAGTCTGGTTGCTATGGAGATCAATAATGCTCTTCCATCTATGGAGACACCTCGCGGAACAGAAGGCTATGAAGGATTCTACCATCTGATGAGTATGTCCGGAGAAGTTGCGGAAGCGGAACTTCATTACATCGTAAGAGACCATGACAAAGATCTTTTTGAAGCGAAGAAAAAAACTTTGAAATTAATCGAAAAAGATATGAATGAAAAATGGGGCGAGGGTACTGTAACACTTACTATTTCCGAACAGTACCGCAACATGGCTGAAATCATCGCCACATGTATGCACCTCATTGACAATGCGAAAAAAGCATGTGAGAATGCAGATGTAACACCGCTTGTACTTCCGATCCGCGGCGGTACAGACGGATGCCAGTTAAGCTTCAAGGGACTGCCTTGCCCGAATCTTGGAACAGGCGGACATGCTTATCACGGACCTTATGAACATATTACGGTTGAGGGTATGGATAAGAGTGTGGATGTGGTTACAGAACTTGTAAAATTATATGCAGAATAAATATTCTCTTTTCAATGTAAGAAGACCAGCCGGTGATTGGCTGGTCTTCTTATTTTTTATATTTCTTTATATTTTTTCAAATATTCTACTGTCTTTTCTTTCTTCTGTAGATCACACTTCCTGTAAGTCCACTGACTACAAACAACGCACATAATAACAGAATCGTATTACTGTCTCCTGTTTTTGCTGCCTTAGCCTGATTTGCATTCTGTGTTGTATTTCCACTCTTTGTAGAAACCTGCGTTGTTGTCGGTGATGTCTGTGATTTCTCCCCTTCTCCACCTGACGGTGTGCCTTTTTCGGCATCTGTTTCTGTATACCAGATAGAATATGTTGAGAACTTATCAGTTTCGAATGTAATCGTCTTGCCATTTAATGTTGTCGGCAGAATCTCTGCTACTCCTTCATGTACACGAACAACATAATATGTCCTCACTTTTCCCTCCGGAGCCAGTAATTCATCCGGTAACTCAACAACAATCTTCACTTTCTTACCGAGTTTTGCCTTCTGTACTTTTTCAGCTGCATTATTTCCAATTGCCTTCCACATAGAAATGTCCAGATACATTCCCTTCCGGAATCCTTTCTGCTCTGCAACCTTCGCATTTGTAGCAAGAATATCTGTTACTGCAACATCTGATTCAGATACCCTTTCAACTTCCAGATATACATGCACTTTTGTTCCACTTTCCACCTGTGCTTTTTCATCTTCTGTCAGCACATCGCCAGTGATAGTATCTTTATCAAAATCTTCCACCTTTGTGGACGGCGTCGATGGTTTTACAACAATCTCTGCCTTTTCCGGAATCTCAATTGTAAAGTTCTCTGTGATTGATCCTTCATACTGTCCCATACCGGTAATCACAACTGTTGCTGTACCTGCAAGTACATTATTCTGATATTCAACTGAGAAGTCTTTTCCTTCTTTCAGTCCCTCTATCGTCACTTTCGGTTTGATCTCTTTACCTGTATAATCAGCTTTTGTAAATGCTAATTTCACTTTGTCTTTCACTTCATCGATACCGACCTTACCTGTGTAATTGATCACATATGTATCATCTTTCAGGCTTCTGTGATCTTTATTCGATGTTGTAACCTCAACTACATGAGATCCATCTTTTCCCTTATTGTTCAGGAATGGTTTTTCTCCAACTGTTTTAATACTGTCCGGGAAATGTACGGTTTCAAGAAGGGCTTCTTTAAATGCATATTTTCCAATGCTCTCCACACCTTCTTCAATCACCAGCGACTTTAACGTTGTCGCTTTATAAGTTCCTTCAAATGCCGATTCTCCGATTTCCTTAACATTGCCAGGAATCACCAGTTCTGTAAGGTGATGCAAGTGGAATGCTTTGTCACCGATCTTGGTTACAGACGCCGGAATTGTCAGTGATGTAAATCTTGCTCCTGCAAAAGCCGTCTGTCCGATCTCCGTTACGGTATCCGGGATCTCCACCTGTGACAGACGGATATTCATAGAAAATGCTCCTGCCGGAATCTTTGTTACAGCATTCGAAAGCCGGATCTTTGTAATATCGTTCGCTGAAAATGCTCCTTCGCCCATCTCTGTAACTGTATCCGGAAGCATTGCCTCTACCAGATCATTACCATAGAATGCATGATAACCGATGGATGTAATACCTGTGAAATCTACCACAGTAAGTGCATTCTGTGCAAAAGCTTCATTTCCAATTACTGTTGCCTTTTTCGGAAGTACTACCGAAGTCATTCCTTCCGGCGAATCTACGCCGAATTTTGTTACAACTACTTCATCATCCGGAATCTTAAATGCAGCTTCTCCAACTGCTGTAATATCCTGTCCGTCCGGAGTCTGATCTGGCAGTACCAGAGTCTTAATTGTCTTTCTCTTTTCCTGTCCGCTTTCTGACCAGCCTGTAATTGTCGTTCCGTCATAAGTAAAGTCTCCGGATGTCCATCCTGTACCTGTGAGTTTGTCATACACAACTTTGTGTGAATACTGATTTACATCCGCAAAGTTGTAACTTCCTTCTGTACCTGCTTCTCCGGCTTTTACTTTATCTGTTGTCTTGAATACAACAACCGGGTCAGCAGCTGAACCTTTCTTTCCGAATATGAAAGACTTTTCATTTAACTTTAATGTTGACGGAAGCTCTACTTCTGTAATCTTACTGCCCATAAAAGCATAATTGCCGATTGTTTTCAATCCTTCGTTCAGCTTCAAAGTTGTTAATGTATTTTCAAGTCCCTCTTGATTGATTCTGAACGCATACGTTCCGATACTCTTTACATTCTCCGGTAATTCGATTTCTGTCATCTGATGATTATCAAATGCATAGTTTCCAATTGTTTCCAAAGATTTCGGCCAAACTACATTTTTAATATGTCTTCCGTTAAATGCTCTTGCACCAATCTTTGTTACACCTTCCGGAATTACCAGGGTTCCAAATTCACTCAACGATGTTCCACCGTTTGCAAATGCATTATCCGGAATTTCTGTCAGATTAGCCGACAATTTAATTGACTGGATATTGGTACTTCCCGTAAATGCTGCTTTTCCTAAAGTTGTTACACTATCCGGTAAATTTACGGAAACAAGTTTGGAATTCTGAAATGCTGTTGCTCCAATCTCCTTCAATCCTTCCGGGAACTCAATGGAACTCATTTCAGCTTCATATGTTCCTCCGCCGATCGCAAATGCGAAGTTACCGATCTTTTCTAATGTTTCCGGCAGCTGTACACTGGCCGGTGTATAATTCTTATCGTCATCTGTTACAACGAAAATTCCTTTATTACCGGTTCCATTACCTAATGCTGTAATCTTTTCTCCTGACGGTCCTGCTTTTGGAAGAATCAGATTTGGATTGTTTTTGATTTTTTCTTTTCCTGTATCTGAAAGTCCGCTAATCGTTGTTCCAGCCTCATCATATGTGAAATCTTCTGTGCCCCAAGGAGCCTGTGCATCTGGAATTTTACTAAGGATTACTTCATGGTATGTTGAAGTAATTGTTACCAGTTCTCCTGCACTTTCAGCGTTTATATATGCTTTAACGACAATATTTTTACCATCTGCATCTGTATTTTTTGCAAATGCATTCTTATCAAGTTTTTCCGTATTAACCGGAAGTTCGATGGATTCAATTTTATTTGCTCCAAATGCCAGCGCATCTATACCAAGTGCAAAATCCGTTTTTTCCGGAAATTCAACTGATACAATGCTATTTTTTACAAATGACTGATTTGCAAGCTGCATCAGAGTCTCTGGTAATTTTACGGTTGTAAGTTTATTTGCATTAAATGCAGAATTTCCTACATAGATTACACCTTCCGGTAATTCAAGTGTTGTCAGATTATTTCCCAGGAATGCACTTGCACCAATAAAGAAATCTCCTCGTTCTTTCACACCTTTTCCAGATGTCTCCCATGTAGAATCATCCCAGTCTGCTTTTACATTTTCCGGAAGTGCCAGCGATTCAATTCCCATTTTATAAAAGGCCTTATCTCCAACACCCTGGACTTTTCTTCCATCCGGATCTTTGGATGGAATAACCAGTTTCTTATTTGTTTCTGATTTTTTTGTACCCTGTTCTGACAAGCCTGTTACTACCCATGCATCTACGGATACTTTTTTGCTTGTTTCACCTGCCGGATAAAGGGTAAATGGTTTTTCTGCATATGTAAAATCTTCTGCTGTCCATACCGATTCATCTGTCAGATATAACTTGTGATAATCACTTTCCGGGAAATTCACTTTATCTTCATACTGCTCTTTTGATGACACGTATACTTTGGTCACAACAGCAGCAGAACCATCTGAATATTCTTTTCGGAATGTATTCTTTTTCAGCTTCTCTACCGTAACAGGAAGTGTAACTTCTGCAATTACTTTATTTCTAAATGCATTATCTCCAATGGTAGTCAGTCCATCATTCAGTGTTAATGTGCAGGAATCTGACAGATAATTTTTCGTCGAAAATGCATAGTCACCAATTTCCTTCACAGAAGATGGCAGCGTAATCTCTGCAAAATTGTTACCAGCAAATGCTCGCTTTCCAATCTTCGTAATTCCTTCTGGAATTGTAATGCTCTTCAGATTGCTCATATAATTTTTTGCATCCGAGCATCCAAATGCTGCATCCGGAATTTCTGTCAGTCCTTTAGAAAGATTGATTCTTTCTAATTTAGGATTCGTCGCAAATGCTCCATTTCCCAGCTTGGTAACTGTATCCGGTAAAATCACGCTTGTAAGGTTATTCGTCTGGAATGCACTGTTTCCAATCTCTGAAAGTCTGGACGGGAATGTTACTTCTTTTAAGCCATTATTCTGAAAAGCATTATTACCGATTTTCTGTAATCCAGTCGGCAGATATACAGAATCAAAACCTTCTTCCGCGGAAGCAAACAATCCATTGCCTCCTGCCTGTGCATCAGCGATTGCAGTCACATACATTCCATCTTTATTAAAATCAGGAATCACAAGATCTTTATTCGCTGCTCTTTTTGCAATTCCTGTTTTCGAAAGACCTGTTACTGTCTGTCCATCAAACGTAAAATCATTCACATTCCATGGAAGATCTGGATTCTCTGTCTCTGTCGATCCATCATTAATCACCAGTCTCTGCACCCATGAATGCTGGGATTCTGTCTCTTTTTTGTCGTGGTGAATTCTGTCTTTCACTTCAAATTCTGCGTTATCTGCATACATATACACAATTCCGGCCTCATACGTCTTTCCGCCAGATGTATACGTTTTATATTTTTTAGGTGCATCTGCCGACAATGCTTCTTTTCCTGTATTCCATGCAAATACATCTTTATTAACAACTTCTGTATAATCCGGAAGTCTTACAGATTTGATAAAGTTTTTTGCAAATGGCATTCCATGCATCTCTAACTGAAAATCACACGTAGTTGGGAAATTGACTGTTGTGATCTTGTTTCTTGCAAAAGACTGTGTCTCTATCCACCAGATCGTCTTTGGGAATTTCACAGACACGATCTCATTATCCATGAATGAATTTGGCAGACATGCAATCACTCCTTCCGGCAACGTTACCGACGTAAGTTTGTTACCGGCAAATGCATTTTCTGCAATTACAAAATTTCCTCTCTTTGTAACCTTTCCATTTGTAACGGTATCATTATAATCCACCATCATTCCTGTTGGAAATGTTACAGATGTAAGTCCTTTCTTGTAGAAAGCACTTGGTGCAACACCTACTACCTGGTCTCCTTCATCATCCGTAGACGGAAGTACCAGATCTGTGTTCTTCTCAAGTTTTGCAAGACCTGATTCTGAAAAACCGGCGATTGCAGATCCCTTGATCACTAAATCTCTGGAATAGTCACACCCATACAGTCTTTTTTCATACGATGTATAAGTGAAGTCTTCTACGTTCCATACAGATGCATCCACATTCTCACTGTCGTTATTCTGTACGGTGGTCTGCTCTGTCTCTTTGATACCACCCGTCTGTTGTACTGCATCTGCGGATGGTTCCGATACTTGCTCTTTTTCCTGTTTTGCTTCTTCGGATTTTGTCTGATCATCTGTCCCTGTCTGTTCCTGAGATTCCGCATTGTCTTCTCCCGAACCAGACTTTACGCTATCTTCTACTACAATTCCAGTACTAGTCTCTTCTGCTGCTACAGATATTGCATTTGAAAATATCATGACCATGCATAAAATCCACGCTAAAAGTCTTTTTCTTTTCACCTTTTTTCCTCCTGGTTTTATATAATTTCTTACTACCTTCACTTTATCATTGAATGCTTATTTTTCCTAATCAATATTATTAATATATTTGATAGATATATAGATATTTTCTATGCAATTCGTTCATTCTTCCTATTGATTTTCTCTATTTTTTGTGAAATTATTATAGATAATAATTATAATATTCGAGGAGATTACAACATGAAAAAGCTATCGCAAAAGCAGTGGGCGGTTTTTCTATCCATTTTGGCCATATTAACCGGAATTATATTATTTTCAGGTGCTCACGATCTGCTTTGGTACTGGATATTCGGATTGGGCTTTGGATGGATCTTACAGCGTTCACATCTCTGTTTTGTGTCAGCCACAAGTGACCCTTTCATCATGAATTCTACTGACCAGTTTCGTTCCATATTGATTGGAATTTTATTTGCATCTGTTGGTACTTCTGCATTTAAATTTTTATACGGCAATACATATAACATGCAGGGTGTTTCCGCGATCAGTATACCTTTGGTCTTCGGAGCATTTATTTTTGGAATCGGCATGGTTTTGGCAGGATGTTGTTCATCCGGTATGTTCATCCGGATCGGTGAGGGGTATCTGATTCACCTTATTACATTTATCTGTGTAATGTCCGGATATTTCTTTGCAAGTACACATTATCAGCTTTTATGGGCTCCGTTTATCAAAAAAGCTCCATCTGTTTTTCTGCCGGATTATTTCGGATGGGCAGGCGGAATCAGCATAAACCTTTTCATCATTATTCTTCTTTATGTTATCGCACTTCGTGCGGAAAAAGGACATGCACCATCAGAAAGCACAAATTATCTGAAAGGTGCTATATGCCTTGGCTTACTGAGCAGTATTCACATATTTGTTTTAAAAAGTCCATGGGCCGTTTCCGGAGCCTTTTACTGGATAGAAGATTTTTTCAAAAATCTTTTCCAAGGAACCGCTTATTCCTCTTTGAAACACGCACCGGTAACTGCATATGGAAGCAACATCCGGAATATTGGTCTCCTTATCGGATCACTGATTTCCATATTATTCAGTAAGCGGTTCAGTATTAAAAAAATCCGTTCCGGCAAACAAGTAAAGAAATCTGTCATTGGTGGACTCCTTATGGGCTATGGAATCTGTATCGCAGGCGGTTGTAATATCAGTTCATTTTTCATTGCTGCAGCTTCCCTCTCTGTCTCCGGATGGGTTTTCATGATTGCATTGTTTGCAGGAGCTTTTGTTGGAATTAAAATTTTATATAAAACTATGTGAGATTAAGATTATGACTATTATCAAGAAATTAAAAAACTTAATTTTTAAATCGGGATTACATCGCAAAGAACAAATGGCCATTCTTTTTACCGTCATTTGCTTTGCACTGTCCGGACTCTTTCTGCCTTCATTAAAAAAGAATCTTTCCCTTGAAGCAGACACGTTTTCCGTCAAATCCGGGGTAGAACATAACGTCAAAAAGAAGACTTCTAAAAAAGCGGACAAAAATATATGCAAGACACCTCTTGTTACAGAGGACACCTCTCAGGCAGAAGAATATACAGACAAACCAAATTCAGAAGATCCCGATAAATCTTCTGATTCTTCCAATACAGAAGATAAGAACACACAAAATAAAAATTCGGAGGATACACAAACTGCTGATGCATCCGAGCCATCACAAAATCAGAATACAACAAGTGCTCCGGCATCTTCTGGTTCTTCATCCGGCAGTTCTTCTTCATCTACTCAACCTTCCCAGAGTGGCAGCAGTTCTTCTACGACACCATCCACACCTTCTGCTCCTGCAAAAGTCTGGGTTCCACCGGTATACAAAACTGTACATCATGATGCAGTCTATCAGACAGTAAAGGTGGTAATCTGTAATTACTGTGGCGCAGAATTTAGTTCCACCGGAGAATTTCAAGTTCACAAAGATGCCAACGGTGGATGAAGCGGCTTACATACCACTTGCAGGATTGCAAGCAAACAAGTTCTCGTATCTGAAGCCTGGGATGAACAGGTTCTGGTATCTGAAGGATATTACAAATAGAAAAAGTGTATGGTCTTTCACAATTGACCATACACTTCTTTATTTTACAGTTCAATATCCGGAAGTTCTTCCTTGAATCCTTCTCCTACTACTTCGTTCGATTCTACAATGATAGTGAATGCTTTCGGATCAATGGTATGTACCATCTTCTTAATGGTGTACATCTGCTTGTTATTGCAGGCGCACATTACGACATCTTTGTCTTTCTTGGAATAGCTTCCGATTCCTTTTAATATTGTAGATCCTCTTCCTGAGTATGTGTCAATCTTTTCCGCGATCTCAGCACCTTTTTCAGTTACGATCAAGGTCATCTTTCCTTCATCGATACCATACATGATTCTGTCCATTACCATTGCCATCAGATAAGTAACGATAACACCATAGATCAGGCCGTCTATATCCTTGAATACCAGTGCTGTTCCGAGGATGATCGTGCAGATATCAAGGACAAATGTAATAATTCCAAGCGTAATATGTGGTTTTACTTTCTTGATCGCCACGCTGATGAAATCCTGTCCGCCTGTTGAAGAACCTCTCATGAAGATCATCGCATAGCCGATTCCGCATAACACGCCCATACACAGAGCTGCTAAAAATCTGCTTCCGTCATAGACCGGGAACAGCGGTGCTACGTAGTCCATCAGTAATGATGAAATAATCATCGATTTCATGGACTTTAAGAAAAATTCTTTTCCCAAAAATTTATAACAGAAGATTGCAACAGGTACATTCAAGATGATGGTTCCTGCACCGACCGGCAGTCCGAATAAGTGATACAGAATGATCGCGATACCGGAAAATCCAGCTACCGGGAAATCTGCATTCAGCGCAAAGTTGTAAATACCAACTGCAATGATCATACCTGCTACGATATCAATGATAATATCAATGAATAATTCTTTCCAATTTACATTTTTCATTTCCATTCCTCCTAGATTTATTTTATACTTTCTGCGGACTTACATCTCATAACAACACAAAAAAGCAGCCACAAATTATATGTAAATATAATTCGCAACTGCTCTTATGTTCATAACTATAACAAATTTTATTATGGTTGTCAAGGATTTTCCTTTACTCTATCTTGTATTCTATCTTGTATGTCATATTTCAACATTTTTAAGGACGTATTTTCGCTTTATGGACACACTTTTAATGACGTAACAGATTGTTACCATCCTTTTTTCACAATCCCGTCCCCATATTTTCCTTCTAATTTCTTCAACGCCTCTTTCAGATTCTTCTTTTTCTTCCTCGTTTCTTCGGACTCGAACTTCATATCGAACAGACTCAACTGCTCCGGTTCGCTTTCTTCCGATAATTTAGACGTCCGGATTCCAAGAAGTCTGATAGGTTCTCCGTTCCACAGTTCACGGAATAATTCAATAGCGCTCCGGTAAATATCCTGATCCTGGTTCGACGCTTTCTCCATCTTCATCTGATGGGACACTTGATTAAAAGTGTGATACTTAATCTCCACGCTTACCATCCCGGCTTTCTGCCCGGCTTTTCGCAATCGTCGTCCCACGCTTGCAGCCAGATCTTTTAACACCGGCAATGCCTCTTCCTCTGTTGTCAGATCTTTTGGCAGTGTCGTAGAATTACCGACTCCTTTTGCTTCTGCCCGGACGCTTTCTACTTCCGAATCATCGAGCCCATTGGCAAATTCCCATAACTTTCTTCCATGGCTTTTCAGATGTAATTCCAGAATCGCCGGATCTGTATTCGCCAGATCTCCAATCGTATAGATCTCCAGCTTCTTCATTGTCTCTACACTCGAACGGCCAGCCATGAAAAGTTCGCCGATCGGCAACGGCCACATTTTCACCGGAACTTCTTCCGGGAACAGTGTATGCACTTTATTCGGTTTTTCAAAGTCGGATGCCATCTTTGCCAGGACTTTTCTGGAAGATATCCCCACATTCACCGTGAATCCGAACCTTTTATACACCTCATCCTTGATTTCATTCGCACCTACCACAGGAGATTTGAACCGGTCCGCAATCTCTGTGAAATCCATATAGCATTCATCCACACTGACTTGTTCTATATGTGTCGTGTAGGTACGTAAGAATTCCATCAGTTTCCGGCTGTATTCGTGATACATCTGGTGATCCGGCGGATAAGTCTTAAGATTCGGACACTTACGAAAGGCATTCGCAACAGGTTCCCCCGTACGAATGCCATATTTTTTTGCCAAAATGGATTTGGCCAGTACGATACCGTGGCGGGACTTCTGGTCACCGCCAATGATCGCCGGTATCGTCCGGATATCCACTTTTGCTCCGTTTTTCAATTGTTCTACTGCTGTCCAGCTAAGATAAGCTGAATTGACATCTATGTGAAATATTATTCGCACACGCTCTGACTCCTTGCCACAAGCTTACCGTCTTCTACGTCTATGATGATCGTATCCTGTGCGCCTACATCGCCCTGCAGCATCAGTTTTGCTGCCAGTGTATCGACGTGTTTCTGAAGGAATCTCTTCAGTGGTCTTGCACCATAGTTCGGATCATATCCTCCGTCTACGACATATTTCTTCGCATCTTCGGTCAGGAAGATAGAAATCTCACGATCAGCCAGACGTTTGTTGACATCAGCTACTAATAAGTCAATAATGTCATAAATGTTATCTTTCGTCAATGGTTTGAACATGATTGTCTCATCCAGACGGTTCAGGAATTCCGGTCTGAAATGTGCTCTTAAGTCTTCCATTACCGCATTCTGGCTCTCCTGGCTGATGTTGCCATTTTCATCCATGCCGTCCAGCAGATACTGGGATCCGATATTGGATGTCATGATCAGGATCGTATTCTTAAAGTCTACGGTACGTCCCTGTGAATCGGTGATACGTCCGTCATCCAGTACCTGTAATAAGATATTGAATACATCCGGATGTGCCTTTTCTACCTCATCGAACAGTACAACCGAATAAGGTCTTCTTCTGACTGCCTCAGTAAGCTGTCCGCCTTCATCGTATCCGACATATCCCGGAGGCGCTCCGATCAGACGGGACACGGAGTATTTCTCCATGTACTCACTCATATCGATACGCACCATGTTATTCTCATCGTCAAACAGATTCTCTGCCAGTGCTTTGGCAAGTTCTGTCTTACCTACACCGGTAGGTCCAAGGAACAGGAAGGAACCGATTGGTTTGGTCGGGTCTTTGATTCCTGCTTTGGAACGGATGATGGCTTCTGTTACCAGTTCTACTGCTTCATCCTGACCGATGACTCTCTTATGCAGTTCGTCACCTAAGTGTAAGGTCTTGCTTCGTTCACTTTCATTTAACTTGGCAACCGGGATTCCTGTCCAGCGGGATACGATTCTTCCGATCTCTTCGTCATTGACACTTTCATGTACAAGGGAAAGATCTTCGTCTTTTACTTTGGCCTCTTCTTCCTCTAACTGCTTCTGAAGCTGTGGCAGTCTGCCATACTGAAGTTCTGCTGCCTTCTCCAGATCATAGGAATGCTGTGCTCTTTCGATGTCTTTATTGACCTGCTCGATCTCTTCACGCAGTTTCTGTACACGTTCGACACCGACTTTTTCATTGTCCCACTGTGCTTTCTTTCCGGCGAATTCTTCTCTTAATTCTGCCAGTTCCTGCTGCAAGTGTTCCAGACGTTCTTTGCTTAACCGGTCGTCTTCTTTCTTAAGTGCCGTCTCTTCAATCTCCATCTGCATGATCTTACGGTTCAGCTCATCCATCTCTGCCGGCATGGAATCCAGTTCCGTCTTAACCAGTGCACACGCCTCATCTACAAGGTCGATAGCCTTATCTGGAAGGAAACGGTCGGAAATGTAACGGTCAGATAATGTTGCGGCTGCTACCAGCGCACCATCTGTGATCTTCACACCATGGAATACTTCATAACGTTCTTTCAGTCCACGAAGGATAGAAATCGTATCTTCTACGGTAGGTTCTTCTACCATAACCGGCTGGAAACGTCTCTCAAGTGCGGCGTCCTTTTCAATATACTGACGATATTCATCCAGTGTCGTTGCACCGATACAGTGGAGTTCACCTCTTGCCAGCATAGGTTTTAACATATTTCCGGCATCCATGGCTCCGTCCGTCTTACCGGCTCCGACGATGGTATGCAATTCATCGATGAATAGGATGATTCTTCCGTCACTGTTCTTGACTTCTTCCAGTACTGCTTTCAGACGTTCCTCGAATTCACCACGGTATTTCGCACCGGCTACCAGTGCCCCCATATCCAGTGAGAAGATTGTCTTCTCTTTCAGTCCTTCCGGTACATCCCCTCGTACAATACGCTGTGCAAGACCTTCGACAACTGCCGTCTTACCTACACCAGGTTCACCGATCAGAACCGGGTTGTTCTTCGTTTTACGGGAAAGAATCCGGACTACATTACGGATCTCGGAATCACGTCCGATCACCGGATCCATCTTCTGTTCTCTTGCTCTTTCTACCAGGTCGGTACCGTATTTGTTCAATGTATCATAGGTATCTTCCGGGTTATCGCTGGTCACTTTCTGATTTCCTCTGACGGTTGAAAGTGCCTGTAAGAATCCCTCTCTTGAAATGCCCATCTCACGGAAAATTGCTTTTACTTCTTTGCCTGCATATTTCATAATAGAAAGGAAGAGATGTTCTACCGATACATATTCATCTCCCATTGCTTTGGCTTCATCTTCACCGTGTACCAGTGCATTGTTCAGATCCTGTCCGACGTACTGCTGTCCACCCTGGACTTTCGGACGTTTCTGAATAGCTTCTTCTACTCTGTTGATAATGAGATTCTTATCGAGTCCCATCTTCTCCATTAATTTTGCGATCAGGCTGTCATCCTCTGTCAGTAACGCATATAATAAATGTTCCTGTGCAATCTCCTGGTTGCCATAATCCATTGCAATGCGTTCACAGTTCTGTACAGCCTGTAATGATTTCTGTGTGAATTTATTTATATTCATAGTGACAACCTCCTTTTGCTCTTGTTCTATTTGCAATATAACAATACATCGTTTTATTAGCACTGTCAAGAGGTGAGTGCTAATTTTTTGAGATTTTTTTCAAACCTTGATTTTACGGGGTTGGCAACACTTTTCTTCCTTATAATTATCACTTTTTCTTGATTGACACCATTTTTGTCCATCCTGCCTGCATATCCACATATCCTTTTTCCAATTCTTCATTGAACTCTGGTTCTGATAATATACTGATGGCAACCTATTTTTATTAATGTTGCAATTACTGTGCCCAGCATTTTCAAGATGATTTGTGAATATAAATATTTGTGCTATTATATATGGAAAAGAAATGTGTAAATCGGAATTTGTGGAGAGATTTCCTGAACTTTCCTTATTTTATAGGCTTTCCAGCCCCTTAGATAGTGAAATGATATGTATTTTCCCTTATTTTTGCCCTTGTGAGGAATCC
>URTM01000021.1 GCA_900550865.1 uncultured Dorea sp. | reverse complement strand
GCACGGAGCAATCCGTAGGCATCAAAGTCGGGGGCTTTTGACCCCGACATCATATACATTTATTTATGTTCTTCCTGATATTTCAGAGAAGCTTCGATAAATCCTCTGAACAGTGGATGTGGTCTGTTTGGTCTTGATTTTAATTCCGGATGAGCCTGTGTGGCAACAAACCAAGGGTGTTCAGGAATCTCGATCATTTCGACGATTCTTCCGTCCGGTGAAAGTCCGGAAAGTTTCATGCCGTGAGAAGTCAGGGCATCACGGTAGTCGTTATTTACTTCATAACGATGACGGTGCCGTTCACTGATCTGCTCTGTTCCGTACATTTCATAAGCTTTGGATGTCTTATCAAGAACACAAGGATAAGCACCAAGTCTTAATGTTCCGCCGATGTCTTCGATACCGATCTGTTCCGGCATAATGTGGATAACCGGATGAGTGGTGTTCGGATCAAGCTCAGCACTGTGTGCATCGTTATAACCGATGACGTCTCTTGCAAATTCTACGATAGAAAGCTGCATTCCAAGGCACAGGCCTAAGAAAGGCACATTGTGTGTACGGGCATATTTGATCGCCTCGATCTTTCCTTCGATACCACGGTTGCCGAATCCGCCAGGAACCAGGATACCACTTACGTCACTAAATAATTCCTCAGCATTATCGGCAGTAACGGTTTCTGAATCGATCCATTTGATATTTACGGTAGCACGACTGAAGATTCCACCATGCTTTAAGGCTTCTACAACACTGATGTAAGCGTCATGAAGCTGAATATATTTACCAACCAGAGCAACTGTGACTTCTGTGTTTGGATTCTTGAGGTAGTCGACCATTTCTTTCCAGTCTTTTAAATCCGGTTCCGGACAGTCAAGGTGGAGACATTCACATACAACGCCTGCAAGATTCTCTTCTTCCATTGCAAGAGGAGCTTCATACAGATATTCTACATCCAGATTCTGCAGTACGTGGTTAGACGGTACATTGCAGAATAATGCGATCTTGTCTTTCAGTCCGACACCAAGCGGATACTCGGAACGGCATACCAGGATATCCGGCTGGATTCCCATTCCCTGAAGGTCTTTTACACTTGCCTGGGTAGGTTTTGTCTTCATCTCCTGAGAAGCTTTCAGGTATGGAATCAGTGTAACATGGATCAGGATCACATTTTCGCGTCCCTTTTCATGCTGGAACTGACGGATCGCTTCCAGGAAAGGCTGACTTTCGATGTCACCAACAGTTCCGCCGACTTCGATAATGGCAATTTCTGTATTCTCAGCGGCAGGATTGCGGTAGAAGCGGGATTTGATCTCATTTGTAATATGTGGGATAACCTGAACCGTTCCTCCGCCAAAATCCCCACGGCGTTCCTTCTGAAGAACAGACCAGTAGATCTTACCGGTTGTTACATTTGAATTCTTGCTCAGACTTTCGTCGATGAATCTTTCATAATGTCCAAGGTCAAGGTCGGTCTCAGCACCATCATCAGTTACAAATACTTCACCATGCTGTACAGGGTTCATAGTACCAGGGTCAATGTTGATGTATGGATCGAATTTCTGCATCGTGACGGTGTAACCACGGGCCTTCAGCAGACGTCCGAGAGACGCGGCCGTAATTCCCTTACCTAATCCAGATACTACACCGCCTGTAACGAATACGTATTTTACTGCCATAACTTCCTCCTTAAGTCAAAATTAGTTTCTCTGTTATAAAGTGTTCAAAAAAATACTTTAAGATTATACACCTTTGTTATTAAAAAATACAGAGTTTTTTTCATATTTTGCTTCAAAAGTTGCCTGAACAGACAGCAGTTTGAATTGTTTGATGTCTACAGACCCCGGCATAACGGATACATGAGCCTGACAGCCTTTTAATTTAGGAAGCTGTTCCATTGCAAGTCTTGCGTCTTCACTGGTAGCAGCACTTACGGAAAGGGCAATCAGAACTTCATCGGTATGAAGGCGTGGATTGCGGCTTCCCAGATATTTTGTTTTCAGACTCTGGATCGGTTCGATTGCCTGTGGAGAGATGATCTTGATCTCATGTCCGATACCGGCCAGTTCTTTTAATGCATTCAAAAGAAGAGCAGAGCATGCGCCAAGAAGATCGGATGTCTTGCCTGTTACGATCGAGCCGTCCGGGAGCTCCAGTGCTGCTGCAGGCCCGTCTGTACGCTCGGATTCGGTGAGAGCCGCATCGACTACCGGACGGTCATGAACGGTAATATCGGCCTGGTTCATTAACATTTCTAATTTATAGGTTTCTTCTTCAGAGCATGCGCCGAGAAGAAGTCTTCTCCTGGATGCATAGTATCTGCGGATGATCTCCTGACAGGAAGCTTCTCTGCATGCATCATCATCACAGATACAATTGCCGGCCATATTTACCCCCATATCTGTTGGGGATTTGTAAGGACTTTCTCCGTAAATGCGCTGGAACATGGCATTTAATACAGGGAAAATTTCTACATCACGGTTATAGTTGATCGTTGTCTCACCATAGGCTTCCAGATGAAACGGATCGATCATATTAATATCATTCAGGTCCGCAGTAGCTGCCTCGTAAGCCAGATTGACCGGATGCTTTAACGGGATATTCCAGATTGGGAATGTCTCAAATTTGGCGTAACCTGCTTTGATTCCATGTTTGTGTTCATGATATAATTGTGACAGGCAGACAGCCATCTTTCCGCTTCCAGGTCCCGGAGCAGTCACAACGACCAGAGGACGGCTTGTTTCTATATAATCATTTTTTCCGTAACCATCGTCACTTACGATAAAAGGTACATTTGTCGGATATCCGGGAATCAGGTAGTGACGGTACACTTTGATGCCAAGCTTTTCCAGACGGTTTTTGAATAATTCGGCACTTTCCTGTGCATTGTATTTGGTAATAACGACACTTCCGACATAGAGCCCAAGCTCCTGATAGATATGCATCAGGCGGAGTACGTCGGAATCATACGTGATACCAAGGTCACCACGGATCTTATTCTTTTCAATATCTTCAGCGCTGATGACGATGACAATTTCGGCCTGATCCGACAGTTCGCATAACATACGGAGTTTGCTGTCAGGCTGGAATCCAGGAAGAACTCTGGAGGCATGGAAATCATCAAAAAGCTTGCCTCCGAATTCCAGATACAGTTTGTTGTCAAATTGTCCGATACGTTCACGGATATGTTCGGACTGCATCTTTAAGTATTTTTCATTATCGAATCCAATTTTCATAAGTACATTCCCTCATCTAAAATATATTTGATCTTTATATAGTGGAAAATCTGCCGGAACCGGCATAAGCATTTTCATTTCAAGTATACTACAATACATAGTAAGTTTACAATCTTTTCATAATGTTTTTATAGAAAGCTATAGTAAATTTTAAAATTAAAAACAGAACTTGAATTTATCGAAGGCACCCTCTGGTTGCTTTTCTAATACATGAATCGGTATAAAGGAAATGAATTACAATATTATAAAACACGTGTAATAACAAGAATTTCTTACATCTACACATACGTAAAAACACGTATAAATATTGACATACGTATAAATACGTAATATAATATAACCATGATAAGGAAAGGAGATACAAAAGATGCCGATGAGTTCCAAGGAGATGTTAAAGCTCTTGAAAGAAAATGGATTCGATGTGATCAGTCAGAACGGTTCACATGTAAAGTTGAAGAATCCAGAAACTGGTAAGACGGTAATTGTTCCTTATCACTCCAAAGATCTGAAAAAGGGTTTGGAGCAGGCAATACTTAAACGGGCAGGGCTTAAATAGCCCTGTCACCTGAAAGAGGAGGTATCTGTATGAATAGATTATTTTATCCGGCTGTTTTTCATAAAGCAGAAGAGGGAGGTTTTTGGGTCAGCTTTCCGGATTTTCCTGAATGTATGACACAAGGTGATAGCATAGATGAAGCTTATGAAATGGCAGTGGATGCATTAGGTTTATCACTGTCCGGTATGGAAGATGAAGGTGCTGCGTTTCCAAAGGCATCAGAACTAGAAACAGTAGATCCGGAAGATGGTGTGTTGGTAATTGTAGAATTTGATATGGCAGAATATCGGAGAAAGAACAGATCTAAGGCCGTGAAGAAGACCCTTAGTATTCCGGAGTGGTTGAACGAAGCGGCTATTCGGGAAAACCTTAATTTCTCCCAGATCCTTCAGGAGGCGCTTATGGTGAAATTGGGAGTAAATGGAAGAATAAGTAATTAGATATAATCCCATCTTTGACAGTTGGAAAGATAAAAAATGGTTACAAACCCAGTAAACATGGGATCTGTAGCCATTTTCCTTTTCGTAACGATATGTGCTATATTAAGATTTAAGCAGATCAGGGAAAGAATAGAATGTTCGAGAGCGAAAGCGGATGATATTGAAAGAAAGGCTTTGAGAAAGCTTAGGATGCCACATGTAAACCGGAGGTATAAAGAAGAGAAAACGAAAAATACAATCATAAAAACTCTATAAAAAAGATAAAATAAGCCTAATATAATGGTAAAAAATCGCTGAGCGGTAATGTTTTTATTGATTTCTAACATAGCGGTCTTTATAATATTTAGTTATACAGGAGGATTAAAATGGATAACCAGAATAACAAGAACAACAAGAATAATAAACAAGGTATTTCGTTTATTTTACTGGTCACAGTGATTACATCGATCCTTGTGGTCGCGCTGTTCCAGTTCCAGGGAATGACCTCTGCAAAAGAGATTACCTATAATAAATTTCTGAAGATGGTAGATGATGGCAAGGTCAAAAAAGTAGAGATCCAGAGTGACAAGATCATGATCGTCACGAAGAAGGATAAAGACAGCGGAGTTTCAGAGGAATATTACACAGGTGTTGTAAATGATGATGAACTGACCAGCCGTCTGGAAAAAGCAGGCGTGGAATTTAATCAGGAGATTCCGGATACGACATCCGCGATGGCGATGAATGTAATCTTAACATTCCTGCCGATTGCATTCTTTGTCGGAATGATCATCTGGATGACAAAGCGTATGTCAAAAGGCGGCGGCATGATGGGAATCGGCAAGAGCAATGCCAAGATGTATGTGGAAAAGCAGACCGGTGTGACATTCAAGGATGTAGCCGGACAGGATGAGGCAAAGGAGTCCTTACAGGAAGTGGTTGATTTCCTGCATAATCCTGGAAAATATACGAGCGTCGGAGCAAAGCTTCCGAAAGGAGCATTGTTAGTCGGCCCTCCGGGAACAGGTAAGACACTTCTGGCGAAAGCGGTAGCCGGGGAAGCAAAGGTACCGTTCTTCTCACTGAGTGGTTCCGCATTCGTGGAAATGTATGTCGGTGTCGGAGCATCCAGAGTACGTGACCTGTTCAAGCAGGCACAGCAGATGGCACCATGTATCATTTTCATTGATGAGATTGATGCAATCGGTAAGAGCCGTGACAATCAGATGGGCGGTAACGACGAGCGTGAGCAGACACTGAACCAGCTTCTTGCGGAGATGGATGGATTTGAAAGCAATAAAGGACTGGTACTTCTTGCAGCAACTAACAGACCGGAGATCCTGGATCCTGCGTTATTGAGACCAGGACGTTTTGACAGACGTATCATCGTGGAAAAACCAGATCTGAAAGGACGTGTAGAGGTCCTGAAGGTACATTCCAAAGATGTAAAGATGGATGAGACTGTTAATCTGGAAGAGATTGCACTGGCAACTTCAGGAGCGGTTGGTTCCGATCTCGCCAATATGATCAATGAGGCAGCAATCAATGCAGTAAAACACGGAAGAAATGCAGTGTGTCAGTCAGACTTATTTGAAGCAGTAGAAGTAGTACTTGTAGGAAAAGAGAAGAAAGACCGGATTATGAGCCAGGAAGAACGGAAAATCGTTTCCTACCATGAGGTCGGACATGCACTGGTAAGCGCATTGCAGAAAGATGCGGAACCGGTACAGAAGATTACGATTGTTCCGCGTACAATGGGAGCACTGGGTTATGTTATGCAGACACCGGAGGAAGAGAAATTCCTGAACACGAAGAAGGAACTACAGGCGATGTTAGTCGGATTGCTTGCAGGACGTGCTGCGGAAGAAGTGGTATTTGATACGGTTACAACGGGAGCTTCCAATGATATCGAGAAAGCAACAAGCGTTGCAAGAGCCATGATCACACAGTATGGTATGAGTGAGAAGTTCGGATTGATCGGTCTGGAATCCATTCAGAACCGTTATCTGGACGGACGTCCGGTCAGCAATTGCGGACAGCAGACTGCATCAGAGATTGATGAAGAAGTCATGAAGATGTTGAAAGATGCTTATGAAGAAGCAAAACAGCTGCTGAGAGATCACAGACAGTCACTGGATAGGATTGCAGCATTCCTGATCGAAAAAGAGACGATCACCGGAAAAGAATTTATGGAGATTTTCCATGAAGCAGAAGGAATTGATCCGGATGCACCGAAGAAGGAAGAAGCAAGAATCGGTATGAATCCGGTAGAAGGTGAAGGTTTTGTCATGAAATCTGCAGATGAGACAACTGCGGTACATGATACAGCTGTGCAGGAGAAAGCAGAAGAGACAGCCGAAGAATCTGTTGAAGCAATAAAAGAAGCCGTTCACGAAGAAGAATAAGTAAAAAAGGAACAGATATGAGAAGAAAGATACAGGGCATAGCGAAAGCAAGCCTTGTATCTTTTTTCTTTTCAATTATATCTGCCTGGTATATAATAGGCAGGATGAGAGTATTCTGGAGGAAAGAGTATGAAGGGAAGATTATTCGGAGTAGGAGTCGGGCCTGGAGATCCGGAACTTATGACATATAAGGCAGTGCGTATCATAAAAGAATGTCCGGTGCTTGCAGTGCCTGCGAGAGGCAGGAAATATGCGGTCAGTTACAGGATTGCAGCGGGAATGATAGAGAACATGGAAGAAAAGGAATTCCTGAATCTGGATACGCCGATGACAAAGGACAGACAGATCCTGGATCAGAATTATGAAAATGCAGCAGGGAGAATTGTAGAAGAACTGGAAAAAGGGAAGGATGTAGCCTATCTGACGCTGGGTGATCCGACAATCTATTCGACTTATATGTACATTCACCGCATAGTAAAAGCAAAAGGATATGAGACAGCGATCATCAGTGGAATTCCGTCCTTTTGTGCAGCAGCGGCGAGACTGGATGACAGTCTGGTTGACAGGAAAGAGGAACTTCATGTAATCCCGTCCAGTTATGGGATAGAGGAAGCACTAAACTATCCGGGGACAAAGATTCTGATGAAGTCTGCATCCAGAATAGGTGAAGTAAAAAAGGCGTTGGAAGAAAAAGGTGGAAATGTGAATGTAAAGATGATAGAAAACTGTGGGATGCCAGAGGAGCAAATTTATGAAAAAATAGAAGATGTTCCGGAGCAGGCAGGCTATTATTCTTTAGTGATTGTAAAAGAGTCGGAAAAAGAGCGATAACAGGATTCAAAAAATCAGAGAAGATGTTTAGAATTAGAAAATAGAAAATATACAGGAGACGTATATGGAGAATTTTAACATACAGGAAGAATTGAAGAAACTGCCCGGAAAGCCGGGAGTCTATCTGATGCACGATGAAAAAGATACGATCATCTATGTCGGAAAGGCGATCAGTCTTAAGAACCGTGTCCGTCAGTATTTTCAGAGCAGCAGGAACAAGGGTGCCAAGATTGAACAGATGGTGACACATATTTCCAGATTTGAATACATTGTGACGGACTCAGAACTGGAAGCATTGGTGTTAGAGTGTAATCTGATCAAAGAACACAGACCGAAGTATAATACCATGCTGATGGATGACAAGACCTATCCATTTATAAAAGTTACGGTAAACGAGCCGTTTCCAAGGGTAATGATGGCAAGACGGATGAAGAAGGATAAGGCAAAGTATTTTGGACCGTATACCAGTGCAGGTGCGGTAAAAGATACGATCGAACTGATCCGTAAGCTTTATCATATCCGTAGCTGTAACCGTTCGCTGCCAAAGGATATCGGGAAGGAGAGACCTTGTCTGAATTACCATATCCATCAGTGTCAGGCACCGTGCCAGGGATATGTTTCTCAGGAAGAATACCGGAAAGCAATTGATGAAGTGGTACATTTCCTGAACGGAAATTATGATCCGATTTTAAAAGAACTGGAAGAAAAGATGATGGAGGCATCGGATAATCTGGAATTTGAAAAGGCGATCGAATACCGGGAATTACTTACAAGTGTACAGAAGATTGCCCAGAAGCAGAAGATTACAGATACGGCAGGAAATGACAGAGATATTATCGCGATGGCTTCGGAAGGGGAAGATGCAGTTGTACAGGTCTTCTTTATCCGAAGCGGAAGACTGATCGGACGGGATCATTTCTATCTGAAGATTGCAGAAAACGATACAGAAAGCGAGATACTGTCAAGCTTTATCAAACAGTTCTATGCAGGCACCCCATATATTCCGGCTGAATTGATGCTTCCGGAGGAAATTGAAGATCAGGAGATCATCGAAGAATGGCTGACAGCAAGGAGAGAACGGAAAGCACATCTTTGCATTCCGAAGAAAGGAACGAAGGAAAAGCTGGTAGAACTGGCGCAGAAGAATGCACAGATGGTATTAAAGAATGACAGAGAACGTCTGAAACGCGAAGAAGGAAGAACGATCGGTGCGGTCAAAGAACTGGAAAAGATACTGGGATTAAAAGGGATCGTGCGCATGGAGGCGTATGATATTTCCAATACGAATGGATTTGACTCGGTTGGTTCGATGGTGGTCTACGAGCATGGAAAACCAAAGCGCAATGATTATCGCAAATTCAAGATCAAAAGTGTACAGGGACCGGACGATTATGCCAGTATGAATGAAGTACTGACCAGAAGATTTGAACATGGCTTACGGGAACAGCAGGAAGAGAGTGAAACCGGAGGATTTCAGGCATTTCCGGATCTGATCATGATGGATGGAGGCCGCGGACAGGTGAATATAGCACTGGAGGTTCTGGAAAAGCTGGATCTGCATATTCCGGTATGTGGAATGGTAAAGGATGATAATCACAGAACGAGGGGACTGTATTTTAATAATGTGGAACTTCCGATTGACCGCAATTCGGAATGTTTCCGTCTGATCACCAGGGTACAGGATGAAGCGCACCGTTTTGCGATTACATTCCACAGACAGCTGCGCAGCAAAGGGCAGGTACATTCCGTGCTGGATGATATTCCTGGAGTAGGACCTGCGAGAAGGAAAGATCTGATGAGAAGCTTCGAAAATATTGATGCAATTCGTAATGCAACCATAGAAGAATTGAAAAAACTGCCAAGTATGAATGAAAAATCTGCACAGGAAGTATATAAATTTTTCCACCAGAATCCTTAAGTATGGTATAATAGTGCTATCAGATTTTTAATACGTGTGAGGTAGAAGAATATGGCGAATAAAGTAGAATTAAAAACACTCGTTGAAAAAATGAATCTCAAAAATCTTACACCGGATGTAGACTTGTCCGACAAGGATGTTGAGATACCGGACATTAACAGACCGGCATTGCAGCTTACAGGCTTTTTTGAACATTTTGATTCAGAACGTGTACAGATCATCGGCTATGTAGAGTATACATTTCTGGAGAAGATGACAGATGAAGTTAAGAAGAAACAGATTTATGAGACACTGCTTTCTTACAAGATTCCGTGTCTGATCTTCTGCAGAAATCTTCCGCCGGAGAAGATGCTTCTTGAGATGGCAGAAAAGGCAAATGTTCCGGTATTCCAGACAGAGAAGAAGACATCAGAATTCACGGCAGAGATCATCCGCTGGCTGAATGTGGAACTTGCACCATGCATTTCTATTCATGGTGTGCTGGTTGATGTATATGGTGTTGGCGTGCTGATCATGGGAGAGAGCGGAATCGGCAAGAGTGAAGCGGCTCTGGAGCTTATCAAGCGTGGACACCGTCTTGTCAGTGATGATGTTGTAGAGATCCGCAGAGTCAGTGATGAGACATTGGTTGGATCGGCACCGGATATCACGAGACATTTCATCGAACTTCGCGGTATTGGTATCGTAGATGTAAAAGCACTGTTCGGTGTACTGAGTGTCAGAGAAACACAGAATATTGATCTGGTGATCACACTGGAAGAGTGGAATAAGAACAAAGAATATGACCGTCTCGGTCTGGAAGAAGAATATACAGAATTCCTTGGAAATAAGGTGGTATGTCATCATCTTCCAATCCGTCCTGGACGTAATCTTGCGATTATCGTTGAGACAGCAGCTGTTAACCACAGACAGAAACAGATGGGATATAATGCTGCTCAGGAACTGTACAAGCGTGTACAGCAGAATTTAACAAAGAAATAGGAGAAATCAGAAAATGAGATATTGTTTTGGAGTAGATATCGGGGGAACAACGGTAAAATTAGGATTGTTTACAACCGATGGAGAGATCGTTGATAAATGGGAGATTAAAACCCGTACAGAGAATCATGGAGAGGCTGTTCTTCCGGATATTGTGGCAGCATTAAATGCAAAGCTTGAAGAGAAGCAGATTGCCAAAGAAGAAGTAGAAGGAATCGGAGTCGGAGTTCCGGCACCGGTAGACGCAGAAGGTGTAGTACAGAACACTGCGAACCTTGGATGGGGATATAAAGAAGTAAAAAGAGAGATGGAAGAGTTGTCCGGCATGAAGGCCGAGATCGGTAATGATGCCAATGTAGCTGCACTTGGAGAGATGTGGCTGGGAGCCGGCAAGGGACGTAAGAATATCATCATGGTAACGCTCGGAACGGGTGTAGGCGGCGGAATCATCATTGATGGAAAGCCGTTGGTCGGAGCACATGGTGCCGGTGGAGAAATCGGACATCTCTGTGTGAATTATGAGGAAACAGATCACTGTGGATGTGGCAATACCGGATGTCTGGAGCAGTATGCATCTGCGACAGGAATTACCAGACTGGCGAATATCCGTCTTGCAAAAGATGATACATTATCTGTACTGAGAGAGCAGGAAGTCAGTGCCAAGACTGTATTTGATGCGGTAAAAGCCGGAGATGTAGTAGCAAAAGAGATTGCGGAAGAATTCGGAAGATATCTTGGATATGCAATGGCTAATCTGGCAGCAGTTGCAGATCCGTCAGCAATTGTAATTGGCGGAGGTGTATCCAAAGCAGGAGAAGTGCTGATTCAGTATGTAGAAAAGAACTTTAAAGAAAGAGCATTCTTTGCGAATAAAGATACAGAGTTTGTTCTTGCTACATTAGGAAATGATGCAGGTATCTGTGGGGCAGCTAAATTGATTCTTTAGAAAGTAAACGATCATTATAAATTATATAAAAAATGCGGAGTGTCTGTTGGAACTCCGTATTTTTATATACTCAAATATGTAACAAAAGCTGCCGGTTGGCAGCTTTTGTAGATGTCGGAGACAATTATTCTGTAGTTTTACTGACTGGTATCACCGCCGGTATTGCCGCCGGTATTGCCGCCGGTTGTATCGCTGCCGGTATTGCCGCCGGTTGTATCGCCGCCGGTATTGCCGCCGGTTGTATCGCCACCGGTATTGCCGCCAGTTGTATCGCTGCCGGTATTACCACCAGTATTGCCGCCGGTATTGCCGGAATAATTACCTGTAGTACCTGAATTTCCAGTTGAATCATCAGATGTATCGTTATCCGTAGTGGATTTTGATTTGCTGCCGGATGAGTAGCCATGTCCGGAACAGGTATCGGATGGCAAGGTATCCTTTGCAAAATATTCTGTAATGGAAGGGCATCCACTTGCTGCGATCTTACCTGTGATCGTACAGATACTCTTCTTTTCAACAGAAGATGGAACTTTGAAGTCCTTTTCTTCGAGATTCGCGTGAATCCGGCTCATAATTCCCTTCCAGAGACGGAAACGGAAACTGGTGTCGTAATCACATTCCTTGTTATCGTCATATCCACCCCATACAGAACAGGTGTAATATGGTGTGAATCCGCAGAACCATAAGTCTTTGTTGGATGTTGTAGTACCTGTCTTACCTGCAACCGGCATATTAGAGAGCTGACAAGCTGTACCGGTACCGGAATTTACAACATCTTCCATTGCGCTTGTAAGAAGATAAGCAGTACTGTCTTTGATTACAGTATGAGATTCTCCGGTTCCATCCAGAAGGACATTACCATCGTGGTCAACAACTTTACTGTATAAGGTTGGTTTGTTGTATACACCGCCATTGGCAATGGATGCATAAGCTGCACACATTTCATAATTGTATACACCTTCTGTAATACCACCCAGAGCAAGAGTCTGGGAAGTACTGTCATCGAAGACTTTGCCATTGATTGTTTTGTCTTTGACAAGTGTACTGATCCCGAATTTCTGACAGTATTCATAACCTAATTCCTGTGTGATTTCATCACTTAATTTTACGGCAACAACGTTAATGGATTTCTTAATTCCTTCCCGGAGTGTTGTGGTACCACCATACTGCTTATTGGCATTTCTCAGAACCTGTCCATTTTTCAATGTGTATGGTTCATCATCAATTGTGGTTGCCAGTGTTTTGTCACAGGAATCCAGTGCCGGCGCATAGGCAGCAAGAATCTTGAATGTAGATCCAGGCTGTCTTTTAGAACCCTGGTAGGCTCTGTTAAGTCCGAGACTGGAGGCTTTTTCACCACGTCCACCGACCATGGCTTTGATCTGTCCGGTCTTCTGATCCATGATTGTGACAGATGACTGTGGCTGAGGAGTGATCGTGATACGCTCATCATAAGTATCACCTTCCTGTGCAATTGTGGCTTTCCATTGTTCAACCATGGCACGGGCTGCATCCTCACTGGAATATAGAAGTCCCTGGTCGTTTCCGGTTGTTTCTTTTACGTAATTCTTAATATTATTGCTTCCATAGTTTTCGGTTGATCCATCTGCACGTGTAACTGTAAGTGCATAGTCAAGACCATATTCTTTAAGTCCGGGATAATTGGAATCATTATTGGCTTCTTCGTCACAGATCTGCTGCATTGCCTGATTCTGTGTAGAATAGATACTGAGTCCGCCGCTGTAGACAGCATTGTAAGCCTGTGTATCTGTATAGCCAAGCTGGTCTTTCAGATCCTGTATAACCTGCTGGGCGAGTGCATCAACAAAATAACTGTATGTGTTATCATTCTGCGAAGCAGTATTGGTTGTCTGGATTCTGGCATATACATCATCGGCCATCGCTTCGTCATACTGCTTCTGGCTGATGTAACCCTGCTCCAGCATATTTTTTAATACTTTGTTACGTCTTTCTGTGTTATTCTCCGGATGTGTGATCGGATCATAAGTGCTCGGACTCTGTGTGATTCCGGCAATGACTGCACATTCAGATAACGTCAGTTCAGATACATCTTTACCAAAATAGCGTTGGGATGCAGACTGAACTCCCAGACAGTTCTGACCAAGGTTGATCGTATTCAGATAGCTTTCCATGATCTCGTTTTTATCCATTTTCTTTTCAATCTGTAAAGCAAGATATTGTTCCTGGATTTTACGCTGTAATCTGTCGTAGAAAGTTCTTTCTTTTGTAAAGTTCGGGAATACATTATTCTTGATCAGCTGCTGCGTCAGTGTACTGGCACCTTCCGAAAAATTACCTCTCGTGATACCAACCACGGCAGCTCTGGCAATACCCTGCAGATCTATACCATTGTGCTTGTAAAAACGTTCATCTTCGATTGCAACAAAGGCATGCTGCAGATCTTTTGGTATCTCATCAATGGATTTGTATACACGGTTGGAACCGGAAGATACAAACCGTTCAATCTCTGTGCTGCCATCATCGGCGTAGACGAAAGTGGTAAATCCTTTCGGTTTAACGTCAGATGCGGAGACATGAGGAGTATCATCAATGATCTTTTTTATAAAAAGACCGCCGCCGGCTACTCCGACTACTGCTGCAAGAACAATACAGATCAGCAGTGCTTTGAATAAACGGACAACGATACGTTTTCCCTGCATCGTGGATTTGGACGTTATTTTTTTCTGCCTTTTCGCAGCTTTTTTCTTTCCATAATTCATGCGTTTAGGCCTCCTTTATACCAAGATATTATAGCAAATGTACACTATTTTATAAAGAAAAAAATGAAAACTTCATATTTGACTAGGAAAATCTTAAGAAATTAGGTATTATATTATGTATAAATTTGCAAATTATACGAAAGGATGACAAAATGTTACCAGAATACAGAACCATCTATCAGGGCGGAGAAGATGAGATCGTAGAAAAGAAATCAAGATTCATTGCAACTGTCATACCGGCAGAGACCGAGGAAGAGGCACTGGATTTTATAGAAAAAACAAAAAAGAAATACTGGGATGCCAGACATAACTGTTTCGCATATGTGATCGGTGAGAGAGGGCAGCTGCAGCGCTGCAGTGATGATGGAGAGCCAAACGGGACGGCCGGAAAACCAATGCTGGATGTGCTGCTTGGAAATGAACTGCGGAATGTAGCGGTCGTAGTTACACGTTATTTCGGCGGTACACTGCTTGGAACTGGAGGTCTGGTCAGGGCTTATTCGGGAGCTGTAAAAGCCGGACTGGAAGCGTCAGTTGTAATAACAAAGATTATGGGCGTGAAGCTTCATATAGAGACGGATTATACAATGTTTGGGAAGATTCAGTATATTCTGGCACAGAGGGAACTGAAGATACTGGATACGGTATATACGGATAAAGTTGAACTGGAAGTACTGGTTCCAAAGACGGAATTGGAACAGGTGATGCATGCAATCACGGAGGGGACGAATGCACAGGCAGATATGACACCGGAAGAAGAGTGCTATTATGCGGAGATTAATGGTCTGCCAACGGTACTGGAATAAATATGCTGGCAGTTTTTCCTGGGTACAGGAGATCAAAAAAGAGACGGTATTATAAGTTACCGTCTCTTTTTTGATCCCTGTATTGCAAGGAAAATATTATAGTTTGCTATATTATTATTTTAAGAAAATTCAGGTTCGATCAATCCGAATGTTCCATTCTTACGTCTGTATACAACATTTACTTCATCAGACTCTGCATTGCAGAATACATAGAAATCATGTCCGAGAAGTTCCATCTGTACACATGCATCTTCCGGATACATAGGTTTAAATCCGAATTTTTTGGTACGTACGATCTTGATTTCGCCATCATCTTCAACAGTGTCCTCGGACTCGAAAAATTCCTGTTTGAAGTTGCCGCCCTCCTGTTCTCTTGCTACCAGTTTGTTTTTATATTTGCGAAGCTGACGTTCGATTACTTCTTCTACCAGATCGATGGATACATACATATCTGAACTTTCCTGCTCAGAACGAACCATTCCACCCTTTACAGGAATCGTTACTTCAATCTTCTGATGACCTTTCTGTACACTTAAGGTTACATGAATCTCTGTATTCGGAGTAAAGTACCTTTCTAACTTTCCTAATTTGCTTTCTACGGCTTCTCTTAAGCCTGGTGTTACATCGATGTTCTTCCCAATAATAATAAATTTCATGATGCCCAACTCCTTTGCGACATAATTTCAAATAAATGTACGTTACACAATCGTCAAATAAGAAAAATAAAATCTGACAATTGTTACTCAAACCGTCGATCTATCTGATATATGTAGTATAGCATGTTTGGACGCTAATGTATAGCACGAATTACCTGAATTCTTGAAATTTTTCCGTTATGTAATTTAGCAACCCGGAGACCACAGTCGTGGAAATAGTAACAGGCACCAACGCGCGGTGTGATATTCTGCTCATCGAGATGGAGGAGCAGTACATTCGCAAGTGTGTCATCAGGCTCATGAGGAATATTTACACAGAGGATCTTGTTGACAACTTTTGCTTTTGTTGAGGCCCGGAATATGGTTTCATCTGCAACATCGAATTCTGAGAATAAGAATTTTCTGGTTGCAAATAAGACTGCTATCGAGCAGACTCCGATCAGACTGCTGTAGATCGAAGAGTGATCCATGATAATATGTCTCGCAATCGCAAAAAGCAGAACTTCAAATACAGTGCTTGGAGAATGCGAATACATCATACGGATCAGTTCAACGCCGATGATCAGATTAAAACAAACCTCGAGAAGATCATCGTAATTCGGATAGGTGTTCAGATGTGGGATATATTGAAGCGAACATACCATACGGAAGCAAAGCAGAATGATACCGATCGCAAGCATAAAAGCGATCACATACTCCAGAATCGCCGCCACCTGTTTGAGAATGTGAGAGATAAATTCTTTCATTCGTAGATTCCTTTCTTATAATAGATTTCCGCTGTAATTCCAGTATAAGTGAAAAATCTGCATTTGCCAATATATATATGGACATAAAAAATACCGGCCTCCAACCGTCAGAGTTTAGGGTCTGACAGTTGGAGACCGGTATAATGTTACGTTCTCGTTTGTCCGGTGGATAAAATATTACCGGTTTACACGTTTTCTCATCTTTGGATCAAGGATCTTCTTACGGATACGGAGAGATTCCGGTGTTACTTCCAGAAGCTCATCGGTATCGATGAAATCAATTGCCTGTTCCAGACTGAGTACAGTCGGAGGTGTAAGGCGGAGTGCTTCATCAGCACTTGAAGAACGTGTGTTGGTAAGATGCTTTGTCTTACATACGTTTACTTCAATATCATCTGTCTTGGCATTCTCACCGATGACCATACCGGAGTAAACTTTCTCGCCGGCACCGATGAAGAGTGTTCCACGTTCCTGAGCACTGTAAAGACCATAAGTTACGGATTCTCCGGTCTCGTATGCGATCAGAGATCCCTGTTTACGGTACTGGATGTCGCCTTTATATGGAGCATATCCGTCAAATGCAGTGTTCATGATACCATTTCCCTTTGTATCTGTCAGAAAATCACCACGATAACCGATCAGTCCACGGGATGGGATGCGGAACTCAAGACGGGTGTATCCGCCGTTGGCAGCACCCATTGTCTGGAGCTCACCTTTTCTCTGGCTGAGCTTATCAATGACAACACCAGTGTATTCGTCCGGTACATCAATGTAAGCAATTTCCATTGGCTCAAGAAGTTTGCCGTTCTCATCTTTGTGATACAGAACTTCAGCCTTGCTGACCGCAAATTCATATCCTTCACGTCTCATGTTCTCAATCAGAACGGAAAGGTGAAGTTCACCACGTCCGGATACTTTGAAAGCATCCATATTCTCAGTATCCTCTACACGAAGGCTGACGTCAGTATTCAGCTCGCGCATCAGACGGTCACGTAAGTGACGGGAAGTTACGTATTTTCCTTCCTGTCCGGCAAACGGACTGTCGTTTACTACAAAGTCCATAGAAATTGTAGGCTCAGAGATCTTCTGGAATGGAATTGGTGTCGGATCTTCAGGCGAGCAGAGTGTATCACCGATGGAAATATCAGAGATACCTGAGATCGCTACGATTGCTCCGATGGAAGCTTCCTTTACTTCTACTTTCTGCAGACCGTCAAATTCATATAATTTGCTGATCTTAACTTTCTTCTGTTTGTCAGGATCATGATGGTTGACAACAACCATGTCCTGGTTGACTGCAATCGTACCGTTATCTACTTTTCCGACACCGATACGTCCGACATATTCATTGTAATCAATCGTACTGATCAGAACCTGGGTCGGAGCTTCCGGATCACCTTCCGGTGCAGGAATATAATCAAGAATGGTCTCGAACAGAGGCTTCATATCTTTCATTTCATCAGAAATCTCAAGTGCAGCCACACCATTCTTAGCGGATGCGTATACAAATGGGCAGTCTAACTGTTCATCGGAAGCACCGAGGTCGATGAGAAGTTCCAGAACTTCGTCGATAACCTCTTCGGCTCTTGCTTCCGGACGGTCGATCTTATTGATACATACGATGACCGGAAGTTTTAACTCCATGGCTTTGCGGAGTACGAATTTGGTCTGTGGCATAGCTCCCTCGAATGCATCAACGACGAGGATAACACCATTTACCATTTTAAGGACACGTTCCACTTCTCCACCGAAATCAGCATGTCCCGGAGTATCTATAATATTGATTTTTACACCGTTGTAGGTGACGGCAGTATTCTTGGAGAGGATTGTGATTCCACGTTCTCTTTCGATATCGTTAGAGTCCATGACACGTTCTGCTACTTCCTGATTCTCACGGAATACACCGCTCTGCTTTAATAATTCATCTACTAATGTTGTCTTACCATGGTCAACATGGGCGATAATCGCGATATTACGTACATCTTCACGTTTTGTCTTCATTACGAATCTTCCTTTTCTCTACCTATTACTATCTGCAACCACATTAGTTTATCACATTTTTTGAAATTTACAAGTATTTAGTTCTAAAATGCTGATTTGATTCATAGACTTTGTAATGACTCAAAATACGATTCAGAGGAAGGGAGATTACAAAATTATGTCAGATAAGATGATTGAGAACAACCAGGTAACTATTATGGGAGAGATCGTATCCCCGTTTTCATTCAGCCATGAAGTGTTCGGAGAAGGCTTTTATATGGTGGAAGTGGACGTCAAAAGACTCAGCAATTCCAAAGACCGGATACCACTGATGATCTCGGAACGTCTGATTGATGTTTCGAAGGATTATACCGGGGAATTTATTATGGTAAACGGACAATTTCGGTCTTACAACAGACATGAAGAGATGAAAAACAGACTGATCCTGTCTGTTTTTGTCAGAGAACTTTCTTTTGTAGAAGAGGAACTTGATGGTGCAAAGACGAATCAGATCCTGCTGGACGGATATATCTGTAAACAGCCGGTGTACAGGAAAACACCGCTTGGAAGAGAAATCGCAGATCTGTTACTGGCGGTAAACAGACCATATGGAAAATCTGATTATATCCCATGTATCTGCTGGGGAAGGAATGCAAGATTTGCCTCTGCTTTTGAGGTAGGGGAGCATGTGCAGGTGATCGGAAGAATCCAGAGCCGTGAATATACGAAGAAGATCACAGAGACAGAAACACAGAAAAGAGTTGCCTATGAGGTGTCAGTCAGCAAGTTAGAATGCATGGAAGAATAGAAAAAGGTGAAGGCACTGATCGGAAGTTCGGCAAGGGTTCGGATTGACATCATATTTAATTGATGATAGAATTTCATTAGATTATATGAAAGTCAGGAGGATCATTATGGCTATTTTTACAGGAGCCGGCGTGGCAATTGTCACACCATTTAATGAAGATGGAAGTATTAATTATGATAGACTTGATGAATTGATCGAGTTTCATTGTGAACATAAAACAGACAGCATTGTAATCTGCGGTACAACAGGGGAGTCTGCTACCATGACAGAAGAAGAACATATGCAGTGTGTGAAATTCACAATCGACCGTGTGAATAAGAGAGTTCCGGTTATTGCGGGAACAGGTTCTAATTGTACACGTACTGCGATTGATATGTCAAAAGAAGCTTCAGAATACGGAGCGGACGGACTGCTTCTGGTTACCCCTTATTACAATAAGGCGACTCAGAACGGACTGATCGGACATTTCAGCGCGGTAGCAAAAGAAGTAACAGCACCGATCATTATGTACAGTGTTGCCAGCAGAACAGGATGCAACATTGAACCTGCAACAGCCGCAAAACTGGTGAAGGATGTAGACAATATTGTAGGTATCAAAGAAGCATCAGGTAATATCTCACAGGTTGCAAAGATTATGAATCTGACAGACGGTAATATTGATGTATATTCTGGAAATGATGACCAGATCGTACCGGTATTATCACTCGGCGGAAAGGGTGTAATTTCTGTACTGTCGAATGTGGCTCCGGATGCAGCACATGATATCTGTGAGAAGTATTTTAACGGAGATGTAAAAGGAAGTGCAGAGCTTCAGCTGAAGGCACTCCCACTGATCGAGCAGTTATTCTGTGAAGTGAATCCAATTCCGGTTAAGAAAGCTATGCAGCTGATGGGAGTTGACTGTGGTCCGCTTCGCATGCCGCTTACAGAGATATCCCCTGAACATGAGAAGAACCTTGCTCAGGCAATGAAAGATTTCGGTATTCAGTTAGTATAATAAAAAGACAGAAGGATATCATACATCTATGGTATCCTTTGTTTTTATCATCATTTATACAGAGGAGGACAAAAACATGGTAAAAGCAATTATGCATGGATGCAACGGACATATGGGCCGTGTTATTACAGATATTATTAAGAACACAGAAGGAATTGAACTCATAGCAGGTATTGATAAGTATACAAAAGTACCAAATGATTATCCGGTGTTTGAAACGATTGATGCATGTGATGTAGAAGCTGACGTTATCATTGATTTTTCGAATGCGGCAGCAGCAGATGATTTATTGGATTACTGCGTGGAGAAGCAAGTACCGGTTGTACTTTGTACAACCGGTCTTTCGGAAGAACAGCTTGCAAAAGTGGAAGAATCTGCAAAGAAAGTAGCAGTATTAAAATCTGCAAACATGTCACTGGGAATCAACTTACTTCTGAAGATCCTTCAGGATGCAACCAAGGTACTTTCACCGGCAGGATATGATATCGAACTGGTAGAGAAGCATCATAATCAGAAACTGGACGCACCAAGCGGTACTGCACTTGCGCTGGCTGATTCCATCAATGAAGCGGCAGATAACCAGTATCATTATGTATATGACAGAAGCCAGGTACGCCAGAAACGTGACGGTAAAGAAATCGGAATCTCAGCCGTACGAGGGGGAACGATCGTCGGAGATCACGAGGTGATCTTTGCTGGACAGGACGAAGTGATCGAATTCAAACATACAGCATATTCCAAAGCAGTATTTGGAAAAGGAGCGGTAGAGGCTGCAAAATTCCTGGCAGGAAAGCCGGCAGGAAGATATGACATGTCAGATGTAATACAGTTCTAAAATGTGATAGAATCGTATCAAAAAGAGAATTATCTCGAAAAAACAAAATACCAAGGGAGACCGGGAGGCAATTATGAGACAATTAGAGGAACGTTATCTGGAAAGACTTTCTCAACTGTATCCGACCATCGCCAAAGCTTCCACAGAAATTATCAATCTGCAGGCGATTTTAAATCTGCCAAAGGGCACGGAACATTTTCTGACAGACATTCATGGAGAATATGAGGCATTCGCGCATGTTCTGAAGAATGGCTCTGGTTCTGTGCGCCGTAAAATTGATGATGTATTCGGTAATACTCTGAGTAGCAGGGACAAACAGGCCCTTGCTACTCTTATTTATTATCCGAAAGAGAAGATGGACCGGATCAAGAAAACGGAAAAGAATATGGAAGACTGGTATAAGATCACACTGTACCGTCTGATTGAAGTGTGTAAAAGAACTGCGAGCAAATACACCAGATCAAAAGTCAGAAAAGCATTGCCGGCAGATTTTGCTTATGTGATTGAAGAACTGATCACAGAGAAAAATGATATGACGGATAAAGAGTCTTATTATAATGCAATTGTCAGCACGATTATCCGTATCGGAAGAGCAGAAAAATTCATTATTGCCATGAGTGAACTGATCCAGCGGCTGACGGTAGATCATCTGCATATTGTAGGAGATATTTACGACAGAGGACCGGGACCGCATATTATCATGGACAAACTGATGGATTATCATTCTGTAGATATCCAGTGGGGCAATCATGATGTCCTGTGGATGGGTGCGGCAGCCGGACAGAGAGGATGTATTGCAAATGTGATTCGTATCTGTGCAAGATATGGAAATCTGGATATTCTGGAAGAGGGATATGGAATCAATCTGCTGCCGCTGGCGACATTTGCCATGAATACATACCGGGATGATCCGTGTGAATGCTTTAAATTAAAAGGCAGTCCGGATTACAGCGCAAGTGAGATGCTGATGGATGTGAAGATGCACAAGGCAATTTCGGTAATCCAGTTCAAGGTGGAAGGACAGATCATTAAGAAAAATCCGGGATTTAAGCTGGATAAGCGGAATCTGCTGCATCATATTGATTATGAAAAAGGTACGATCGAACTGGATGGAAAAGAATACAAACTGCTGGATTCGAATTTCCCGACGATTGATCCGAAAAGGCCATATGCGCTCACAAAAGAAGAAGAGGATATCATGGAGCGCCTGGAACGTGCATTTGAAAACTGTGAAAAACTGCAGAAGCATATGCATTTTCTGCTGAACAAAGGCGGATTATATAAAGTATATAACGGCAATCTGCTGTATCATGGATGTGTTCCGTTAAAAGAGGATGGAAGTCTGAAGAGTGTAAGGATTTTCGGGCATACATATAAGGGCAAGAGTCTCTATGAAGTCCTTGAAAGCTATGTGAGAAAAGGATTCTATGCTATGGATTCCAAAGAAAAGGAACGCGGAAAAGATATTATGTGGTATATCTGGCTGAGTGAGAATTCACCATTGTTTGGTAAGGACAAGATGGCGACGTTCGAACGTTATTTTCTGACTGAAAAAGAGACACATAAAGAAAAGAAGAATCCATATTATCTGTTACTGGAAGACGAAAAGGTGATCGATCATATCCTGAAGGAATTCGGCCTGGAAAATGAAGATGCACATATTATCAACGGTCATGTACCGGTAAAGTGCAAAGATGGGGAAAATCCGATCAAGTGCGGTGGAAAAGTTCTGGTGATCGACGGCGGATTTTCAAAAGCGTATCAGAAAGAGACCGGTATTGCCGGATATACATTGATCTATAATTCTTATGGTCTGATCCTGGCTGCGCATGAACCGTTTGAATCCACAGAAGCGGCTATTGAAAAAGAAAGTGATATCCACTCAGACAGTACTGTAGTAAAGCGGACACTGGAACGTAAAAAAGTAGAAGATACCGATGTGGGAAAACATCTGAAAGAGCAGATTGCAGATCTGGAAGTGCTTCTGGCAGCATACAGAAGCGGTATTATAGTGGAGCGGCTGTAGGAACGTAAAAATGTAAAAAAATACCAGCATCATGAACCGCCCGGTTTTGTATATATTTTCAAAAAATGCAGATATTACTGACAACAAGTATTACTTGATGATAGATGAAAAATATACGAAAGGGAGATTGTGAAAATGAAACAATGGAAAAAAATGATGCTGGTGTTGATGTGCGCAGGAGCGATGTCCGGTCTGACCGCCTGCGGAAATAATACAGATGATAATGCGGCAAATGATAATTCTGCAACGGAGGGAACAACCGGGAATACATTAGATAATGATGGTACAACTAAGGATGATGTTACGGACCGTAATGATGGAAATGACGGTGTGATGGACGAAATCGGAGATGATGTAGAAGATGGTGTGGATGATATCGCAGACGATCTGGATCCGGATGATGACCAGAATGCAACAGACAAGATGAATGACGGAACAACAGACCAGACAAGAGATAATACCGGAAAAAGCGATACGAAAAATACCAGATAGAGGCAGGAACACCGGATTGCTGCAATATTAAGAAGGAATAGAGCAAGGATGTGGGGGAGAAGGAGTGAAATCTTCCAGACATCCTTGTTTTGGTGAAAAAATATGATAAAATACTAAAAACGAAAAGAAAAGGAGAAACAGCATATATGAAATTCAGACCATGCATTGATATACATAACGGAAAAGTAAAACAGATTGTCGGAGGGAGTCTTCTGGATCAGGGAGACCAGGCGGAAGAGAATTTTTCGGCAGATCAGGAAGCAGATTATTTTGCGGAATTGTATAAAAAAGACGGACTGAAAGGAGGACATGTAATTCTCCTGAATCCGGCATCTTCAGAGTATTATGAGCAGACAAAAAAACAGGCACTGAATGCATTATATGCGTATCCGGGAGGACTGCAGATCGGAGGCGGGATTACAGCAGAAAATGCGGCAGAATATATGGAAGCCGGTGCAAGTCATGTGATCGTGACCTCGTATGTATTTAAGAATGGTGAAATCTACTGGGACAACCTGGAGAAATTGTGCGGGACCGTGGGAAAAGAACATGTGGTTCTGGATCTTAGCTGCAGGAAAAAGGACGGAACATACTATATTGTAACCGACCGCTGGCAGACATTTACCAATGTGGAGCTGGGAACAGAGATCCTTGCCAGACTGTCGGGATATTGTGATGAATTCCTGGTACATGGCGTGGATGTGGAAGGAAAAGCTTCCGGGATAGAAAAAAAGCTGATTGAGATTCTGAAGCAGGCAGAGATTCCGGTGACTTATGCAGGCGGTATCGGAAGTATGGAAGATCTGGAACTGATCCGCAGAATCGGAAATGAACAGATCGATTTTACGATTGGAAGTGCACTTGATCTGTTCGGTGGAAAGATTCCTTATGAGATAATAAAAGAGTATCATTAACATACGATGCAGGAATAAAAAAGAAATGTCTCATAAACAGGTCGTAAATAAAGTGTTAACACTTTATAAATCGGTTGAATTGAGGTATGGATAGTGATAAAATAATGCATAAAGTGGTCGTTTTGCGGCCTGAAAGAGAAATAAGGAGTATACATCGAATGAATATTATACAGAAAATATTTGGGACTCACAGTCAGAATGAGTTGAAAAGAGTATATCCGATCGCAGATGCGGTTATGGCACTGGATGAAGATATGCAGAAACTTTCAGATGAAGAACTGAAAGCAAAGACAAAAGAATTTAAGGACCGTCTGGAAAATGGCGAAACTTTAGATGATATTCTCCCGGAGGCTTATGCGGTAGTAAGAGAAGCGGCAAGCCGTGTGCTGGGAATGAAGCATTACCGTGTACAGATCATCGGTGGAATCATCCTGCATCAGGGACGTATCGCAGAGATGAAGACCGGTGAAGGTAAAACACTGGTTGCAACGCTTCCTTCTTATCTGAATGCACTGGAAGGAAAAGGAGTACATGTGGTAACTGTCAATGACTATCTGGCAAAACGTGATGCGGAATGGATGGGACAGGTACACGAATTCCTCGGACTGACCGTAGGTGTGGTGCTGAACAGTATGGATAATGATGAGAGACGTGCCGCATATGAATGTGATATCACTTATGTGACGAATAATGAACTTGGATTCGATTATCTGAGAGACAACATGGTGATCTATAAAGAACAGCTGGTTCAGAGAGGTTTGAATTATGCCCTGATCGATGAGGTCGATTCGGTACTGATCGATGAGGCAAGAACACCACTTATTATTTCAGGACAGAGTGAGAAATCCACAAAACTTTATGAAGCATGCGATATACTTGCACGCCAGCTGGAACGTGGTGAGGCCAGCGGAGAGTTTACAAAGATGAATGCCATCATGGGTGAGGATATCGAAGAAACCGGTGATTTCATCGTGAACGAAAAAGAGAAGAATATCAACCTTACCGAAGATGGTGTAAAGAAAGTTGAAAAGTTCTTCCATATTGATAATCTTGCAGATTCCGACAATCTGGAGATCCAGCATAATATTATCCTTGCATTACGTGCACACAATCTGATGTTTCGTGACAAGGATTATGTAGTAAAAGATGACGAAGTACTGATCGTAGATGAATTTACCGGACGTATCATGCCGGGACGCCGCTATTCCGACGGACTGCATCAGGCAATTGAAGCTAAGGAACATGTAAAGGTTAAGAGAGAGAGTAAGACGCTGGCAACGATTACATTCCAGAACCTGTTCAACAAATATACAAAGAAGTCAGGTATGACAGGTACAGCCTTGACGGAAGAAAAAGAGTTCCGTGAGATTTATGGAATGGACGTTATCGAGATCCCGACAAATGTACCTGTACAGCGTCAGGATCTGGAAGATGCCGTATATAAGACACAGAAAGAAAAATTCCGAGCTGTATGTGATGCAATCGAAGAAGCGCATGCAAAACATCAGCCGGTACTGGTAGGTACGATCACGATCGACAATTCCGAGTTGTTAAGCGGCATGTTAAAACGCCGTGGTATCAAGCACAACGTATTGAATGCGAAGTTCCATGAACTTGAGGCTGAGATCGTTGCACAGGCTGGTATTCACGATGCAGTAACGATCGCAACGAACATGGCAGGCCGTGGTACAGATATCAAGCTGGACGATGAAGCAAAAGCAGCCGGTGGTCTTAAGATCATCGGAACCGAGCGGCATGAATCCAGACGTATCGATAATCAGCTGCGTGGACGTTCAGGACGTCAGGGAGATCCGGGAGAATCCAGATTCTACATTTCTCTGGAAGATGATCTGATGAGACTGTTCGGATCTGAGAGACTGATGAACGTATTCAATACACTTGGTGTGGAAGACGGTGAACAGATCGAGCATAAGATGCTTTCCAGTGCAATCGAAAAAGCGCAGGAGAAGATTGAGAGCAATAACTTTGGAATCCGTAAAAACCTGCTGGAATATGACCAGGTAATGAACGAACAGAGAGAAATCATCTATGAGGAAAGACGTCACGTGCTGGACGGAGACAACATGCGTGATTCTATCTTCCATATGATGAATGATTATGTAGAAAATGTTGTAGATATGGTGATCAGTACGGATCAGGATTACGATGAGTGGAATCTGACAGAACTGAATCTGACGATCCGCAATACAATTCCGATGGAAGTGATCACAGAAGAAGATATCAAAGACATCAGCCAGAAAGAATTGAAGCATCTGCTGAAAGAACGTGCAGCAAAGGTTTACGAGGCAAAAGAATCAGAATTCCCGGAACCAGAGCATATGCGTGAGATTGAGCGTGTCGTTCTTCTGAAAGTAATTGATGCAAAATGGATGGATCATATCGATGATATGGACCAGCTGCGCCAGGGAATCGGTCTTCAGGCTTATGGACAGAGAGATCCAAAGGTTGAATACAAGATGATCGGATACGAGATGTTCGATGAGATGACAAGAAGTATCGAGGAAGATACGGTACGTACGATCCTGCATGTCAAACTGGAGCAGAAGGTGGAAAGAGAGCAGGTTGCAAAAGTAACCGGAACAAACAAGGATGATACCGGTGTGCGTGAACCGAAAAAACGTGCAGAAAAGAAAGTATATCCGAATGATCCATGCCCGTGCGGAAGCGGTAAAAAATATAAACAGTGCTGTGGACGTAAAAATTAATACCGGCAATACAGAAAAATAAAATGTATGACAATGGCGGCCGGGGAGATCCGGCTGCCGGAATATAATATGTAATTATAATAAAGAAAGAGGTGGAAATGTGGTTGAATTAGATCAGTTCAAAACAAGAATGAACGCTTACGAAGAACCTCTTGCCGAAATGAGGGATTCACTTTGACGTTGCAGGGAAAGAGCGCAGAATCGAAGAACTGGAACGTAAGATAGAAGAACCTGGCTTCTGGGATAATCCGGAAGAATCACAGGAACTGATGAAAGAATTGAAGAATCTGAAAGAACTTGTGGAGACGATTCATGGTCTCTACAGTTCCTATGAAGATATCGGTCTTCTGATCGAGATGGGATATGAAGATGAAGATCCGGAGATGATAAAAGAACTGGAGGAAGAGATCCATACATTTGAAGAAGTGTTTGAGAAGCTGAAGATCCAGACTTTGCTGTCGGGAGAATATGATTCCTGCAATGCGATCATGACCATCCATGCAGGAGCCGGCGGAACAGAATCCTGCGACTGGGCAGGCATGCTGTACCGTATGTACAGCCGCTGGGCAGAGAGAAAAGGATTTACACTGCAGGTGCTGGATTTCCTGGATGGAGATATCGCGGGGATCAAAGCAGTTACATTTGAGGTAAACGGTGAGAATGCCTATGGATATCTGAAATCAGAAAAAGGTGTACACAGACTGGTACGTATTTCCCCGTTTAATGCAGCAGGCAAACGCCAGACATCGTTCGCATCGTGTGATGTACTGCCGGATCTGAAAGACGATATCGATATCGAAATCGCAGATGATGATCTGAAGATTGATACATACCGCGCCAGCGGAGCCGGCGGACAGCATGTCAATAAGACGTCGTCTGCAATCCGTATCACACATCTGCCGACCGGAATCGTGGTACAGTGCCAGAACGAACGGTCACAGCATCATAATAAAGAGAAAGCGATGCAGATGTTAAAAGCAAAACTGCAGCTTATGAAAGAGCAGGAGCAGGCTGAAAAGGTATCGGATATCCGTGGTGAAGTAAAAGATATCGGATTTGGCAACCAGATCAGGTCTTACGTCATGCAGCCGTATACACTGGTGAAAGACCATCGTACGAATGAAGAAAACAGTAATGTAAATGCCGTAATGGATGGAGATATCGATTCATTTATCAATGCATATCTGAAGAAGATCGCGAACGGCTAAAGGGAGGGAATATATGATCAATATAGCAGTAATGGGCTACGGAACAGTAGGTTCCGGAGTGGTAGAAGTAATCAATACCAACGGGGCACGTATCAACCAGAGAATCGGCGAAGAACTGAATATCAAATATGTGCTGGATATGAAAGATTTCCCGGGAGATCCGGTACAGGAAAAGATCGTACATGATTTTGAAACGATCGTATCGGACGAAGATGTACAGATCGTTGTGGAAGTTATGGGTGGTATTGAACCGGCTTATACATTTGTAAAACGTTGTCTGCAGGCAGGAAAAAGTGTAGCGACATCGAATAAAGCACTGGTGGCAAAACACGGGGCAGAGCTGCTCTCGATCGCAGCGGAACACAATATCAATTTCCTGTTTGAGGCAAGTGTCGGAGGCGGTATCCCGATCATCCGTCCGCTGAATTCTTCTCTGACAGCAGATGAGATTGAAGAAATCACCGGAATTTTAAATGGAACGACCAACTATATGCTGTCTAAGATGTTCTATGAAGGGGCAGATTATGATACGGTCTTAAAGGAAGCACAGGCAAACGGATATGCGGAAAGAAATCCGGAAGCGGATGTGGAAGGATATGATGCCTGCAGAAAGATCGCAATCCTGTCATCCTTGATCTCCGGACAGCAGGTAGACTTTGAAGATATCTACTGTGAGGGAATCACAGAGATTACAGTAGAAGATATGAAGTATGCAAAGGCAATGGGAACAACGATCAAGCTGCTGGCATCCAGCAGACGTTATGCAGGCAACAGACTGCATGCGATCGTAGCGCCTTGTATGTTATATCCGGAGCACCCACTCTATAATGTCAATGATGTATTTAATGCAATCTTTGTACATGGAAATGTACTGGGAGATGCGATGTTCTACGGAAGCGGGGCAGGAAAGCTTCCTACTGCAAGTGCCGTAGTTGCGGATGTGGTAGATGAAGCAAAACATCTGAACCGTAATATTATGACTATGTGGAAAGAAGAAAAACTCCAGCTGGAAGATAAGGCAGATTCCAAGAGAAGATTCTTTGTGAGAATTAAGGGAAATGAAGAAGAACTGGTTCCACGGCTGAAGGAATCATACGGGGAGATTGAAGTCGTAAAAGTTCCGGAACTGGAAGACGAATTTGGATTCGTAACACCTGTTATGATGGAAGGCGATTATGAGACCAGATCAAAACTTTACAAAGAGCAGATCGTACATATGATCCGTATCCAGGATTAATCAGATTGGTCTGTCACAGGAGGAAACATGTTAATAGTTAAGAAATTTGGCGGCAGTTCTGTTGCCAATAAAGACAGAATCTTCAATGTAGCAAAACGCTGCATTGAAGATTACAGGGCCGGACATGACGTGGTGGTTGTACTTTCTGCAATGGGAGATACTACAGATGAACTGATCGCACTGGCGAATACGATCAATCCGGACGCAAAAAAAAGAGAACTGGATATGCTGCTCACTACAGGAGAACAGGTATCCGTATCCCTGATGGCTATGGCAATGCAGGCACTGGATGTACCTGCTGTATCCCTGAATGCTTTTCAGGTTATGATGCACTCCACATCCCGTTACGGGAATGCCAGATTTAAAAGAGTAGATACCGAACGCATCATGCATGAACTGGATTCCAGAAAGATTGTGATCGTAACCGGATTCCAAGGAGTCAATAAATATGACGATATCACAACACTCGGAAGAGGCGGTTCCGATACAACAGCTGTTGCACTGGCGGCGGTACTTCATGCTGATAAATGCGAAATCTACACAGACGTAGACGGTGTGTTCACCGCAGACCCGAGAGTCGTAAAAACTGCAAAAAAACTGGATGCGGTTACTTACGATGAGATGCTGGAACTTGCAAGCCTCGGTGCAAAAGTTCTTCACAACCGTTCTGTGGAAATGGCAAAAAAATACAATGTGGAATTAGTGGTGCGGTCCAGCCTGAACCGTTCAGAAGGTACCGTAGTCAAGGAGGGTTCAAATATGGAAAAATTACTGGTTACAGGTGTGGCTGCAGATAAAGACACAGTCAGAATCTCTGTTATCGGATTAGAGGATAAGCCGGGAACAGCATTTGCGGTATTTAATACACTGGCTGCAAATAATATTAACGTAGATATCATTCTTCAGTCTGTAGGAAGAGAAGGAACAAAAGACATTTCCTTTACGGTTGCATCTGACGATCTGCAACATGCGCTCGAAGTACTGAATGCGAATAAAGAAAGACTTACGATCCAGGATATTACATGGAATGAAAAGGTTGCAAAGCTTTCCATCGTTGGAGCCGGAATGATGAGTAATCCGGGAGTAGCTGCGAAGATGTTTGAGTCATTATATAATTCCAGAGTCAATATCAATATGATCTCCACATCCGAGATCCGTATTACGGTACTGATTCCGGAAGAAGATATTGAAAAAGCAATGAATGCAGTTCATGATGGATTTGGACTGGGAGCTTAGAAAGAAGTTTAGAAAAAGAAAATATAATTATTGATCTGAGTGAAGAAAACCGGTAACGAGTTGACGCTGCTCATCGGAAGAAGAACGGAATGCGAATACAAGATCCACTTCTTCTTCGGTGAGATAGATGTAGTTACCGGTATTTTTTTCGATTCCCTGCATATAAGGAGTAACCGTCTCGCGCATGCCGGAAGAATATTCCGATCCGGGAATAAAATGTTCGGCTTCGAGATCACAGAGGATAAGCTGATCCATAGTAACGTGAAAATGTGTAGCAAAAGAAGCCAGATAACCAAGATCCGGCGTACGTGTACTGGTTTCATAATTACTGCAGGCCTGACGGCTGATATTGAAGATATCAGCAATATCATCCTGCTTTAGACCAGATACGGTTCTGAGATAGAATAAGTTTTTGGCCAGTTGCAGATTCGCCATGTTAAACCTCCACAAGTTACATATTGCTGTTAGTATAACAATCTGACCATAAAATAGATATGATATGCAACAAGACGTGACAAAACGCGAAAAAGCAACGAAGTGTGGCGCACGGACAAATATCAATTTATAAACGGCTCAGATAACTGTTATGATATTTTCCGGAAAAGGTAACATCTTCGCCAAACCAGTCAGGAGCGGAAAAGGCATTTGCATCGTCTTCGGTTTGGAATTCTACTTCTACAAGCATAAGAGGAGCAAGATCTTCTTCAAAGATATCAAGCTCGGCAGTAAGGGCGGAAGAGAGAGGAATCATATAGCGTTTCTTCTTGATCAGGCGTCCGTCAATCTTGGTAAGAAGATGCTCATAAGATGCCTGATCAAGGGGAAGATTATATTCCTGACGGGACATCAGACCGCCAGACTTGTAAGTGAGTTCATATTTTTCGTTGTCACGCCGGATACGTACAACCGGTTTGGTATTCAGATACCCCTGTTCAAGAATGCGGCAAGGATATGTTTCCAGATGATCAGGCAGCGTGTCAACGAGATATTTTCGTTCTATTTCCATATTATAAGGGCTCCTTTCATTTGCAGTGGAATTATTATGCGGAATTTTCGGTTCAGAAAATTCCTGTCTGTGAATAGTAACATTATGATACAACGGTTTACAGAAAAAGTAAACGGTGATAGAATTTAGAATAAATAAGAGATGAGGAGGATGATGAAGATGAAGAAAGTGTGCGTATTATTAGCAGACGGATTTGAAGAGATTGAAGGGCTGACGGTTGTTGATCTCTTGAGAAGAGCAAAGATATATGTAGATACAATTTCAATCATGGATGATTATATCGTACACGGTGCACATGGAATCAATGTGCAGACAGAAGATTTATTCGATGAAGTAGATTTTGAAGAATTTGATATGGTCGTACTTCCGGGCGGTATGCCGGGAACTCTGAATTTAAAAGAACATGATGGAGTCAGATATGTAGTAAAACAGTATGCGAAAGAAGGAAGATTCGTAGGAGCAATCTGTGCAGCACCTACAATCTTGAAGAGTCTGGGAGTGTTGGAAGGCAGAAGAGCAACCTGCTATCCGGGTGTGGAAGATGAGATGGAAGATGTTGTCTTAACCGAGACTGCCGTTGTAGTAGATGAAAATATCATCACAAGCCAGGGCGTTGGTACCGCAATTGATTTCGCACTGAAGCTGATCGAGGTTCTGGACAGTGAGGAGAAAGCAAAAGAAATTGCAGATTCTATCGTCTTTTAATATTTTTTAATAAAATTTAATAAAAATAGAAGAAAAAAAGCGGAAAAATACCGGATTTAAGCAAAAACGGGGACTAGATATTTACCAGAGTTTGTGTTATACTTCTGTGGTGAATGTATTGTAGTATACCCGCTTTTTTTCCGCTACCCATGAGGCGGGTTAGAAACAGGAGGAAATAGTAAATGAGTTTACAGGTAGAAAAGTTAGAAAACAACATGGCGAAACTTACTATCGAAGTTCCGGCCGATGATTTAGAAAAAGCGCTTCAGAGTGCATATATGAAGCAGAAGAACAAGATCGCTATGCCGGGATTCCGTAAAGGAAAAGTTCCACGTCAGATGATCGAGAAGATGTATGGACCAGAGATCTTCTATGATGATGCAGCAAATGCACTGATCCCTAAGGCATACTCAGAAGCATATGATGAGTGCGAGCTTGAGATCGTATCAAGACCAGAGATCAACATCGTTCAGATCGAAAAAGGAAAATCATTCATCTTCACAGCAGATGTTGCAACAAAACCGGAAGTAAAACTCGGTGAGTATAAAGGACTGGAAGTAGATAAAGTATCTACACGCGTAACTCAGAAAGAAGTAGACGCTAAGATCCAGGAAGAAGCAGAGAAGAATGCAAGAGAAGTTGTAGTTACAGACCGTGCGGTAGCAGACGGTGATGAAGTAATCCTCGACTTCGAAGGATTTGTTGATGGTGAAGCATTTGAAGGTGGAAAGGGAGAAAACTATCCACTGACAATCGGATCAGGATCATTTATTCCGGGATTCGAAGAGCAGTTAGTAGGCGCTGAAGCTGAGAAAGAAGTTGAAGTAAAAGTTACTTTCCCAGAAGATTATCACGCAGAAGAATTAAAAGGAAAAGAAGCTGTATTCAAATGCACAGTTCACGAAATCAAGGCAAAAGAACTGCCGGAAATCGATGATGAATTCGCAGCAGAAGTATCTGAATTTGATACATTAGAAGAATACAAAGCTGATGTAAAAGCTAAGATCAAAGAACAGAAAGCAGCTGACGGAAAGAGAAATCAGGAAGATCAGGCTGTAGAGCAGGCTGTTAAGAATGCAGAATATGAGATTCCACAGCCAATGATCGAGACACAGACAACTCAGATGGTTGAAGATTTCGCACAGAGAATCCAGTCTCAGGGAATTACTCTTGAGCAGTACTTCCAGTTTACAGGACTGACAGCTGAGAAGATGATGGAAGATATGAGACCACAGGCAATCAAGAGAATTGAGACACGTCTTGTACTTGAAGCAGTAGCGAAAGCTGAGAACATCGAGATCACAGACGAAAGAATCGATGAAGAACTTGCTAAGATGGCAGAATCTTACAACATGGAAGTTGAAAAACTGAAAGAGTTCATGGGTGAGAACGAGAAGAAACAGATGAAGGAAGACCTGGCAGTTCAGGAAGCTGTTACATTCCTTGTTGAGAATGCAGTAGAGAAATAAGAACGTCAGATCATAACATAGTATAGTCAGGAGGCATATACATGAGTTTAGTACCTTACGTCATTGAACAGACAAGCCGTGGAGAACGTTCTTACGACATCTATTCAAGATTATTGAAAGACAGAATTATATTTCTGGGTGAAGAAGTAACAGATGTATCCGCAAGTGTGATTGTTGCACAGCTTTTGTTTCTGGAAGCAGAAGATCCGGAGAAGGATATTCATCTGTACATTAACAGCCCGGGAGGCTCTGTAACAGCCGGAATGGCAATTTATGATACCATGCAGTATATCAAATGTGATATTGAGACAATCTGTATCGGCATGGCTGCAAGTATGGGTTCATTCCTTCTTACAGGAGGAACAAAGGGCAAGAGACTTGCACTTCCAAATTCTGAGATCATGATCCACCAGCCACTTGGCGGAGCTCAGGGACAGGCAACAGAGATTCAGATCGCAGCAGATCATATCTTAAAAACCCGTCAGAAACTGAATCAGATTCTGGCAGAAAATACAGGACAGCCGTTAGAGGTCATCAATGCAGACACAGAAAGAGATAATTTCATGACTGCAGAAGAAGCCAAAGCATATGGTCTGATCGACGAAGTCATCAAGAACCGCTAGGGCAGTCCTCAGACGAGGTGAAAAGTATGGTAGGAAAGAACGATGATCAGGTAAGATGCTCGTTCTGTAACAAGACGCAGAATCAGGTAAGAAAGCTGATCGCAGGTCCGAACGGGGCATATATCTGTGATGAGTGTGTAGATGTCTGCGCAGAGATTATAGAAGAAGAATTTGAATACGAGAACGGAAGAGAATGGAATCCGTTCTCGGATATCAATCTTTTAAAACCGGAAGAGATTAAAGCATTTCTGGATGAATATGTCATTGGTCAGGATGAAGCGAAGAAGGTATTATCAGTAGCCGTTTATAATCATTATAAACGTGTAATGTCAGGAAGAGACATGGGAGTAGAACTTGGAAAGAGTAATATTCTTATGCTTGGACCGACAGGTTGCGGTAAGACGCTTCTGGCACAGACACTGGCAAAGATTCTGGGAGTACCGTTTGCAATTGCTGATGCAACAGCACTGACAGAGGCCGGATATGTCGGAGAAGATGTAGAGAACATTCTTCTGAAGATCATTCAGGCTGCAGACGGAGATATCGAACGTGCAGAGTACGGAATCATCTATATTGATGAGATTGATAAGATTACGAGAAAATCAGAGAATCCGTCGATCACCAGAGATGTATCTGGTGAAGGTGTGCAGCAGGCACTCCTGAAGATCATTGAGGGAACGGTTGCAAATGTACCTCCGCAGGGGGGAAGAAAGCATCCACATCAGGAGATGATCCAGATCGATACCACGAATATTTTATTTATCTGTGGCGGAGCCTTTGAAGGAATTGAAAAGATCGTTGAGAAACGTATTGATCAGAAGTCGATTGGATTTAATGCAGAGATTGCGGAAAAACATGAAGATGATGTGGACAGACTGCTTCAGCAGATCCTGCCGCAGGATCTTGTAAAATTCGGTCTGATTCCGGAAATTGTAGGCCGTGTACCGGTAACGGTAGCATTGGAGATGCTGGATAAAGATGCACTGGTGAAGATCCTTACAGAGCCAAAGAATGCGTTGACCAAACAGTATCAGAAACTGCTGGAACTGGACGATGTAGAGCTTACATTTGATGATAAAGCACTGGAAGCAATCGCAGAGACTTCCCTGAAGAGAAAGACGGGGGCAAGAGGTCTGAGAGCGATTATGGAAAGTATCATGATGGATATCATGTATAAAGCACCATCGGATGAGACATTGAAATCATGCCGCATCACAGAAGATGTTGTGAAAGGAACAGGAGAACCTGTATGTGAACATGCAGAACCTGACTCAGAAAGTGCATAATAAATGAAAAGAAAGACGGCGGGTGCGAAGAATATTGTACCCGCTGATTTTGTACCAATAATCCGGTCGATGAACAGGAGTGTGAATATATGACAGGAGAAACCTATAGTCTGCCTATGGTTGCCTTAAGAGGGCTTACGATATTGCCGGAAGAGGTCAGACATTTTGACGTAAGCAGGGAAAAATCACTGCAGGCGATTGAAGAGGCAGTAAAAAACGGCCAGAAGTTATTCGTCAGCGCTCAGAAGGATCTGGAGATAGAAGAGCCGGGAGCAGAAGACGTATATCTGGTCGGCTGTGTGGTTACCATAAGACAGGTGGTAAAATTACCAAAGAAAATGAGCCGTGTACTTGTATCCGGAGAAGCAAGAGCAAGTCTTGTAAGGCTGGACAGCGAGACACCATATCTTCAGGCAACGGTAGTAGAACTGCCGGATGATGAAGAAGTATCCGAAGAACAGACAGAAGAAAATCCAATGAACCTGGAAGCAATGGTCCGGGGATTACAGGACGTATTTAAAGAATATCTGTTAAAGAATCCGAAGCTTTCAAAGGAACTTGGCATGCAGGTGGAATCCATCCGTGATCTGAAATATCTGGTAGATGTGATCGCTGCAAATATGCCATTTTCATTTGAAGATGCACAGGAATTACTGGAAGAGACGAACGTTATGAGACGTTATGAACTTCTGGTGTATAAGATTGTGAATGAGATCCAGGCACAGAAGGTAAAAGAAGAGATCCAGAGTAAGGTGAAAGAACGTGTGGATAAGAACCAGCGGGAATACATCTTACGGGAAGAACTGAAAGTAATCCGTGAGGAACTCGGAGATGACAATACCATGTCAGATGCCGATGAATTTCAGCAGGCAGCTGATGCCTTGAAAGCTTCGAAAGAAGTAAAAGAAAAACTGAACAAAGAGATCAAAAGATTCCGCAATTCCATGAATTCTCCGGCGGAGACAGGTGTCATCCGGACTTATATCGAGACAATGCTTGAGATGCCATGGGATAAAACCTGCAAGGAACACAAAGACATTGCATTTGCAAGACAGGTACTGGATGAAGATCATTATGGTCTGGAGAAAGTAAAAGAACGTGTACTGGAATACCTTGCAGTACGTGCGCTTACAAAAAAAGGAGAAGCACCGATCATCTGTCTGGTGGGACCTCCGGGAACCGGTAAGACTTCGATCGCAAAGTCTCTTTCCAGAGCATTGAAGAAACCGTATGTAAGAATTTCGCTTGGTGGTGTCCGTGATGAAGCTGAGATCAGAGGTCACAGAAAGACTTATGTAGGAGCAATGCCGGGAAGAATTGCAAATGGAATGAAACAGGCGGGAGTTAAGAACCCGCTGATGCTGCTGGATGAGATCGATAAAGTCAGCAATGACTATAAGGGAGATACCTTCTCGGCGCTCCTGGAAGTACTGGACGGCGAACAGAATAATAAGTTCGTAGACCATTATCTGGAAGTACCGATGGATCTGTCGGAAGTGTTATTCATTACAACGGCGAACAGTCTGCAGACCATTCCAAGACCACTTCTTGACCGTATGGAAGTCATCGAAGTGACCAGTTATACAGAAAATGAAAAACTGCATATTGCGCAGGAACATCTGATTCCAAAGCAGATTGAAAAGCACGGACTGAAAGCAGATCAGGTAACCATCAGTAAGAATGCAATCTGGAAAATGGCAAGAAATTATACCAAAGAAGCCGGTGTCCGTCAGTTAGAACGGAAGATCGGAGATATCTGCCGTAAAGCAGCCATGGAGATTCTGGAGAAAAAGAAGACAGCGATACATGTGACAGAACGTAATCTGGAACACTATCTTGGAAAAGAATTATACAGCTACCAGATGGCAAATGAAGAAGATGAGGTTGGTATCGTACGCGGACTTGCATGGACCAGCGTCGGAGGCGATACACTTCAGATTGAAGTGAATATGATGCCGGGAGAAGGAGAGATTCTTCTGACCGGCCAGCTTGGTGATGTCATGAAAGAATCTGCAAGAACCGGAATCAGTTATATCCGTTCGGTCAGCAAAGAACATGGCATTGCAGATGATTTCTTCAAGAAACACGATATACATATCCATATTCCGGAAGGGGCTGTTCCAAAAGACGGACCGTCTGCCGGTATTACGATGGCAACTGCAATCATGTCTGCAGTGACAGGAAGAAAAGTGCGGGCAGACCTTGCAATGACAGGAGAGATCACACTGCGCGGCCGGGTACTTCCGATCGGAGGTCTGAAAGAGAAGCTTCTGGCTGCAAAAAATGCAGGAATGAAGATTGTACTTGTCCCTGCGAAAAATGAAAGAGATGTTGAGGAAATCTCAACAGAGATTACAAAGGGACTGGAAATAAAATTCGTAACACACATGAATGAGGTGCTGAGAGAAGCACTCGTATAGTCAGATCTTCTGACACTGGTCAGGAGATGAATCAAAGGAGAAATATATGATAATCAGAAATATTAACCTGGAAACCGTATGTGGAATCACCAGCAAGCTTCCGGAGAATACACTTCCGGAGATCGCATTTGCAGGGAAATCCAACGTAGGAAAGTCATCCCTGATCAATGCACTTATGAACCGTAAATCTTACGCAAGGATATCCGCAACACCGGGAAAGACACAGACGATCAACTTCTATAACATCAACGAAGAGTTATATCTGGTAGACCTTCCGGGATACGGATATGCAAAGGTATCCGAACAGGAAAAAATCAAGTGGGGACAGCTGATCGAACGCTATCTGCATGGATCAAAGCAGTTGAAAGTTGTCTTTCTTCTGATCGACATCCGTCACAAACCATCCGGTAATGACAAGATGATGTATGAGTGGATCGTGTCACAGGGCTTCAATCCGGTGATCATCGCAACAAAGCTTGACAAGATCAAACGCAGCCAGAAAGACAAACAGATCAAGATCGTAAAAGAAGGGCTGGGAGTATTACCTGGAACAATTGTGATTCCATTCTCTTCAGTGACAAAACAGGGACGGGATGAGATATGGGAGCTGGTGGAGAGTCAGTTCCTGGAAATTTAATTCATTAACGGAAGTAAAATGTTAAAATACCACAATAGAGTTTGTCAAAGTCTTGACAAACTCTATTTCTTTTGCTATGATTAGACTATAGTACGAACGTTGGTCTAAAACGAGTGAAAAATGAGGAAAACAACAAGTTCGATGAGAAGAAAGGAGAATATCATGGATCTTATAACAAACATCCAGAAGTATTCTATTCATGACGGAGACGGAATCCGTACTACCGTATTTTTTAAAGGATGTCCGTTAAAGTGTGTATGGTGTCACAATCCGGAGACACAGCGCTTTGAACAGGAAATCCAGTATGATGTTGAGAAATGTACCGGCTGCGGTGCATGTGCGAAAGTCTGTCCGAACGGCGCGATCACCATGGAAGACGGAAGACCGAAGCTTGATAAAAAGCTTTGTAAGCTCTGTGGAAAATGTGAGAATTTCTGTACACAGGGAATCCGGGAGATCGTTGGCCAGGAATATCCGGTAAAAGCACTGGTAAAGGAACTGATGAAGGATCTGATGTTCTATGAACAGTCCGGCGGAGGCGTGACACTTTCCGGCGGCGAAGTGATGGCAATGTCGACAGATTATATACTTGCAATTGCAAAAGCCTTGAATAAAGAAGAAGTATCGCTTACAATTGATACATGCGGATATGTTCCATATGAAAAGTTCGAAGCAATCCTTCCATATGTCAATACATTCTTATATGATGTAAAGGTAATGAATCCGGAATTGCATAAGCAGTATATCGGAGTAGACAATAAATTGATTTTAGACAATCTTGTAAAGCTTTCTGATGCGGGAGCAAGGATTTATATCCGTATTCCTACCGTTAAGGAAGTAAATGGAAACGAAGAGAATATGAAAGAGACGATCCGTTTCCTGAAAGAACATGATATCCACCCGGCACAGGTCAATTTACTGCCGTATCACAATACGGGAAGCAGTAAGTATCCAAAGCTGGATATGGAATATAAAGGTAATGACTTGAATGCACCGACAAAAGAAGAGATGGAAGGTTTTGTGAAACTATTCCAGGAAGCAGGTTTTTCTAACACAAAGATAGGAGGTTAAAACAATGGCAGCAAAAAGAGGCATGAACGAAAGAATCCAGAAGTTAAGAGAGCTGAGTGTTACCACACCGGTACATATCGATCTGGAAAGAGCGAAAATCGAGACAGATTTTTACAAAGAAAATGACGGAAAGTATTCTATCCCGGTTATGAGATCTATGGTGTTAAAAGAGTATTTCTCTAAGAAGACACTGTATCTGGGAGACGGAGAACTGATCGTAGGAGAGAAAGGAAAAGATCCACAGGCATCACCTACATTCCCGGAACTGTGCTGTCACAGCGTAGAAGATATGACAGTCATGAGCGAACGCGATCTGGTATCGTTCCATACAACAGAAGAAGACAGAAAGCTTCAGGAAGAAGAGATCATCCCATTCTGGCAGGGACGAAGCATGAGAGAGAAACTTCTGGCTGCTATGACTCCTGAATGGAATGACTGCTATTCAGCTGGTATGTTCACAGAGTTCATGGAACAGAGAGGACCTGGACATACATGTGGTGGAGAACAGGTATTTACAACAGGATATCTGGATTACAAAGAGAAGATTAAAAAGACGATGGATTCTCTGGATTTCATGAATGATCCGGAAGCACTGGATAAGATGGAAGAATTGAAGGCCATGGATATTTCCTGTGATGCAGTGATCATTCTTGGTGAGAGATATCATGAATTAGCACTGGAGATGGCTGAAAAAGAGGCTGATCCGGTACGTAAAGAAGAATTAAAACAGATCGCAGCCAACCTGGAGGTTGTACCTGCACATGCACCACAGACATACTGGCAGGCAATCCAGTTATACTGGTTTACACATCTGGCAGTTACAACAGAACTGAACCCATGGGATGCATTCAGCCCGGGACGTCTTGACCAGCATCTGATCAAATACTATGAAGCTGATACAGAAGCAGGAATTCTGGATGATGAGAGAGCCAAAGAACTGTTAGAGTGCTTATGGGTGAAATTCTACAATCAGCCTGCACCGGTTAAAGTAGGTATCACATTAAAAGAAAGTGCTACATATGTAGACTTTGCAAATATCAATACAGGTGGAGTTACACCGGACGGACGTGACGGAGTTAACGCTGTCAGCTATCTGATCCTTGACTGTATGGATGAGATGAAACTGGTTCAGCCAAACTCTAACGTAACCATCAGTAAGAAGACTCCTGCACGTTTCTTAAAGAGAGCATGCGAGATCTCAAGAAAAGGATGGGGACAGCCGGCATTCTACAATACAGAAGCACAGACCATGGAGCTTATCAATGCAGGAAAATCTCTGGAAGATGCACGCCGCGGCGGCTCTTCAGGATGTGTTGAGACAGGAGCATGGGGAAGCGAAGCTTATATCCTGACAGGATACCTGAACATTCCTAAGGTATTCCAGCTGACACTTTACAATGGATTTGATAAAGAATCCGGAAAACAGCTTGGTCTTAAGACAGGTGAAGCAAAAGACTTCAAGTCATATGACGAATTATGGGATGCATTCCAGAAACAGCTGAAACATATTATCGATATCAAGATCCGTGGAAACAACGTGATCGAGAAATTATATGCTGAAAATATGCCTGCACCTTGTCTGTCAGTTGTTACAAACGACTGCATCAGCAATGCAAAAGACTACAATGCAGGTGGAGCAAGATACAATACAAACTATATTCAGGGTGTAGGTATCGGAACAGTTACAGACTGTCTGGCAGCTGTAAAATACAACGTATTCGACAAGAAGAACTTCTCAATGGAAGAACTGCTTGAAGCAATGGATCATAATTTTGAAGGTTACGATGCAATCTTCCGTATGGTACATGACAAAACACCGAAATATGGTAACGATGACGACTATGCAGACAGCCTGATGCAGGATGTATTCAACCTGTATCACGACCTGATCACAGGACGTCCGACTATGAGAGGCGGAAAGTACGGAGTAGATATGCTTCCTACAACATGCCACGTATACTTCGGTGAAGTAATCGGAGCAACTGCAAACGGAAGAAAGGCTAACGTACCTGTATCAGAAGGTATCTCACCAGAGAAATCTGCCGATACAAACGGACCTACAGCTGTTATCAAGTCTTGCTCTAAGATGGATCACCTTGCAACAGCAGGAACACTTCTGAACCAGAAGTTCACACCTGATGTAGTAGCAGGAGAGAAAGGTCTTGAGAATATGTCAAGCCTGATCCGCAGCTACTTTGCAATGGATGGACATCACATTCAGTTCAATGTCATCGACAGACAGACACTGATCGAAGCTCAGAAGAACCCGGATGATTACAGAGACCTGATCGTTCGTGTTGCAGGATACAGTGACTTCTTCCGTAACTTAAGCAAACCATTACAGGATGAGATCATCAACCGTACAGAGCAGTCATTCGAATAGGATGAACGAAAAGTAAAAATATGATTTTGAGGAGCCCGCGTTTTGCGGGCTCTTTTTTTATATGTTCAGAAGTGAAAAATGTGTTATTATGGGGATAAAGGATATATATATAAAGAGAAAAGGATGCATGGGTTGAATACGGAATGCAGGATAGAGATTTAGTATGAGATTCCACAGTACCGGGCACGAAAAGAGTATGGATACTAGAGAGGGGATATGTTATTGTAGAAGTAAAGAAAACCAAAGGAGAATGAATGGAGTGATGTTATGAATTTTAAAGGAATGAATTTGAGGAAAAAAAGGACAAAGGTACAGTTGTTTTTAACAATTCTGGTCGTATTATCTGTGATCAGACAGTTTTTCCTTGGAAACTATCATAATATGTTTCTGGGGATACTGACACTGTTTTTATTCATGGTTCCGGAAATGCTGGATCAGACACTTGGCGTGACGATTCCGGTTGGACTGGAGACTGTGATTCTGATATTTATCTTCTCAGCAGAAATACTGGGTGAGATCAACGCATTTTATGTAAAGATTCCGGTATGGGATACCATCTTACATACGACAAACGGTTTCCTTATGGCAGCGATTGGATTTGCACTGATCGACCTGTTTAACCGGAGTGACCGGTTCTCGATTAAAATGTCGCCGTATTTTGTGGCGTTTTTCGCGTTCTGTTTTTCGATGACAGTCGGTGTATTGTGGGAGTTCTTTGAATTTTCAATGGACTGGTTCTTCGGACTGGATATGCAGAAAGACTGGATCCTTCCATCAATCAGCTCGGTAAAACTCAATCCGACAGGTGCAAATGTTCCGGTGCATGTGGATATCCAGTCAGTGGTGATCAATGGTGAAAAATGGAATCTGGGAGGATATCTGGATATCGGAATTGTGGATACGATGAAAGATCTGATGGTGAATTTTATCGGAGCAGTGGTATTCTCGATCATCGGGATCTTGTATCTGAAGCACCGTGGCAAAGGAAAGCTTGCGGCATCACTGATCCCGCAGGTAAGAGATGAGAAGGAGCAGAAGGGATAAAAAGAACTGGATAAGAGTGGATTATGGAAAAGAATATACAGAAGATCAAAATAAAAAATCAATTGGAGTTGTGGGCATTCTGTGCGGTCATTGGAACTGTGGCGGGAGCTTTGGTCTGGGCATTGCTGAAGATTATGGCATCAGGAACAGAAATGATATGGGAGTGGATACCGGAAAGAATCCATATTCCGTATTATACAGTGCTCGTGTGTACGGTGGGCGGAGCCATTATCGGGATATTTCGAAAGTTATACGGGGATTATCCGGAAGATATGGAAACCGTCATGGGAAAAGTAAAGAAAGAAAAAAGATACGAATATAAAAATATGCTGGTTATGATGATCGCAGCACTGCTGCCGCTTCTGATCGGAAGCAGTGTAGGTCCTGAGGCAGGACTTACCGGGATTATCGTAGGCTTATGTTACTGGGCAGGAGAAAATCTGAAATTTGCAAAACAGCATACAAAGGAATATTCACAGATCGGTGCAGCCGTTTCCCTTAGTGTGTTATTTCATGCACCGTTATTTGGGATCTTTGAGGTGGAGGAAGATCCGGATATGCAGCTAGCAGAAGCGGGCCGGGGATCAAAGATCTTCATATATGGAATTGCACTTGCAGCCGGAACCGGAAGTTATGCAGGACTTTCCGCTTTGCTGGGCGGAGGAATGTCCGGTTTTCCGTCATTTGATACAGTTGCAGTACAGAGAATCGATTATGTGATGATGCTTGTGTATATGTTCTGTGGATGTGTGCTTTCATATTTTTATGAGACGACACACACGGTAACCGGAATCATTGCCGGAAAAATTCCGGGTGTCGTAAAAGAAATTCTGGCGGGGCTATGTCTGGGTGTGATCGGAATGCTGATACCGGCAGTGATGTTTTCGGGAGAAGAGCAGATGGGTGTCCTTATGAAAGAGTATGCCGGTTATATGGCGATAGCATTGATTGGCGTAGCATTTCTGAAAATCATATTGACAAATCTCTGTATCCAGTTTGGATTAAAAGGAGGACATTTTTTCCCGGTTATTTTTGCGGGAGTGTGTCTGGGATATGGACTTGCAATGCTGTTCTTCGGACAGCAGGGGGACAGTCATGTTGTATTTGCGGCAGCGGTTGTAACATCGACGCTTCTGGGAGGTATTATGAAGAAGCCGCTGGCGGTGACCATGCTTTTGTTCCTGTGCTTTCCGGTGAAGATATTTATATGGATATTTATTGCGGCAGCAGTGGGAAGTAAATGTGTAAAGAAGATGGGAAAAGAAGTATAGTGAAAAAATACCCGTTATCAGTATGTGTTTCAACGATGTAAACAGGAATACATATTGACAGCGGGTATTTTTTAACGGAATTTGCGGACTTTCTGTGAAATATGTTCCAGTTCCTCTTTTGAAAGCTCCGGGAGCCGTTCCAGCTTATCTATGAACATAGCAAGTGTTTCTTTTTGCTGCATTTCAACCAGTTGTGTGTAGAAGTTTACAACAACACCTGTGACGATCGCAACGACAAAAATAGTGTAAATCGTGAGTAGGACGGAACAGATCTTTCCAATCAGTGTGACGGTAACAATGTCTCCAAATCCGGCGGTAGAGATGACGGCGTAACAATACCACAGCGCATCACCATAGCGGTGGATATCCGGTTCGACAAGCTGGATAACGGCGGCATCGGCCAGAAGGAAGAGGACAAAACCTAAAAGGATATGATCTGCCCGTGTACGTTTTAAAATTCCCCATAAGATTCTGAGTTTTTTCATAATCTGTTTCTCCTTGTATCCGTGTAAAAACTGATTTAAGTATATCATGAAATGCGTAAAAGTGTTCGGCATTTTTGATAATAAAATAAAAGTAATAAAAAAGTACAGAACAAACGCAAGATACAGAGAATAGACTTGACTTTTAAATATTACAAGCGTAAGATTTAAGAAAGAAAAAATTAGAAGAAAGGAATATCTATGAAAAGAAGACGAAAAAAGCAAAATACCCAAAAATCTTACGTTTGTAAGATTTTTGGGCTGATAGTAGCTATAACAGTAATTGCTGTTTCAGGAGGTGTTTTATTAAAAAGGACGATAACGGAATCACCAGAAGACACACTTGTGG
>URTM01000020.1 GCA_900550865.1 uncultured Dorea sp. | reverse complement strand
TTCGGACAAACGGTTTTCAAGACCGCCTCGTTATGACCACTTCGATACCTCTCCATCTATTTACTTGTCTGCCGCTTCCGTATCACCTCAGCGACAAGATGTATTCTATCACAGCTTTTTACTGTCGTCAACACTTTTTTCAAACTTTTTTTGTTTTTTTGTATTTTCCTTATTTTTCTGTATTTTCCACCTATAAATACACTTATACAAAGACTGCCACGGACAGCTTCTTCCGGCTGCCCGTCACTAAGTCATCCGTAAAGTATAAAGCACAATCTCTCTATACCTCTATAATAAGGTCAAAGCATTTCCAGAGGATAAAACACCTCTATAATTAAAATACAACGCTTCTTTACACTATAATTATATATGCTCAATAAACCCTTTTGCAGTCTCCAGATCTTCCGGTGTCGTAATCTTAATATTACAATAAGAGCCTTCAAACAATTTCACAGGAATCTGCATCTCCTGCTCTACTACCATGGCATCATCGGTTACATTTTCCCTGTCATGCTGCATCAGCTTCTCATATGCCTGTGTAATAAGGGCTGTCTCGAATACCTGAGGGGTCTGAACAATCCATACGTATTTGCGCGCAGGTGTAGTAACTGCAAACTGATTTTCATCTACGATCTTTACCGTATCTTTGCTTGGCATGCCGGCAACACATGCACGGTTTTCTTCCACACATGTATAAGCCCTCTTTATAATCTCTTCATCTACGAACGGTCTGGCACCGTCATGAATATAGACATAGCCTTCTTTCGCTTCTTCTCCCGCCATACCGTCACGGACAGCCTTTAATCCATTCCAGACAGAGTCGTAGCGTTCTTTACCGCCTGATACTACTGCACGTACTTTTCCAAAATGATATTTATTTACAATCTTTTCCGTCACGTAATCTTCCTGTCCGGCTCCGGCCACCATGATCACATCGTCAATAATTTCTGACTTTTCAAATGCTTCCAGGCAGTAACAGATGATGGGTTTTCCACACAGTTCGATATACTGCTTCTGGATAGATGTTCCCATTCTTTTTCCCTGTCCTGCCGAAAGTACGATTGCCACGCATCTCTTCTTCATTTGCTTTTCCCGCCTTAATTTTGCCTTGATTTTTCTTAATTAACGCTCGCCAAGCTTCAGATTCGGAACTGCATTCAGATCCCATCCGCTTCTTGTCCCATTCATATATTCATAATAAGCCGCCACTCCGATCATTGCAGCGTTATCGGTACAGAAAATTGGAGACGGATAATAGAATTTCACGCCTCGTTCCTCACATGCTTCTTTCATTGCCGCACGAAGAGCACTATTCGATGCCACCCCGCCTGCAATAGCGAATTTGTCCACTTTATATTCTTCCACTGCATGCATGGCTTTTGCAACCAGCACATCCGTCACTGCTTTCTGGAAAGAAGCCGCAATATCTGCCTGATTGTATTCTTCACCTTTCATCTTACATCCGTTGATATAATTCAGAACGGCAGATTTCAATCCACTGAAACTGAAGTCATACGGTGCATCTTCTACATTTGCACGTGGAAATGCGATTGCATCCGGATTTCCTTCTTTTGCCACCTTGTCAATCTTCGGTCCGCCCGGATAGCCAAGTCCGATTGCACGGGCCACTTTGTCAAATGCCTCTCCTGCCGCATCATCTCTGGTTCTTCCGATGATATCAAATTTGCCATAATCTTTCACACGTACCAGATGTGTATGTCCTCCGGATACTACCAGTGAGAAAAATGGCGGTTCTAATTCTTTGTGTTCGATAAAATTGGCCGCAATATGCCCTTCAATATGATGCACTCCGACCAGTGGTTTACCCGCTGCATATGCGATTGCCTTTGCCTCTGCCACACCTACCAGAAGTGCGCCTACCAGTCCCGGTCCGTAGGTTACACCAATTGCATCAATGTCATCCAGTGTTACCTCGGCCTCTTTCAGAGCTTCCTCAATCACCTGATTAATTTTTTCTATATGTTTTCTGGATGCGATCTCCGGCACAACACCTCCATACAATGTATGCAGGGCAATCTGCGAAGAAATGACATTAGACAGTACTTCTCTTCCATTCTTTACCACTGCCGCTGCTGTCTCATCACAGGAACTTTCGATCGCCAGTATTAATACATCTTTTGTCTCGCTCATTTTTTCCCTCCTAATCTTCAAATACCAGTTCTACCGAGCGCTTATCTTTTGCTGCGATTGAATTCGGGAATATTGCCTTGACGTCATCCATATATTCCTCTGGTTTTGTCAGTGACGGGCTATAATGTGTCAGCCACATTTCTTTTACTTCTGCTTCTTTTGCAAGCTGTGCCGCTTCGTAGAATGTCATATGCTTATATTCTTTTGCTTTTTTCTGCTTATCTTTTTCGCCATACATTCCTTCACAGATAAAGAGATCGGAATGCTTTGCATTCTGCTTAATGGATTCCGTCGGTCTGGTATCTGTGGTATACGTAAGCTTGATTCCTTTTCTTGCCGGTCCAAGCACCATATCCGGCGTGTACACGTGTCTCTTTGTCTCTATCGTTTCACCCTTTTGTAAAAGTCCCCAGTATTCCTGCGGGATATTCGATGCCTTTGCTCTTTCCACATCGAATTTTCCTGCACGGTCGATCTCCATCGTATAACCATAGCAGATCACGTTGTGATTCACACGAAATGCCTTCAGCCGGTAGCCATTCAATTCAAATGTCTGCTCGGCTTCTGTAATTTCCATATATTTAATCTGGAACGGAAGCTCCGGTGCAATCACACGCAGGGCATTCACTACCCGTTCCAGTCCTTTCGGTCCGATTAATGTAAGCGGTTTGGTACGGTCTGCATTTCCCATTGTAAGAAGCAGGCCCGGAAGTCCGCTGATATGGTCTCCGTGATAATGCGTAAAACAGATCACGTCTATCGGTTTAAAACTCCATCCCTTTTCTTTTATCGCGATCTGTGTCCCTTCTCCGCAGTCGATCAAAAGACTGCTTCCATTGTAACGCACCATCAGGGATGTCAGCCATCTGTATGGCAACGGCATCATCCCTCCGGTTCCTAACAAACATACATCTAACATAATTTTCCTCTATTCTTCCTCTAGTCTTCTTCCAGTTTAATCTTAAAGCTTCCTGTCAGTTCGTCATAACAGGCTTCGCAAAGGTCAAAATGATCTGTCCGGTTATCTTTTTCGGAAAAATATCCCCACCGTTTGTCCACCGTCAGGACATCTTCCTGGGGAACCCCTTCTACCACCGGGATCACTCTGCCACATTTATTACATACGATACTGGTAACTTCTTTTACTTTTTTTGTCTGTTCTTCAAACTGGCGCATACCGTTCCTCCTGTAATCCTGTCACCGGTTTTCCCGGTGCTTTTCTCCTGTTACATTGTTCTCATTTCATTATTCTCAGTCTGTTGATCTCTCGGTTACGCCTATATTATAGCTTTCCATCTGTCTGCTGACCAGTGGAAAGTGCTGTAAGAATTACCATTGTTTCCTACAGATTTTTTGACATCAAAACAGCATTTTCTTTTGGATTTTCATAGTAATTTCTGCGGATCCCATCTTCTGTAAATCCGCATTTCTCATAAAATCTTCTGGCAGCTTCGTTGTTTTCTCTTACTTCCAGCATGATTCTTGTTATCTTCTGTTCCTGACAGAATGCCAGAAGCTTCCGAAACATCTGTCCGGCAGCCCCTTGTCTGCGCATAGAAGGAGCAGTTGCGATCCTGGCAATCTCTCCTTCATCTAATACATAATAGAAAATGAGATAGCCTGCGGTTTTTCCTTCTGTCTTTGCCACAAATATCGCAGCATTCTTCTGATTCCATGTCTCTTCCAGACTTTTCAGACTCCATGCATCGGAAAATATTTTCTTTTCTAACGCAGCAATCTCCGAAAGATCCGCTAATTCTGCCTTACGTATTCCAGTCATCTTGCCTGTTCCCATCTGATTTTCCATTGTCTGACTCTTTAATATCTGATCCTTTTGCATCTGGTTCTTTAACATGCCTCGATATCCCTGATCAGTTCGTCCACCACTTCCGGCTTTGTCGCCCAGCTTGTACAGAATCTGACTGCACTTTCTGTATCCGACACTTTCTCCCAGAATTCAAACACATATTTTTCTTTTAATTTTTCGATATGGTCATCCGGCAGGATCGGGAACTGCTGATTTGTATAGGAATCATAACGCAGGCCGTATCCCTTTTCCTGAAATGTCTTCTTAAGCTTCATTGCAAGTTCATCTGCATGTGCCGAAATTTCAAAATAAAGATTGTTCGTAAACAGTGTGTCGAACTGGATGCCAAGAAGACGGCCTTTTGCCAGCATTCCGCCATTCTGCTTGATCATATAGCGGAAATCCTTTTTCAATGCATCATTTGTGATTACAACAGCTTCGCCAAACAACGCACCAACCTTGGTTCCGCCGATATAGAATACATCTGTATATTTTGCAAGGTCTGCAAGTGTAATATCATTCGTCTCCGCCATCAGTCCGTAGCCAAGACGTGCTCCGTCAAGGAACAATAACATATCATATTTCCGGCACACTTCATACAGATCCATTAATTCTTTCTTTGTATACAGTGTTCCATTCTCTGTTGGATGGGAAATATATACCATCCCCGGCTGCACCATATGTTCCTGACTTCCGTCTGTAAAGTGTGCATGACACATCTCATCAACCTGCACTGCACTGATCTTGCCGTCTTCACTTGGAAGCGGCAGCACTTTGTGACCGGTCGCTTCAATCGCCCCGGTCTCATGTACATTAATATGTCCGCTTACTGCTGCAACTGCTCCCTGATAAGGACGGAGTGCGGCACTGATCACTGTTGTGTTGGTCTGTGTCCCGCCTACCAGGAAATGCACGTCTGCCTCCTGACAGTCACACAGATCCTTGATCTTCTGTCTTGCACTGTCGCAGTATGGATCCAGTCCATATCCGTTGGTCTGCTCCATATTAGTCTCCATCATCCTCTGCATAATCGCCGGATGTGCTCCTTCGGTATAATCACACTGAAATCTATACATTTCCCATTCTCTCCTTCCGTTCTCTTTCTGCCTGAGACACACGGAGATAATCCGGTTGGTGCTCCATTGCAGTTTCAATCTTTCCTTCTCTATAATACTGCATTCCCAGTGTTCCTACGGATGCAGCTCTCTGCCGGTTCATATTCGCCGGCGCAAATGTAACTGCTTCTCCCGGCAGGATATCTTCTGTGATCTTTGTCTTATGCACAGGAACCCCGTCACCGAGGAAGGTTACTTTTCTTCCTTCATTTAAATATTTCTTCAGCTTTTCTCCCAGTTCTTCTATCGGAACCGCCATCTGGTCTTCCAGTATCTGGAGTTTCTGGCCGTCAAATGCATAGATACCTGCATACACCTGCCCGCGTCTCGCATCCATGATTGGGCACACAATATCTGCGATTCCACACAGGTTATACGCAAGTCCTTCCAATGTCGGGATATGGATCAACGGTTTCTTAAGTGCCAGTCCAAGTCCCTTGGCTGTCGCCGAACCGATACGAAGTCCCGTGAATGATCCCGGACCTCCGGCTACTGCGATCGCATCTACCGTATTCAGCTCCATCTCTGTCATCTTCACGATCTCATCCAGCATCGGAAGTAATGTCTGTGAATGTGTCTTTTTATAATTCACTGTATATTCAGCAATGACCTGGTCATCCATTGCCCCATCTTCAACTACAGCTACACTGGCGACCAGTCCAGAGCTGTCTAATGCTAATATTCGCATATTGTAATCCTCCGGTAATCGAATCCTTTTTCCAGATCCTTTTCTATCTTAATCTCTGTGTAATGTTCCGGTAATATCTCCTCGATCAGATTCGCCCACTCGATCAGGCTGACACCTTCTCCGTAAATGTAATCATCATAGCCAATCTCATCCATCTCTTCCACATCACCGATCCTGTACACATCAAAATGATAAAAGGGCAGTCTTCCTTCATCATAGACCTGCACAATGGTAAATGTAGGACTGCTGACCGGTTCTTCTATCCCCAATCCTTTGGCAAGACCTTTGGTAAATATCGTCTTTCCGACACCCAGATCTCCCACCAATGTATACACCTGTCCCGCACATGCTTTCTCCCCCAGATTATATCCAAGTTCCCAGGTTTCTTTCTCACTGTTTGTCTCTATTATCATAAGCTCTCCCTTTCCATTTTGTGAAATCACTGTATTCAGTATCTTTAAGTATAACACATCTTTTTTTCTTCTGCTACTCATGATATACTTTCAGATAGTAGCTTAATTATATTAACATTTACTAATATTGGAGGAATTTGTATGAAATTCACATTTTATCACAACAACATCAATGTTGCTGATCTTGACAAGTCCATCGAGTTCTATCAGAAAGCACTTGGTCTTAAGATTACAAAAGAGACTGAAGCGGCTGACGGAAGCTTCAAACTGGTATTCATGGGTGATGACACTACCCCGCATAAATTAGAGCTCACATGGCTTCGCGACATGGACAGACCTTACGATCTTGGTGATAATGAGATCCACCTGGCAATGCAGACAGATGATATGGACGCGGCACTGGCATTCCATAAGGAAATGGATTGTGTCTGTTTTGAAAACCCGGAGATGGGTATCTATTTTATCAATGATCCGGATGGGTATTGGGTGGAGATATGTCCGGCGGAGTAATTTGGACTATTTAATGCATCAGGCAGTGGCTACCCGGACCGGAATAAAAGTTAGGAATCCTTTCCTGTTCAGGTTCCGTCAGCGGGTAATACTAAAGGGGCAAAATTCTGCTAAAAGCAGGCATTCAAAATTTGAAACTCGGCATACGCCTCAAACAGTCAAATTTTGAATACCTAACGCAGAATTTTGCCCCTTAAGTATTACCAACACCTCCTCCACATTCACTGGAAAGGATTCCTAACTTTTATTCCGTGGGTATCGAATGCCTGAAGTATTAAATAGTAGAGCATAACTGATGTGATACCGAAAGTTTACTGTATTACTTGTCATATAGTGGATTTTCAAGGACCGAGAGGTCAACCCAGTTAATAAATAAAATTCCAATCTTATCTATTCATCTTCAATATCGGACTGATCTTCTTATAAACCAGGAACACAATCAAAGACACCAACACACCTTTCAGCAGATTGAATGGTCCGACTGCCAGTATCACGAAAGTCTTAAGGTCTGTGATATGTTTGTTTACGGCAGTTCCCATTCCAACCAGTCCGTCGATTGGCATGCCGAATGCTTTGGCGTATGCCGGAAGTAATACGAATGCATTCAGGAAACAGCCGACTACAGTCATGAATACGGTTCCTGTGATCATTCCGGCTACTGCTCCGGTTCTGGTGTGTTTCTTACGATAGATCACTGCTGCCGGTACAACCAGTGAGCAGCCAATCAGGAAGTTCGCAAGTTCGCCGACTCCGGCTGTCATAGTTCCATTGATTGCAAAGTTCAATAATATCTTAATAAATTCTATTGCCGCTCCAGCGAGTGGTCCCATTGCAAAGCTTCCGATCAGGATCGGTACTTCGCTGAAGTCAATCTCATAGAAGGACGGGGCGAACGGAAGCGGGATCTCGAACAGCATCAATACTGTTGCGATTGCCGATAACATACCGATCTGTGCCATTGTCCTGATTTTGTTTCTGTTTTTTTCATTTTGTCTTGCCATTACTTCTGTACTCATCTTTCTTTCTCCTTTAAACTGAATTATTTTCTAAAGGAAGAAACTTCTTACATTGAACCATACGATATTACATACTTTGATATCTGAAAAAACTGCCAACAACAGCTTTTCCTGCTTACTTTAGTATCTACAGAACCTGCCACTGGCAGCTTCTTTCGAACGCCTGACAAGCAAAAAACCCCGCCACCTGAAAGGTAACGGGGTAATGATATCATTCTGATAATCCTGTAAATATCGTATCATCCTTCTCTCATCCAGACTTTACTGTCGGTTCCGGAATCTCACCAGATCGGCTGACCATTGCTTATACCATATCTGTTCATAAATTTCTATCACTTATCTTTGTTCATAGATTTCTGACCAGATATCCTCCGAATGATCAGTTCGCGGACTTTACCGCCGGTTGGGAATTGCACCCTGCCCCGAAGAATCTTCTTTCACACGATATTATAATACGGTATGCTGCTCTGCGCAACTATTATTTTGTACTCATCTCACGGATCAGTTTTCTGATCGGGAGCACGAATGTCGGAGATACAGACAGTTCATCGATTCCCATCTTAAGGAATGTCTCTGTCAGAGTCATATCTGCTCCAAGCTCTCCACAGATACCAACCCAGCATCCTGCCTTGTGTCCGTTCTCGATCGTCTGCTGGATCATGCGGAGCACTGCCGGATGATGTGCATCGTAAATGTTGTCAAGCTTACTGTTCTGTCTGTCAATTGCCAGTGTATACTGGGTCAGGTCGTTTGTTCCGATACTGAAGAAGTCTACCTCTTCTGCCAGAAGATCACTGATCATCACTGCTGCCGGTGTCTCAATCATGATACCCTGTTCTACTTCACCGTACTCGATTCCTTTTTCTGTCAGTTCTGCCTTGATAGACTCTACGATCTTCTTGATCTCTTTTACTTCATCTACAGAGATGATCATCGGGTACATAATTCCGATGTTACCATATGCACTTGCACGGAGAAGTGCACGAAGCTGTGTACGGAAGATGTCTCTTCTGTCCAGACAGATACGGATTGCACGGTATCCCATAGCCGGGTTCTCTTCGTGGTCAAGGTTAAAGTAATCCACCTGCTTGTCCGCACCAATATCCAGTGTACGTACGATCACTTTCTTACCTGCCATGTTCTCAGCTACCGTCTTGTATGCCTGGAACTGTGCTTCCTCATCCGGATAGTTATCTGCTTCCAGATATAAGAACTCACTTCTGAACAGACCGATTCCGGCTGCATCATTGGCAAGTACACTTGCAACGTCCTTTACGCCGCCGATATTTGCATATAATTTGATGTGTTTACCATCTACAGTTACGTCTTCTTTTCCTTTTAACTGCTGAAGAAGTTCTCTTGCTTTGATGTCTTCTTCTTTCTTTTCCTGCATTTTCTTTAAGATATCTTCGTCCGGATCAATATAGAATGTTCCTGTATAGCCATCTACGACTGCCATCTTTCCATTCCACTCTTCTTTGATATCTACTTCGATCAGTGCAGGAATGTTCATGGTTCTTGCAAGGATTGCAGTATGTGAGTTTGCAGATCCAAGTCTGGTTACAAATGCAAGAAGTTTCTCTTTATCCATCTGGACAGTCTCACTTGGCGCAAGATCTTCTGCTACAACGATCACAGGTTCATCACCGATAGCCCCGCCGCTTTCGTTACCGCTTAAGATATTTACCATACGTTCTGAAATATCTTTTACGTCTGCTGCTCTCGCTTTGAAATAATCATCTTCCATCTCTGCAAACATCTTTGCAAAGTTGTCTCCTGTAGTAGCAACGGCAAATTCTGCATTTACCTGCTGTGTCTCGATGATATTGACAACAGAATCGATATAGTCATCATCTTCCAGCATCATCTGGTGTACTTCAAATACAGCTGCGTTTGCTTCGCCGACTTCTTTTAACGCTTTTTCATACAGTCCCTGTAACTGCTCTGCTGCTTTTGCACGTGCATCCTCATAACGTTTGATCTGCTCTGCAGTATCCTCTATTTTCACACGTTTTACAGGTTGCTCTCCCTTCTGGTAGAACAATATCTTTCCAATTGCAATTCCTTTAAATATTGATTTGCCAGTATATGTCTCCATAAATGATACCTCATCCTTCCTTATATCTTTGTTAACATTCTAACTCACAATGCCTGTAAAGTCTAGTTTTTCATAATTTTGTTTTGATTCATACCTTAATGAATACTTTCTTTCGGACTGTTATTCACATTTTGATTCACTTCATCATAACGGAGTTTTTCCATCGTGAATCCGCGTCCTCTTACCTCGTTGATCTGTGTGATGGTGATAAATGCTTTCGGATCGATCTCCTGGATTGCTTCTTTTACGGAATACAGTTTTCTGCTGTGTATAACACATAACACTCCCTGCTGCTTCTGCTCTCCATACCCCGTCTCAATGTCTACCATTGTTACTCCTGCATCAATATCCGTTAAAACCTTCTGACGAATCTCTCTGTACTTATCTGAGATCACAAATAACTGGATCTGTGACTTTCCAAGAAGCATCACCCGGTTCAGCACAACCGTACTTAAAAACAAATTCAGAATACCATACAGTATCTGTTCCGAATCTGAAAACAGCATCTGAAATCCCAGCACCGAAAAATCTACGATATACAAGAATACCGCTACCGGGACATGAAACCATTTGTGTAACACAAGTGCCAGTATATCGGTTCCACCGGTAGAAGCACCTACTCTTACCACCAGTCCGATACCGATTCCAAGGAGAACCCCTCCATACAATGCCGCAAGCATCGCATTATTCTCCGTCACTTTGTCTATTCCCGGAATGGACTGTACCATTGACAGGAATATCGGATAAGTAAATGAACTGATGATCGTTGTCAATGCAAACTTCTTTCCCAGAAATACTGCACCAAGAACGAAAAGTACCGCATTGATTGCCAGGATGATCATCGACAGATTCACCGGCAGATAATGACTGATCGTAAGACCGATACCGGTTGCACCTCCCATGATGATCCCATTTGGTACGATGAAAGCTGCCACCGCAAATGACAGCACAAGATTGCCACCCAGTACGCCCAGAATGGTTTTGATTGTTTTTCCCCAACTTTTTTTCATATGTCCCATCCTCTCTCCATACTTTATTTTTTATTATGCTGAAAACTTGCCCCCGGCAACTTCTCTTGCACACTTTGGTATACAGACAGTTATCCCCATATAACCGCCTGTAAATTTATATTTTCCACATTTTTTGTCTTTTTATCGTGGATTTCTTCTATATTTATTCTCATTCTGTCTGGAATCTCTTTTTTCCAGATATTCTTTTCCAGATTATGAAATCCCCTTCATCGTAAGCTGGATCCGCTTCTTCTTAAGATCCACGCTCATTACTTTTACATCCACGATATCACCGACACTTACCACTTCCAGTGGATGCTTGATGAATTTCTTATCCGTAATCTCGGAAATGTGTACCAGTCCGTCCTGGTGTACTCCGATATCTACAAACACACCAAAATCAATGACATTTCTTACGGTTCCTTTCAGGATCATGCCTTCTTTTAAGTCTTTCATATCTAAAACATCCGTTCTTAAGATCGGCTTTGGCATCTCGTCACGTGGGTCACGTCCCGGTTTTTCCAGTTCTTTCACGATATCACGCAGTGTGATCTCGCCGATCTCCAGTTCCTTTGCAAGTCTTGCATAATCTTTGATCGTAAGAGACAGTCCGGTAAGTTTGCCTCCGCTGATATCTTCCAGCGAAAAGCCCTGTTTCTTCAGAAGTTTTTCTGCTGCTTCGTAAGATTCCGGATGTACGCTGGTTCCGTCTAACGGGTTCGTACCGTTCTGAATTCTCATGAATCCGGCACATTGTTCGAATGCTTTTGGCCCAAGTTTTGCGACTTTCAAAAGCTGTTTTCTGTCCGTGAATCTTCCGTTCTCTTCTCTGTATGCCACGATATTCTTGGCAATCGTTCCGGAAATTCCGGAAATGTAAGAAAGAAGCGGTGCGGATGCTGTATTCAGGTCGACACCGACTTTATTTACACAATCTTCCACAACACCGGATAAGGCTTCGCTTAACTTCTTCTGGTTCATATCATGCTGATACTGTCCGACACCGATGGACTTCGGATCGATCTTCACAAGCTCTGCCATCGGATCCTGCAGTCTTCTTGCGATGGATGTCGCACTTCTCTGTCCGACGTCGAACTTCGGGAATTCTTCCGATGCAAGCTTACTTGCCGAATATACGGAAGCTCCTGCTTCATTTACGATCACATACTGCACTTTCTGCGGAATCTCTTTTAACAATTCTACGATGAACTGCTCAGACTCTCTGGATGCAGTACCATTTCCTACGGAGATCAGTGTAATGTTATATTTTGCAATGATCTTCTTCAACAGGTCTTTGGATGCCTGGATCTTCTTCGGAGTTGTCGGTGCTGTCGGATATATGACCGTCGTTCCGATCACTTTACCGGTCGGGTCTACGACAGCCAGCTTACATCCGGTGCGGAATGCAGGGTCCCATCCAAGTACGGTCTGCCCAACGATCGGCGGCTGCATCAGAAGCTGATGGAGATTCTTCTTGAATACACTGATTGCCCCATCTTCGGCCTTCTCTGTCAGGTCACTTCTGATTTCACGCTCGATCGCCGGTGCGATCAGACGCTTGTAGCTGTCTTCCGCCACTTCTTTTAAAATCGGTGTGGTATGCGGATTCTCACTGTGGATCATCTTCTTTTCCAGATATCTTAAGATGTCCTCCTGCGGTGCTTCGATCTTCACCGTAAGGAACTTTTCTTTTTCTCCACGGTTCAGTGCCAGCACTCTGTGTCCGGCAAGTCTGTTCACCGGTTCTTCAAAATCATAATACATCTCGTATACAGACTCTGCTTTTTCGTCTTTTGCCTGTGAGATCACCTTTCCGTGCTGTACGGTCGCTTTACGGATCCAGCTTCTGTAATCCGCTTCATCCGATACTGATTCGGCGATAATATCCTTCGCCCCGTCAATTGCTTCTTTGACAGAGTTTACTTCTTTTTCCGGATCCACATATTCTTCTGCATATACTTCTACCGGCTTGTCCGCTTTCTGAAGTGTGATGATCGCTGCGAGCGGCTCCAGTCCTTTCTCCTTGGCGATCATGGCACGCGTCCGGCGTTTCGGACGGTACGGGCGGTAAAGATCTTCTACCACTACCATCGTCTCTGCTGCCAGGATCTGCTTTTTCAGTTCTTCGGTAAGTTTCCCCTGTTCTTCGATACTTGCCAGAACCTGTTCTTTTTTCTCTTCCAGATTACGCAGGTACATCAGTCTCTCATGCAGCGTTCTCAGCTGTGCATCATCCAATGTTCCTGTGACTTCTTTTCTATATCTTGCGATAAATGGAATCGTATTGCCTTCATCAATTAATTTTACCGCGGCATCGACCTGCCATCTCTTGACGCCAAGTTCCCCGGTAATCACCTGATTAATATCCATATGTTTTGTCTGTCCCTTTCTTGTTGTATTCGAAGAATTTTCTCTTCTTTAATTACGCGGATAATTATAACTGAATTCACCATCGTATGCAATGGCAGCAGCAATACAGAGTTCACTCTGTTTTCTTGAAAATACATTTTCTCTATGTTATACTGAAGCTGCTTGAACTTATTAGAAAATACAAACACTCAAAGGGGCTTTTACTTATGAATCAGGAATCACAGGGACTTTCAAAACAACAAATCAAATCCAGGGAAACAAGAGCAAAGATCTTCCAGGCAGCCAAACGGATCCTGCAAAAGCATGGCTATGAACAGTTGTCGATCAAGAATATCTGCGAAGAGGCCGGCGTTTCCAATGGAAGCTTTTATCATCATTTTAAGACAAAAGATGATCTTCTTTCCTATTATATAGAAGAACAGCCGAGTATGGATCCGGATCTTCTCGGACTTCCGTCCAGTGCGGCTGAGACAAAAGAAGCAATCATCTCGGTTTATTTAAATTATGTTCACTACTGCGAAGAGCTCGGAGTTGAATTTATGGCCAATTATTATACACCTAAGAATCAGTCCCTGAACCCTTTGATCCGTACAGAAAGACCATACCCGATCGTCACGGTTCATGATTATCTGAACCGTGTGATCAAGGCCGGAATCATTTCCCCATCCGCAGATCTGGAGGATATCACAACCGATATCCGTATGATCGTGATCGGAAATGTATTCGAGTGGTGCTTAAAGAGCGGCGATGCTGATTTTGAAGGCAATATGCGCCGGTCTCTTACTACTTACCTGAACGGATTGTTCTGATACTTTTTAACTTTAAAACTCACGATTTTTCATAATATACAGCATTCTATATTTGTGAAATTTCGTACTTACAAAGGATGAATACGGTATGTACACATTTATTGCCAATCCAAATGCCAGATCCGGCAGAGGAATTCTTCTCTGGAAACAGATTGAGAAGATTTTGCAGGAAAAAGAAATCGCATACAATGTTTTATTTACAAAATACCAGCACCATGCCACCCGTCTGGTGCATGATCTGACTTCCGACGGCGCCCCTCATACGATTGTTGTCCTCGGTGGAGACGGTACTCTAAACGAAGTGATCGACGGAATCGCGTATCTGGAGAAGGTGACGCTCGGGTATATCCCGCTTGGATCGGGTAACGACTTTGCCAGAGGATTAGGGCTTCCGACAGATATTCACAGTGCCCTGGAACAGATTCTTGCCCCGTCACATTACACTGCCATGAATGTCGGTGTACTGGATTATGAAAATAAACACCGACGTTTTGCCGTAAGCACCGGTATCGGCTTTGATGCCGCAGTCTGCCATCAGGTGATGGTCACACCGCTCAAAGCTTTCCTGAACCGGCTGAAGCTTGGGAAGCTTACCTATCTTGGTGTTGCGCTTCACAAACTGCTCACATTAAAACCGGTCACCATGACGGTCACAACCGAAACCGGCGAAACTAAAACTTATCATAAAGTTTATTTTACAGCCGTTATGAATCTAAAATACGAAGGCGGCGGATTCAACTTCTGTCCTGCTGCCGATGGTACCGATGACAGACTGGATATTATCACCATCTCTGAACTGCCAAGGCTCAAGGTGCTCTGCCTGCTGCCGACGGCGTTCAAAGGATGGCATACACGTTTCCGCGGGATCAATCTTGACACCTGCACAGAAGTCACGATCACCAGTGACCGTGCTCTGCCTGTACATACGGACGGCGAACCTGTCTTTCTGCAGTCTGACATCCATGTACATCTGGAAAAAGAAAAGTTACGTATTATCACACCTTGTAAATAATTTTTGCACACGGGGAGGTTTCTTTATGCGTTTACTGATTGCCGGAATTATTGTATTTCTTATATTATGTTACTTTTATCTGATCTGGCCGAGACTGTCCAAGAAGCAGCAGATCCGGCCTTTTCTCCATACCATGTTCGCACATCGCGGATATCATTGTATCGAAAAGGGAATCCCTGAAAATTCCATGCCTTCTTTCCGCGCTGCGCTCTCACACGGCTATGGGATCGAACTTGATGTCCATCTGACAAGCGACGGAAAGCTTGTCGTATTTCACGATGATGACCTGTCCCGTATCTGCGGACGCCCGGAAGCAATTGAAACACTTCCCTTAAAAGAGCTGCAGAACTGCCGGTTACAGAATACAGACGAGACCATTCCGCTTTTCACCGACGTACTTTCTCTGGTCGGCGGCAGGGTTCCGCTTCTGATCGAGCTGAAGATTCCGAAATCTTCTCTCGGCATCTGTGAAAAGACATGGGAAGTCCTCAAGAACTATAACGGACCTTATATGGTACAGTCTTTTAATACACTTGGTATCTGGTGGTTCCGCCGCCATGTACCTCATGTCTTAAGAGGGCAGCTTTCTTCCAATTTAACCGCAGACAACCTGCCGGAGCCCTGGATACTGACCTTCGTTGTCAAACATCTGCTTGGAAATGTACTTGGACGTCCGGATTTTATCTCGTATAAACTTGCAGATCTTCCGATGTTTGAAGTCTGGTTTTTAAAACATATCCTGCATCTTCCGGTTGCCGTGTGGACGCTCCGCACACCGGATGCATTAAAAATAGGAAAACATCATTACGATATGCAGATATTTGAGAAAAAGAAAATGTATTATTAATTTTGTTAATATTCCATGAACATTATTGTTGATTCAATTTTTTCATGTTATAATGCGCTTTGAAAAGAGATAAGATAATAACAAAGGCTTTGAAAAAGGGGTAGTTCATATGAAAGCCATTGATAAAGCAAAGAGTTTTTTGAAGAAGTACCGTCATGCATGGGTATTATCATACTTTCTGATCTATATGCCATGGTTTGTTTACCTTGAAAAGCGCACAGATGTACGACATTATATGATACACTCTCCAATTGATAATCATATTCCGTTTATTGAATATTTTATTGTCCCTTATTTGTTGTGGTTCATATTCATTGCTGTAACTGTGGCTTATTTCCTGATTAAGGATAAATGGGGATTTTACAGACTATGTGCTTTTTTATTTTCAGGTATGACAATCTTCCTGATCATATGCACGGTCTTCCCAAACGCATTAAATTTAAGACCAACTGTATTTCCAAGAGACAATGTATTTACCGATATGGTAAAGCTTCTGTACAAGACGGATACACCGACGAACGTGCTTCCGAGTATTCATGTATTTAACTCTATCGGCGTAAGTATTGCCATCTCACACAGTAATGATCTGAAGAAACACAGATGGATCCAGATCAGTGCCTATATTCTGGCTGCACTTATTATTCTGTCAACGATGTTCTTAAAGCAGCATTCTGTGACGGATGTGATCGCGGCAGTTACGATGGCATGTATCATTTATCCATTTGTCTATGTTACAGCAGACAAGAAGGCACCGAAGCTTTCTCAGCAGCCGACGTAATATCAGCAGAGTCTGCCGCTGGCAGGTCTTCTTTCATACTCTGGTATACAAAAAGGATGTAGAAAACTGTTATTTAACAAAAACAGTTTCCCGCATCCTTTTTATTTTTTGTTTATTCATTTTTTACCGAACATTGCTTTTCATACCAGTCTTTTCACACTATCCATCCACTAACGTTCAATCCCCGCATACCCTGTATACTTTTCAAACGCCGACGGAATCGAATATTCCTTCCTGATCTCCTCCGGATGAATGAACAGAAATCCCTTCTCATTCGTCTTCTCCAGCTCATCTACGATTACCTCATATCCTGTCATATGCCATTCGATATGACTGAAGATATGCTTTGCTTCCGGAAGTTCCTGCACACGGACCGGCATCAGACCGATCGTCTTGCTGTATTCCGTAACTTCGTCCATCGAAAGCTTACCTTCCACATTCGGAAATTCATACAGTCCTGCAAGCAGACCTTTCGCCGGGCGCTTCCGGATTGCAATCCGCTTACCGTCTTTGAATATCAGAATGGTTCTTTCTTCGATCTTTCTGGCTTTTGCCTTTTTCTTTACCGGTATCTCTGCCGTCAGATTCTCTGTACATGCAATGCAATACTCTTTTACCGGACACACCTCACATTTCGGTTCTCCGTTCGGCACACACACGATTGCTCCCAATTCGATCAGTCCCTGGTTGAAATCACTGGCGGCATCGGATGGTATCACCTGTTCCAGTGCGTTTTCAATTTTCTTACGGACACTCTGCTTCATGATGTCTTCATAACTTCCGGTGATCCTGGAAATCACCCGGAGTACGTTACCATCCACTGCCGGCTTCGGGATTCCGTATGCAAATGCGCTGATAGCCCCTGCCGTGTAATTACCGATTCCCTTCAATTGCAGGATTTCTTCATAAGTATCTGGAAATATCCCTTCATGATCAACCATGATCTGCTGTGCTGCCTTCTGCATATTCCTCACACGATTATAATATCCCAGACCTTCCCACAGCTTCAGGAGCTTATCCTCTTCTGCCTCGGCAAGATCTTTCACCGTTGGAAGTGCTTTTAAAAAGCGGTCATAATATCCTTTTACAGCTTCCACCCTTGTCTGCTGCAGCATAATCTCGGATATCCACACCCGGTATGCGTCCGGATTATGACGCCACGGAAGATCTCTTTTATTCTTGCGGTACCAGTTCACCAGAGGCTGTACGATCTCAACAAGGTCTTCATCTTTTTTTTCTGTATTTTTCATTTTCTATTGCTTCCCCATTTATTTTACTTTCTCGAACATATGATTCATTATAACTTATCATTCTATACAACGTCAAAGCCCTTTTCCTGGAAATGTCGTCCCGATATCGACATCCTCAGGAAAAGGGCTTTAAGAGAAGGGAATGTGGCCGATCCTTGCCACTAACAATATTATCGTTTGATATTATTATATTCCTGTTTCCTTTATATTTCCAATTGGTTATTCTCATATTCTTATAGACAGATTCTATATATAACCTCCAAAGCTGATGATCGTTTTTTTGTGCTATAGGGCTTATCTATTCTATCTGTCTTTTATCGAAAAAAGCAATTGGAAAATTTAATTAGAAAAGTCTATACTATTCATAGAAAATAAATATGAATATTTAGGAGGTATTCGGTATGTCAATTACAGCTGAAACAGCGAACGCGCATGCAAATGATCCTGCAGTATTATGCTGTAGAGCAGAAGGCGGAATTACAATTGAACCAGCAAACTTAGAGGATCCTGCAATCTTCGATGAATTAGTAGATTCAGGTCTTTTAAATCTTGACGGATGTCTGAAGATCGGACAGGTTCTTGGGGCAAAATTAACAAAGACAAGTGATTCCCTCTGTCCACTGACAGCAGATAACGTAGAAGGATTCAAATCAGATGACGATTTAGCAGCAGAAGAGGCTCCTGCTGAAGAGGAAGCTCCTGCTGAAGCTGCACCTGCAGTAAGTGTTCAGGGTGCTGTTACTACTATCAAACATGGCAAAGTAGTGATCTCTATTAAAGAAGGAAAAGATATTTATCTTGAACTTCCTATCTAATCTGTAGAGAACATATCAGAGTATATGAAAAACCTAAAGGCAGATATCTTAGAAACTGATATCTGCCTTTTTATATCAAAGCATGCAAGAAAAGCTTCCAGCGATCGGTTCTCTCACATTCTCACTGTTTATTTTTCCGTCACACAGACTCCCCATGGCTCTAACTTACTCTGACCGATCAGAATCTCCTCGCCTTCGCCGATAGCAAGCTCTGTTTTATTTTCTGAATAATTCAGATAGAATGCCAGCTCTTTTCCTTCTGCATTCGTTCCTCTGCGGATGATCAACGGGAATACTGCATTCTCTTCGCAGGAAATTCCTGCCTGTTCCAATATATGTCTGAATAACTTCTGCAATTCTGCCTCTTCAAACATACATCCGATATAATAAGCACGTCCCTGTCCATACTTATTTTCCGTGATTGCCGCGTAATCTTTCCAGTTGTAATGTTCATAAGAAGAAAGCACATTTGCCGTATCCGGAATCAGTAATTCCATAAACGTCTTTGCTTCCGGATGTCTGTCCTGCATACCTGACAGTGTAACTTTTTTCGGGAATGTGAACTGCTGGTAATGCATACCGAACACCTCCGTCATGTGGTGTGGCTGATCATCTGCATATACTTTCACATTCTCATTGGCAAATCCTGTCTTAAATGTAGCAACGAGTGTTCCCCCCTGCTCTACATAAGCTTTCAGGCGATCCAGAACATTTTCTTCCACCGCGTACAAAGCTGGAAGTACAATCACATTATATTGTTCCATATTCTGGCTTTCCGGCCAGATGAAGTCGCACTCTACATTCATTTTATACAATGCGTCATAAATCCATCTCACCACATCATTATAACGGATTCCTTCATTTCCTGCTGCCGTTGCCTCAATTCCGAACCAGTTCAGTGCCGTCAAAGCTTCATTGCTGACCATAATCGCAACTTTATTGTCTTTTTTAAGTCCACTCAGCTTTTCACTGTAGCGATGCCATTCATTTCCAATAATCTCTGCCTCTTTGTACACAGCATTTTCCTTGAAATCATGGCTTAAGACTCCTTTCCAGTAAGTCTCGAAGGAATTGTGGATGGAATGCCAGTGCCAGTACATCACACCCTTTGCACCGGATGCCAGATGACTGTATGCCTGAAGTCTTAACTGTCCTTTATATGGTGTCCATCCCGGATACCCTTGTGCTTCGGTCTCAAGTACGAGATAATTATCATTCTTTAAAGATCTTGTCATATCCCCGCCAAATGCAATCTCAGCTCCCGTCAGGTCATCCTGTGTCGGATGATAAATGTCAACTCCTGCCAGTGTCAGTTTCTTTGCCGCTTTGAAATGATTGACATCCGGCTGTACCCCGTAAGAATATCCTCTCCACTCGAAGTCAAAATTATGGGTGATAAACTGCTCCGGTCTTTTATACTCTGACACAATATCTGCCTGCCAGCCAAGGAATTCGTCTACCAGTGTTCTCTGGTATTTTTCAAATTCTGCTCCGAGACTTCCGTTGATCGTACCTCTCACATCTGGAAAATCTTCCCATGCATTGATACGGTTGCTCCAGTAATCCAGACCAAATTCATGATTCATGACATCCAGATCATCCTTGAATTTCTCCCGCAGATATTTTACAAAGCCAAGCTGTACATTCTTTCCGGCCGTTCCGTAGTATTTCGTCTCATTGTCTACCTGAAAACCAATGACACATTTCCGGTGTGCCGATACTTCCATCAGTTTCCGGATGACCCGTTCTGCATGAAAACGATAGACCGGATGTGTAATATCCATGATCTGGCGCGCTCCGTAAATACCCTGTCCTTCTTTTGTCGTTGCGATCACATCCGGATGTGCTTTTACCATCCATGTCGGAACTGCATATGTCGGAGTTCCGATGATCACCTGGATTCCTGCTTCTTCCATCGCATCTAACACACGTTCCACATGTGAGAAATCAAAGACACCTTCCTGTGGTTCACAGGTACTCCATGTTGATTCCGCAATCCTGACCGTATTAATACCTGCTTTTTTCATCATTTCCACATCTTCCGCAAGTCTGTCATACGGCATATACTCATCATAATATGCAGTGCCATAAATTAATTTTTCCATCATTTATACCCTTTCAAACTTTTGTTATCTGCGATTTATTTTGCTGCTTTACGTCCATTCAGATCTGCCAGAATTCCTTCATACTCTTTATCCAGATGATAGAAATACAATACCACGATCTGGATCACGGTTAAGATAATCGGCACATAGATATAACCTGCTTTGATCGCTGTCAGCGCACCGCTGGTCTGTACTTTTGCGGATCCTACATACCCTCCGATATTTAAGATTACTCCGAAAAGTACTGTGCTGAGTCCGTTTCCTAATTTCTGTCCGAAGCTTGCCGCACTGTTGATCAGTCCTTCTGTACGTACACCAGTCTTCCACTCACCATATTCAATCGTATCTGTAACCATTGCAAACATGCACGCAGAGATTCCTGAGTTACCGATTCCTCTTGCCGCACATCCGATGATCAGTACCGGCACGTTCGCTCCTGCAACAGCCATGATTCCATAACCGATGATCATGATTGCCGCTCCTGCCATCAGGACATTTCTCTTTCCATATTTCTTAACAAAGATTGCGATAAAGAACATGCAGATGATCTGTGTCACCTGAAGAGCTACGGAAAATGTTCCAATCAGGTTACTGTTACCCAGTACATTCTTTGTATAATATACTTCTGCTGATCCGTTCACACCCTGTGCAATGAAGATCAGGATCAGGTTCAATGTCGCCATAAACCAGTATTTGTTCTTTACAAGTGCTTTAAATCCATCTTTTACCGGAACATTTTCTTTCTTTGATTCCGGATCATTTCCAACTCGTTCTTTTGTTCCGAGGAATGTGATCATAAATGTGATGATCTCTAAAATACCGAATACGATAAATGTATAGGTCCATGCATGTGCATCATTTCCAAAGAACTTTACAACCGGTAATGTGCAGGTCTTAATGAATAAAGTTCCTGTTGTTGCAAGGATCATACGGAAGATACTAAGTACAGATCTTTCATACTGATTCTGTGTCATCAGAGCTGTCAGTGTTGCATATGGAAGGTTGATTCCGGTAAATAATACAGTAAATGCAAGGTTATAACTGAAGAATATATAGATCAGTTTTGCCGTCTGTGTCCAGCCTGTCGGCACTGCGAACAACAAGACAGTACCGATGGCATACGGAATCACAAGTCTTAATATCCATACTCTTGCTTTTCCATATTTGGAATTGGTTCTGTCAATGATGATTCCCATGATCAGGTCGCTGATACCGTCAAATAATCTGGAGCACAGCATGATCACTCCGACTGCTGCCGCTCCCACACCAACAATATCTGTATAATAGAACATCAGGAAAGCGGACATTGCCGAATACATAATGTTACTTGAGAAATCTCCAAATCCATAAGCGATACGTTCTTTTACACTTATTTTTCCATTACTATCTGTTACATTTTGTGACATCTTATTTTCTCCTTTTCGTTTTTTGATAACATTATCTTATCAATCAGCCGGAGACTAATCTATCATTCATTTCGTCTGTTTATCATTTATTTCTGTTATTTCTTCCATATTTCTGACGAAATTGATTCGGTGTCAGATTCTCATACTCCCGGAAGACCTTTCCAAAATAACTCTGTGAGCAGAATCCAAGATAGTTCGCTATGTCTTCTGTCTTGTATTCCGAATACTGCAACATGTTCTTTGCGAGCTTGATTTTTTCCCTCTGAATATACTTCTGAATCGTAACTCCTTCCGTCTTATGAAATAATTCCGACAGATAGGTTGTATTGGCTCCTATCTCATTTCCGATATTTCCAATCTCGATTTTGCTGTGTAAATGTTGAAAAATATATTTTTTCGTGTCTTCCACCAGCATATTTTTTACTTTTGGCTTTTTATTTTCCTGTACTTTTTCCAGAAATGTCTGTTCCGCTTTTCTCATAAACGAGCGGATCTCGACAATATTTGACATTTTCTCCACTTGCATAATGTAAGCATCTACCATGGAAAATGCCATCTCCGGAAGCACGCCTCCCTCAATCGCTGCCCGGGATGCCAGTGTGATCACACAGATAGCAATGTTCTTCTCCTGACGGATCTGATTTTCCGAAAGTCGTCCTTCGGATCCTGCATAGGTTTCCCGGATACTCTTCTGAAAGCTTTCCAGATCTCCGTTCCGTATACTGTTCAACTCTCTGACTTCCTGATCATATGGATTATGTGGATTTTCAAATTCCATACGTTCGAACAAGACAGAACCGACTTTCCGCTCATGGATATGATTTTCATTGATCTTTTCTCCGTTCAATCTCCACAGTTCTTCCAACGACAGTTCCTGTCCTGTCAGCATATGATGTACCAGAAGTACCGTGATGCCGAACCGATCACGGCTGCAGTACGGAATCTTCGGAAGCACATATGCTTCTTCGGACGTTTCTTTCTGCATGCCACATTCCTGTGTTATAAATTTCTTCAGGTCAACCTGCTTATATTCTACAAATGAGACCGGCCCGATCAGGTACAGTTCACCATTTTGGTCTTCCACCACCGCAGTTGTAACGCCCTGGCACAGATTTACGAGATATGGATATTTTTCCATATCTTTCTTTTCTTCCATGTACTTTTTTACTACATAAGCAATATGAAAATCTGTATGGTTCCCATATATTTTCACTGTGTTTCCTCCGGAACCGATTCTGGAAATGGATGTATGCAGAAGCTTGGCATACATATTCATACTATATTCCATATATTTTTACCTTTATTTTTTCTGTTCTTGCATATTTCGGTACAACAAAAAAAGTGTGTCACTTTTTGTACTATTGTAACACACTTTTCCTGACTTCTGTTTTATTCTATTTTTCTGCCTCTGTTGCTTCTTCAACATCTTCTGTCCAGTTCATTCTTCCATAACGTAATGTCACCGCATGGATTTCTTTCTGTAATTTCACAGATAACTGGTTCTTGCGGATTCTCCATTTCCAGTTTGTTCCGACCGTTGACGGTGTATTCATACGGCACTTATTATCAAGGCCCAGATAGTCCTGCATCGGGATCACGCACCACTTTGCAGCACTTCTCATGATCAGGCTGATCAACGGCTTATTCAGTTCTGCTTCCGGTGTGTAAGTATCACAGAGATACTCGCGGGTCAGCTTCTGCTCATCCTTACTGATGCTTCCCCACCAGCCTGCAAGCGTCTCATTATCATGCGTTCCTGTATAAGCAACACTATTCACCGGATAATTGTGCGGCAGATAGTCATTCGCACATCCGGAATCTCTCGAGTCAAATGCAAATTCCAGAACCTTCATACCCGGGAATCCGCTATCTCTTACCAGATCACGAACAGAATCTGTCACATAGCCAAGATCTTCTGCGATGACCGGCTTTTCACCCAGTGCTTCTCTTACTTTCCAGAACAGATCCATGCCCGGTCCTTTTTCCCAATGTCCGTCTACCGCCGTCTCTGCCCCGTATGGAATAGAGAAATACTCATCAAATCCACGGAAATGATCGATTCTTACCACATCATACAGGCGGAACACATATGCCAGACGAGATATCCACCACTGATAGCCGGTTTCTTTATGATATCCCCAGCGGTAGAGTGGGTTTCCCCATAACTGTCCGGTTGCGGAGAAGCCGTCCGGCGGACATCCTGCAACCGCAACCGGTACATTTTCCTCATCTAACTGGAACAATTCCGGATGTGCCCAGGTATCTGCGCTGTCCATTGCAACATAAATCGGGATATCCCCGATGATCTGAATGCCTTTTTTGTTCGCATAGGATTTTAACTGCATCCACTGTTCATAGAACTTGAACTGCATATACTGCTGGAATTCGATATCAAAATACAGCTCCTCGCGGTAATAATCCATCGCAGGTCCCCAGCGCAGCTTGATATCATCTGCCCACAGTTTCCATTCCACACCGTCAAATCTGTCTTTTACTGCCATGAATAATGCATAATCCGACAGCCACCAGCTATTCTCTTCTACAAATTTCTGATATTCTGCATTCTCATGCACGTTACTTCTTTCGTATGCTTTACGAAGAAGCGGATAACGTCCTTCGTAAATCTTTTTATAATCAATACTCCCTTTTGCTTTTCCCCAGTCTACGGCCTCGCATTCTGCCTTTGTCAGAACACCTTCTTCCACCAGTGTTTCCAGACTGATGAAATATGGGTTTCCTGCGAATGTAGAAAATGACTGATACGGAGAATCTCCGTAGCTTGTAGGACCAAGCGGCAGAATCTGCCAGTAACTCTGACCTGCTTTCTTCAGCCAGTCTACAAATTCATATGCACTTTTTGAGAAACAGCCGATTCCGTATTCCGACGGAAGGCTGCTGATCGGCATGAGTATGCCTGCTGCTCTCTCGCTCATCTTTCTTTCCCTCTTCTTTTCTATTTGTTATGATTTTCTTTTATTATAAACCAATCTGTTATACCGTTATCACAACTCCGTAATGATCAGATACAACCGGTGCGTTCTTTCCATTACAGATAACGTTCGAAGTGCGGACATCTGCCTGCGTATTACAGAATATGTAATCCAGCCGCTTTTCATTCTTTGCTGCTTTGCTGCGTCCATCCGCTTCACGCCATCCATCAATCTCTTCTGCTACTGTGATACCGTCATCTTTTTCTTCTGCCAGCAGATAGGTATCTTTCCAGCCGCTCTTAAGTACCAGATCATAACCTTCTCCGCGGACATCATCCTGACTGTTAAAATCTCCCATCAGCCAGATATTTCCTTCCCGGTATTCCGGATTTTTCAATCTTTCCTGTATACATTTCCACTGATCAGCAAATGCTTCTTCCTCATCATTCCACCATCCCATATGAACGGTAAAGAACCAGTCGTGGCTGCCCTCCGGCTGTATGCCGAGGATACGTCTCGTCTTCCAGTTCTCGTAATCATCTGTCTTACTGGTCAGAAACTGCTGCACCCGTGCGATTGGTTTCTTACTGAGTAACGCCATTCCTTCATCATATTTTCCATATCCTGTCTTAGCGCTGATCCAGGTCCAGTCATAATAGATACCGCGATTTCTAAGTTCTTTCACTACATATCTTGCATGATTATCCTGTCTGACCGGAAGTTCGAACCCATCGCATCTGGTGTAACCATCCAACATGACGTCCGGAAGTTCCGTCTCATTCTGACTTTGATTTACTTCCTGCAATGCCACGATATCCGGCTGTTCTTTTGCCAGCATTTCTATAAACTTTTCTGTCTTTTCCACATAGCCCGGTTCTTCCAGGCTATGTGTATTCAATGTTAATAATTTCATTGCACTTACATGCTCCTAAAGAATGTCATTTAAAGAATGTCATTAATATCTGATTTTAATACGTCAGCTTTCGGTCCATAAACAGCCTGGATTCCGCCGTCTTTCTTGATCAGGCCGAGTGCCCCTTCTTTCTTCCAGTCTGCAATCTCTGCAACTTTATCCAGATCTTTTACCGTAACACGAAGTCTTGTCATACATGCATCGACCAGAACGATGTTCTCACGTCCCCCGAGAAGCGTAATAATACGTTCTGCCTGGCTGTCTTTTCCTGTGCTTCCGGAAGTTCCCGCCGAAGTACCTTCTGTATCATCTGCATTGTCATCCATATAGTTACCAAGTCTTCCCGGTGTTGCAAAGTTAAATTTACCAATCATAAAATATGCTACAAAGTATCCAATCACGAAGAATGCCACACAGCAGATCACAAAGTTGATCACATCTCCGGCAAGTCCTGCCTTGATACTCATCGGAATTCTTGTAATAAATTCCAGATTACCGAATGAATGCACTCTTAAATGAATGATTCCGGACATTGCGAATGCACATCCCTGAAGGATTGCATACACGATATATAACGGAAGCGCACAGAACATGAACATGAATTCCAGCGGCTCTGTTACACCTGTCAGGAATACTGCAAGAACAGTAGAGAAGAACATGGATTTGTACTTTTTCTTCTTGTCTGCATCGACTCTTCTGTACATTGCAAGCGCTACACCAAGTAATAATCCGGTTGCCCCGATCATCTGTCCGACTTTGAAACGAGCCGGTGTTACTGTTGTTAACAGATGCTTATAGGCACTCATATTTCCTGCATCTTTGTAGTTGATCAGGTCTGTTACCCATGCAAGCCACAGCGGATCCTGTCCGAATACCTGTTTTCCTGCATTGATTCCCGTTGCGATCGTATAAGTTCCTCCGAATGATGTATAGTTCATCGGAATGGTCAGCATATGATGCAGCCCGAACGGAAGTAACAGTCGTTCCAGTGTACCATAGATAAATGGTGCCAGGATCGGTGATGTAGATGATGAATTGGCGATCCACACACCAAATGCATTAATTCCGGACTGTACCACCGGCCATACTACGGAAAGGATCAGTGAAATGATCACAGACCAGGCAATACATACCATCGGTACGAAACGTTTTCCGTTAAAGAACGCAAGCGCATCCGGAAGTTTTCTATAGTTATAGTATTTATTGTAAATAATACCACCTGCAAAACCTGATATAATTCCAACGAACACACCCATGTTCAGCGCAGGCACACCAAGAACAGATGTAAAGTATCCATTTACCAGAATTTCTTTACCAAATAATGTATGCGTTACCGCCGAAGCATCATTTAGCATCTCGGAAGTCACCCCGAAGATCGAACCGGTAATCTGATTGATCAATATAAATGTAATGACTGCGGCAAATGCTCCACCGGCTCTTTCTTTTGCCCATGAACCACCAATTGCTACCGCAAACAGGATATGCAGGTTATTGATCACTGCCCATCCGATATTCTCCATTGTGCTTCCGATCGTCATGACCAGAGACAGATCTCCACCTGCCATCTGTACCAGTTTTCCAAGACTGATCATAAGTCCTGCTGCCGGCATAACTGCAATTACCGTCATCAGTACTTTTCCAAGCTTCTGCAGAAAATCAAAATTAAAATTAAATTTCTTCTTTTTCTCTTTTGTTTCCGGTTTATCTCCAGCGTTTCCGCTTACTTTTTCCTCTTCTGCTTTCCCGCTTTTTTCTGCCAGGACCAGCACTTCGGACTCACCGGCTTTTACATCTCCTTCTATATACTGAAGTTCTTTTCCCTCTGTGTCAGAGCAGATGAGTACCGGTGTGATCGGATTAATCTCTTTTTCTTTCAGATACTCAAGATCTACTTCTGCAACCAGGTCTCCGGCTTTTACTTTATCTCCGGCTTTGCCATAGACTTTAAAGCATTCTCCGTTTAATGACACTGTCTCCAGCCCGACATGAACCAATACTTCCTGTCCGTTCTCTGATGTAAATCCATATGCATGACCGGTCTCTGCCACTGTTGATATCTCTCCGTCTACCGGGCTTACAATCTTACCATCTGCCGGAATAATTGCGACTCCGTCACCTAAGACTTTCTCAGAAAATACCGGATCCGGAACTTCACTTAACGGCACTGCCTTTCCGGTTAACGGTGCAAGAATCACTTGTGGTATACTTTTACTCTTGTTCTCGTTCACAATAAAACCTCCTCATATTTTCTTATTGCATTCATTTGTGCAACCGTTTGCATTAATTATAGTCAAATTTTGCATGGTTTTCAATGCTTTTTCGTTTACAGATTATATTTCTACCTTTTTCACAATTTAATCTTATCTTTTTTGTGCAAATCCTCTACATACCTGTGCACACGTTTGCATAGTATTTCCGCAATTCAATTGCAATATTGATTTATTTGCTGTAAAATATAAGAAAAATTCAAAAGCTACGAAAATATAACTCTAACGGAGGTTACTTACATGGCAGTAACAATTAAAGATGTGGCTGCGCTGGCAGGTGTATCCCCTTCCACCGTATCCAGAACCTGCAAAAATAATCCTTCTATCAGTGAAGAGACAAAAGAACGTGTCAGGAAAGCTATGATAGAACTTGGATATGAACCGAATTTTCAGGCAAGCAATCTCGCTTCACAGAATTCACGTACAATCGGCATCATTCTTCCTGCTTCTGCCAAAGAAGTCTACGAGAACTCCTTCTATCTGGAGGCAGTCCAGGGAATCAGCCATTACTGCAACGGCAGACAGTATATGACGACAATTGTAACCGGCCAGGATGAAGCTGAGATTCTTGACGCCGTCCGCTCTATGTCCCGAAGCGGCAAAGTAGACGGTTTTATCGTACTGTATTCCAAGAAAGAAGACCCTGTTATCGATTATCTCTTTAACGAAGGCCTTTTATATATTCTTATCGGTAAAGCAACACAGTATACCAATCAGACGATCTATATTGACAATGACAATCTGCTTGCCGGCCGGGAAGCAACGGAATATCTGTACCAGCTTGGGCACCGCCGGATCGCCTATCTTGGTTCCGACAGTTCCCTGATGTTCTCCGCCGACCGCAAGGCCGGTTACCAGCTTGCACTTGCAAGCCATCAGCTTCCTGTCCGTCCGGAATACTGTGCGGAAGTAAAGAATGCATCAGAGAATAATGAAGAAGCCATACGCAGCCTTTTGCTGCAGGAAGACCGCCCGACAGCAATTCTGGTCAGTGATGATATCCTCGCCGTCTCTTTAGAACGGGTCTGCCTGGAAACCAATCTGTCCATACCGAAAGATCTGTCCATCATATCTTTCAACAACTCTCTGTTTGCAAGACTGACCTCCCCGCAGTTAACCTCAATTGACATCGGAGCCGGTCAGCTTGGAAGTGAAGCTGCTTCCCAGATCATCAACCATATAGAAAATCCAAACCTCCCTGCAACCAAGATCATCGTTCCCCACCATCTGATCGAACGGGACAGCTGTTGCAAAGTATAGTTTGTAACAGATTTTCTTATCATATCGTGAGAAACTATGAGAAACACGCTTCGCGAGTTTCTCAAGTTATCGCGGCAGTCGCCAAGGTCTCGTGCAAGCACGGACTTTGGCTCGTTGCTCGCGTAAATAAAAAAGGAAACATATCATGTAAATGTTTCCTTTTTCCATTCTGTATTATAAAATTTTTGATAAAAATTCCTGCAACCGGGGATCCTTCGGATGATCGAAGAATTCATCTGGTTTTGCCTGCTCTTTGATCTGTCCGGAATCTATAAAGATAACCCTGGAACCAACTTCCTTGGCAAATCCCATCTCGTGTGTTACCACAACCATCGTCATGCCGTCTCTTGCAAGCTGTTTCATCAACTCCAGAACTTCACCTACCATCTCCGGATCGAGTGCCGATGTCGGCTCGTCAAACAGGATCACATCCGGATCCATTGCCAGGGAACGCACGATCGCAATTCTCTGCTTCTGACCGCCGGATAACTGCGATGGATAAGAATCGGCCTTCTCGGCAAGTCCTACTCGTTCCAGAAGTTCCATTGCTCTTTTATCTGCCTCTTCCTTACTCTTTCCAAGAAGCTTAATTGGAGCAAGTGTAATATTTTCCTTGATCGTCTTATGTGGGAATAAATTAAAGTGCTGGAACACCATTCCCATTTTCTGACGATGCTTATTGATATCTACATGCTTATCTGTAATATCCACACCTTCAAAATAGATATGTCCCTGATTCGGAACCTCAAGAAGATTCAGAGAACGCAGGAACGTTGACTTACCGGATCCGGATGGTCCTACGACAACGACCACTTCTCCTTTGTGGATCTCTTCGTCGATTCCATTCAGCGCATGGAAATCCCCGTATATCTTGTGCAGACCTTCTACTTTGATCAGCACATCATCATTCTTAGTGGTCACTGTTTCTCAACCTCCTCTCCAGTAAGCTGACAAGCTTGGTAAAGATCATTACCATTGCCAGGTAGATCAGCGCAACGGCGATCAGCGGCATAAACGCATCATATGTACGGCTTCGGATAATGTCCCCGCCCTTCGTCAGATCCTGTAACGCAATGTAACCGGATACCGAAGTCTCTTTCAATAAAGAAATGAATTCATTACAAAGTGTCGGAAGTACATTCTTGAATGCCTGCGGCATAATGATGTACATCATTGTCTGAGCATAATTGAATCCCAGGCTTCGTCCTGCTTCAAACTGGCCGTTATCGATTGACATGATACCGGAACGGAAAATCTCTGCAACATATGCACCTGAATTAATACCAAATGCGATGATTGCAACCAGTACCTTGCTGATATCCACACTTCCGAATATGATAAAGTAAATGATCATCAGCTGTACAACAACCGGAGTCCCACGGATCACAGTCAGATATACCTTACAGATCGCATTCAATATCTTTAATTTACCGGTCTTATCATGTGTCGTACGGACAATCGCAATTAAAAATCCCAGAAGGACACCAATCAATACCGCAAATATCGTAACGATCAGCGTAATTTTCAAACCGTCCACAATATATTTCCAACGATTGTCCTCTATAAAATTCAGAATAAATTCTTTTTTTAATTCCTGCATGTTCTCATCCTATTCTTTTCTGATTATTTTTTTACAATAATCATCTGTTTTCCTGTGTAATATGAATCTGAGAAATCTACCTGCTGTTTTCTTTCATCTGTAACTGTCATACCTGCTGCACCAAAATCAGCTTTTCCACTGTCTACTGCTGCGATGATAGAATCAAATTCCATATCATTGATTGTCAGTTCCATGCCAAGCTTGTCAGCAATTGCCTGCGCAAAATCAGCATCAACACCAACGATTTTGTCCTTCTCATAATATTCATATGGCTCAAATGCAGCATTTGTTGCCATTACAAGTTTACCATTGGAACGGTCAGCATCTGCCGGAGACTCATATCCTTTATCTTCTGTTCCATCGATATAATATCCGATGATCTTGTCAAATGTTCCGTCTTCTTTCAGTTCTTTGATTGCTGCATTGAATTTGTCTTCCAGTTCTGTGTTGCCCTTTTTGAAGCACATTGCATAATCTTCTTCTACATAAGGTGTCTCGAGGATCTTCAGTCCGTCATTTGCATCTACAAATGCTTTTGCAGGCTCGTTATCAATAACAACTGCGTCAATCTTGCCTTTTACAAGTGCCTGAACTGCATCTGCACCTTTATTAAAACGTTCTACATGATCATCACCGAAATCATCAGAGCAGTAGATATCACCTGTTGTACCTGTCTGTACACCGATCTTTGCATCTTTCAGATCATCTGCGCTTTCGATTTTTTTTGCTTCTTCTTTTTTAGAACCACATGCTGCCATAGAGAATACGCATGCACCAACTAGCATTACACTGATAACTTTTTTTAACTTCATAATCTTTTTCCTCCATTCTTTTCAATATGTGTATAAAAATACATATATACTTAATATATTATCATGTTTTAATCAAAAAACAAGTGGATAATTCCACATAATCGTGAAACATCCACTCGTTTTCTTATACATTTTTATGCAATTACAGTCTGAACTATCGTCCAGAGAATGATCAGCGCCCCCAATACGATACGGTAATATCCGAACACTTTGAAATCATGCTGCTTGATATACCCCATCAGGAACTTGATCGCAATGACCGACAGCCCAAACGATACGATACATCCCAGCATCAGAAGACCGAACTCCGCACCGGTAAAATGGAAACCAAACTTGATCAGTTTCAGAAGACTGGCACCGAACATTGCAGGAATCGCCAGGAAGAATGTAAATTCTGCTGCCACTTCCCTTGATACACCGATCAGCAGTGCTCCGACGATCGTAGCTCCTGATCTGGATGTTCCCGGGATCAGTGCAAGCATCTGGAAGAATCCAATCCACAGCAGCATCTGGACACTGAGCTGTGAAATCTTTGTAACAGAAGGTTTCTTCCCTGCATTATGCTTCTCAACGACGATGAATAACACACCATAAACGATCAGCATGATCGCTACCGGTAATGGTTTGTAAAAGATCTCATCCAGAATATCGTTAAAAAGTATTCCGACTATTCCTGCAGGTACTGAGCCGATCAGTACTTTGATCCACATCTGCCATGTCAGCATCTTCTGCTTATGACTTTTTCTCGGTGAAAATGGATTCAATTTGTGGAAGTACAATACTACAACCGCCATGATCGCACCCAGCTGGATCACTACATCAAACATTTCCATAAATGCATCACTCATACTCGGCTTTAATACATTTCCTACCAGAATCAGATGTCCCGTACTGCTGACCGGAAGCCATTCTGTGATTCCCTCCACGATTCCTAAAATAATTACTTTAATAATATCTAACATGTTGCACTCCTTTCCTTACTCCAGCACATATTTTTCTATAAATTTCGCAACGCCTTCTTCATCATTGGACAGTGTCACGTAATCTGCGGCTTCTTTCACAGACGGAATGGCATTCTCCATCGCCACACCTGTTCCGACTTCTTTCAGCATCTTCAGATCATTATTGCCATCTCCGAACGCCATGATCTCTTCTCTTGGAATACCAAAAACCTTTCCGAGTTCGATCATTGCCTTTCCTTTATTAACACCGGCCGCATTAATCTCCAGATTCATCGGAAGTGCACCGGTAATTTCGATTCCCGGAACACCTTCTATCTCTTTTCTTGCCGCATCGCGGTCTTCTACCGATGTAAACAGCGCCTGGATCTTATCTACCGGCCTGTTCATCTCTTCAAACTTTGCTCTCACATCATCTACAGCTATACGTGTGGATGTAATATAATTTGCCATCGCCGATACATTCAGATACTTATCAATTCTGGCCAGTGCATCTTTTGAAGCATATCCTATTCCATTATAGTAAATCTCTCTGAAAGTATCATAATGTTCAAATGCAGTCATCATCACTTCTGCAATGTCGTGTGCAAGAAGTTCTTCCACAATTGCTTCATTCTTCTCCAAATCTATGACTCTTGCACCATTTGCAGTAACGGCATAGCGAATTCCCGGCAGCTCTGTCAGTTCTTTTGGAACGCCTGAGACAGGTCTTCCCGTCGCCGGCATAACGATAATTCCCTGATCTGCTGCCCTTTTCAGAACATCCTTCGTGTATGTGGTCAGTTCTTTATTCGTTTTCAGTAAAGTCCCATCCAGATCCATGCCGATCATTCTGGTCTTAATCTTCATATGTAACTAATTCCTTTCTTTCTCTTGAGAAACGATACAGATTCTTACTGATCTTATTCTCTCCCTGTTCATAAGCCTGTTCTCCGTGATCGATCATCTTCTGAACTGTCTCTTTATTACCCGCCGGTGCAAAAAGAACCGCATCTTTTCTCGGGATCATGATGATCAGATCATCTTTTAACTTGTCTGCACATACCTGCCAGATGTGTTTGAAACATACGGAACTTGCTTCATGATGTCCGTCTGCCACAATTCCAAATCCTCCGTACCAGGTATTGGCAACTACAAATTCTACATCTCTGTTCAGATTTTCACAAGACTTATGATATAATTCTATGATATCACATTCCGGCGGAAGCATATTATCTTTTAAAATTTCATATGCATCTTCACCTCTTTTGATTGCAAATACAACATTCAAATCCCCAAGAAACTCTATTACCGGCGCATCTTTTTCTGAAAAATGCTTTCCGTTCAATGCATGTGAATCCGTAAGTTCTGTTTTTACCCACGGATAGATTTTATCACAGATATTTTCATATTTATAATTTTCTTCTTCATATTTTTTCATAATATATATATTCCTCTCTTATTCAGACATTCTTCCTACTTATTTTATACATAAATCTCCTCCGTGTAAACCTTTTCCGGATTTGTTTACATAAAGTTTAATATATCATTAATCTGTCGAAAGAAACGGAAAAACTTCTGCCCGTACCCTTCAGCTGGCAAAAATTTGCTTTATCCTCTGTTTTGTAGTATAATAGATAAGCATTCGCGAAAAGGGAAAGGATATGTTTATGATAAGTATGAAAAAGAAACGAGCATTACGATCGGCTCTGGCAATTACCATCTGTACCGTAACAATTGCTTCTGTCAGTACTCCGGTATATTCAGCACCTTCCACAGATGAACTGGAAAGTACCACCTCTGGTTTACAAGGTGAATTAAATGATCTGAACAGCCAGCTGACTTCTTTAAGTAAAGAACTAGATACAACTTCCGGTCAGATTGAAGATCTGGCTGCAAAAGTAGAAAAATCAAAACTGGATCTTGCTTCTGCACAACTCGATGAGGAAGCACAGTATGATTCGATGAAAGACCGTATCAAATTCATGTACGAAGGCGGCGGTGCTTCATTGGTTCAGATTTTGCTCACATCTGAGAATATGGGAGACTTTCTGAATAAGGCTGAATATGTTGCGTCTATCAGTAAGTACGACCGCTCTATGCTGGAAGAATTACAACAGGTTCGTGATAATGTAGAAAAGAAACAGGAAGAACTTGAGCAGCAGCAAAGCAAGCTTACAGGTCTTCAGGAAACATTGAACAGCAAACGCGATGAATTAAATTCAAAAATTTCATCTACTTCCGGTGAACTTGCAGACTATCAGGCACAATTAGATCGCGCCAAAGCTGCTGAGGAAGCGTTAAAACTTGCACAAAACGATGCAGTATCAGGTTCCCTCAAAACGGAAGACACTAAAACAAGTAACACTGGCAACACTCAAAACAACGCGAATAACACAAATCAGACAGCAAACTCATCGACTAATACAACCAATAACAATACTAACAACGCAACTAATAATAATAATAATAACAACAGTAACAATAACAACAATAGTAATAACAGCACGGTCTCTACTTCTGATGTTGCTCTGTTAGCTGCTATCCTGCAGTGTGAAGCAGGCGGATATGATGGCATGCTTGCAGTTGCGACCGTTATTATGAACCGAGTTGCAAGTCCGTCCTATCCAAACAACCTGCATGGTGTAATTTATCAGTCCGGACAATTTGCTCCTACCTGGAATGGTTCATTGAACAAAGTACTGGCTAAAGGTGCTTCTTCCACTGCCTATTCTGTTGCTCAGGCAGCACTCGGAGGTGCAAGATATGCCGCAGTCAGCAACTGTCTGCAGTTCAGATCGGCATCGACCGGTGTATCTGGTATCAATGTTGGTGGAAATGTATTTTTCTAAATTTACTTTTATAATGTATGAACTCTGTTATCATCAGAGTTTCCTGCATAAAAAGACATAAAAATAAGCCTCAAATGAGGCTTATTTTTATGTCCTTTCACTTACTTTTATTCATACTCCATAACATCTATCCACTTCATAAGGAAGTCTTTTTCCAGACGGATATCTTTCTCAAGCTCTGCTGCCGCTACGATCGGAAGCCACTGTTCTACATATTGTCTTGCTGTATCACTCTTCTTGCAGAACAGCTTCAGATAAATATCTGCCTTCTCCTGATCATGTAAAGCAAATAACAGATATGTCATTGCCGCATCAGCACTTGCATTTCCCTGTGATGCATGTGACCAGTCAATTACTGTCATCTTTCCGTTCTTCTCAACAATTACATTGCTCGGATTAAAATCTCCATGACATAATTTTGTATGCTTCGGCATGCTCTCCAATCTGGTCAGAAGTTCATAGCGTTCTGTCGCATCCAGTGCTTTCAGACTCTTGATCTCAGAGGCAAGTTTATCTTTTAGTTTTGGTAATGTTGCCGCGGTCTTACTCTGTACCTGTAACTGAAGGTCTACAAAATCAGACATATATTTTTCAAGATTGGCGCGGTCAACTTTCATCATCTCTTCCAGCGTTTTTCCTTCTCTGTTCTCGATGATCAGTGCCCATTCCCCATTAATCTGAGTTACCTCTTTCAATTTCGGAATATCCAATCCTGTTTCTTCGACTTTCACTGTATTCAATGCTTCATTAAATACTGCTGACTTCGGATGCTCCGTTACGAATATTTTTACAATTCCTTCCTCAGTCTTATAGACGGATTTATAAGGTCTCTCTACGATTAAATTTTTCTTCTCGAGCTTCATACAGATTCCTCCTTTTTATTGAATCTTTGGCCCATTTCCTTTTTGTTATTTGTATTATACACCTTATTGTCAGATTTTTAAAGTGTTATTTGATATTTTTTTCACTATTTTTATTATATCTTTTAATTTGTTAGATTATTAACAATATCGGTTGCTGGCAGCTCATTACGGATGCTTTGACAACCAGAAGCTTCTTTCGAACATATACCGATCTACAAAACCTGCCACCGGCAGCTTCTTCCGAACGCATGGCGATACAGAAAAAGTGCAGCGATAAACGCTGCACTTTTCCTATGCTCAATACATTATCCAACCTGCAAACAAAAACTCATGGATATTATATTTACGCCTTTTTTATTTTCCATAATAGCATTTCAGGTAGATTTCTTTCATCTCACTCATAAGAGGATATCTTGGGTTAGCTCCTGTACACTGGTCGTTGAATGCCTGCTCTGTCATGTCATCCAATGTATCAAGGAAGTATTTCTCATCTACACCATAATCTTTGATTGTCTTCTTAATGCCGATCTTCTCTTTCAGTTCTTCCAGTTTAGCGATGAAGTTCTCGAATACTTCTTCATCTGTCTTACCCTTGCATCCTGCAAAACGTCCTAATTCTGCATATCTAGCAAGTGCATGTGGATACTGATACTGTGAGAATGTTCCCATTCTTGTAGGTACCTCTGCTGCATTGTAGCGCATTACATCTGTAAGGATTACAGCATTTGCGATACCATGTGGCAGGTGATGGAATGCTCCAAGTTTGTGAGCCATAGAGTGGTTCAGTCCAAGGAATGCATTTGCGAATGCCATACCAGCCATGCAGGAAGCATTTGCCATCTTCTCTCTTGCGATCGGATCGTTAGCACCATTCTCATATGCTGATGGTAAGTAATCAAATACTGCTTTTACTGCCTTCATAGCAAGACCGTCTGTATAGTCTGTAGCCATGATAGAAACATAAGCCTCGATTGCATGTGTCATAACATCGATACCAGATGCACTTGTCAGTCCCTTAGGTGCTGTCATTGCATTGTCTACATCTACGATAGCCATATTAGGCATTAATTCGTAATCTGTGATAGGCCATTTTACTCCTGTATCTGCATCTGTGATGATTGCAAATGGAGTTACTTCTGAACCAGTTCCTGAAGATGTCGGAATTGCTACGAAGTAAGCTTTCTCTCCCATCTTAGGGAATGTATATACTCTCTTACGGATATCCATGAAGTCCATAGCCATATCTTCAAATTTTGCTTCCGGATGCTCATACATTAACCACATGATCTTTCCGGCATCCATTGCAGATCCACCACCAAGCGCGATGATTGTGTCAGGCTCGAATGCTCTGATCTGTTCTACACCTCTTCTAGCACACTGCAGAGTTGGGTCTGGAGCTACTTCAAAGAAGCATGTATGCTGGATTCCCATCTGATCTAATTTATCTTCGATTGGTTTTACATAACCATTCTTGTACAGGAAACTGTCTGTTACGATGAACGCTTTCTTCTTATGCATTACAGTTCCGAGTTCATCTAATGCTACAGGCATGCAGCCTTTCTTAAAGTATACTTTCTCAGGTGTTCTAAACCACAGCATGTTTTCTCTCCTCTCTGCAACTGTCTTGATATTGATCAGGTGTTTCACACCTACGTTCTCAGATACAGAGTTTCCTCCCCAAGAACCACATCCAAGTGTAAGAGATGGAGCAAGTCCGAAGTTGTAAAGGTCTCCGATACCACCCTGTGATGAAGGTGTATTGATCAGGATACGGCAAGTCTTCATAGCCTGCTGATGTTTCTCAATCTTTTCTGTCTGTGATGGGTGGATGTAAAGTGACGATGTATGTCCGTATCCACCATCTGCAACAAGCTGTTCAGCTTTTGCAAGAGCTTCATCAAATGTCTTAGCTCTGTACATTGCAAGTACAGGAGATAATTTCTCATGTGCGAATTCTTCTGAAATATCAACAGATTCTACTTCACCGATCAGGATCTTTGTAGCCTTTGGTACTTCAACACCTGCTAACTTAGCGATCTCATATGCTGATTTTCCAGGAATCTTATTATTTAATGCACCGTTGATGATGATTGTCTTACGAACTTTATCAAGTTCTTCTCCCTTCTTGAGGAAGTAGCATCCACGGTATGCAAATTCTTTCTTAACTTCATCATAGATGCTGTCCAGTACAGTTACTGACTGTTCAGAAGCACAGATCATACCATTGTCAAATGTCTTAGAATGGATGATGGAGTTAACTGCCATCTTGATATCTGCTGAATCATCGATGATAACAGGTGTGTTACCAGGTCCAACACCAAGTGCCGGTTTTCCTGAAGAGTATGCAGATTTAACCATTCCAGGACCACCTGTTGCAAGGATCTCATCTGAATCTCTCATAACTGTTGTTGTCAGCTCTAATGACGGAACATCGATCCAGCCGATGATTCCTTCCGGTGCTCCGGCTTTTACTGCTGCATCAAGAACAACTTTCGCTGCTGCAATTGTACATGCCTTTGCTGCCGGGTGTGGGCTGATGATGATTGCATTTCTTGTTTTCAAACAGATCAATGTTTTGAAGATTGCTGTTGATGTCGGGTTTGTAGTTGGGATAACCGCTGCTACCAGACCAACTGGTTCTGCAATCTTTTTAATTCCGTACGCTTTGTCTTCTTCAATCACGCCGCATGTCTTGTCATTTTTATACTTATTATAAATATACTCAGCTGCGTAATGGTTTTTGATGATCTTATCTTCTACAAGACCACGTCCTGTCTCTTCTACTGCCATCTTAGCGAGTGGGATACGCATCTTATTTGCTGCCATCGCTGCTTCAAAAAAGATCTTGTCTACCTGTTCCTGTGTATAGGTAGCAAATTTTTTCTGAGCTTCTCTCATTGCTTTCATCTTAGCTTCGAGAGCTTCTACATTGTCAATAATCTCTGGTACTACATTCTCTTTTTTCTTTGTCGCCATGTTGATTATCCTCCTGTGAGTTTTTGTTTGTTTTCGATGGTCTTAGTATAACCACTTGTTAATTCTTTGTCAATAACTTTTTGATATTTTTTTCACATATTTGATAATTCTTTAACAGACAGCTTTTTCCTCTGTGATCAGATGTTTAAAATCCTTCCAGTTTATGCTCTGTATGTAACAGCATGTGTGATTTCGGTGAGTTCGGTTTTACAAAATATTCTTCATACATTTTTCGTACGTCCTGATTTTCATGTGAAAATCTGCGTTTTGCATTCTCATCCAGATGATAGAGCTTACGGCCTCTTTCATATGCCATCTCTCTTCCGTCATGGATCGGCTGTCCGCCGCCTCCTACGCATCCTCCAGGACAAGCCATCACTTCTACAAAGTCATAATGTACTTCTCCTTTGTTAATACGGTCCAGAAGTGCCCGTGCATTGCCCAGGCCGCTGACTGCAGCTGTTCTGACTGTTACATTGTCAATCTGGAAATCTGCCTCCTGTATTCCCTCATTCTCATTGAATCCGGTACTTCTTACAGCTTTAAATGCATCTTCCGGAGGATTCTCACTCTTAAGCAGATAGTATGCAGTACGGAGAGCTGCCTCCATTACACCTCCTGTTGCTCCAAAAATTACACCTGCTCCTGTTCCATCCTGCATTGGCCGGTCACTGTCAATATCTACGAGTGTATCCGGACTGATATGCGCTGATTTGATCATTTTTGTCAGTTCTCTTGTCGTAATAACTGTATCGATATCATGTCCCACATATTCCTGATAGAACAGTTCCATCTCCTTTTCCCCTTTTTTTGCCACACACGGCATTACAGATACTGTGTAGATCTTCTCAGGTGATACCCCAAGCTTCTCTGCAAAGTAAGACTTCATCACTGCTCCAAACATCTGCTGCGGTGATTTGGCCGTTGAAAGCTGTCTCACCAGATGCGGATACTGTGATTTGATAAATCTAAGCCATCCCGGACAACAGGAAGTAAACATCGGACGCTCTTTTAATTCCCCTGCAGTAAATCTGTGCAAAAATTCCGTCCCCTCTTCCATGATCGTCAAGTCGGCTGAAAATGTGGTGTCGAATGCATAATCGACTCCCATTCTCTTCAATGCATCAAGGATCTTTCCAACTGTGGCTTCTTCATCGGAAAGTCCGAATTCCTCGCCCCATGCTGTTCTGACAGCCGGAGCCACCTGTGCAACTACAATCTTATCCGGATCTGCAATTGCATCCCATATATCTTCTGTATCATCTCTTGCTCTTAATGCACCAACCGGGCAATGTGTAATACACTGTCCGCATAATGCGCAGTCAGCTTCTTCTATTGTCCTATGGCCAGCCACATTGATCGTAGTTCTTGATCCGGTTCCTTCTACATCCCATACGCCAAGTCCCTGCACTTTTTCACAGACCTGTACGCAGCGCATACATTTAATACACTTGGACGAATCCCTGATCAATGGGAATTCTTTGTTCCATGGCTGTCTTTCAATTTCCATCTTAAATGGAATCTCTATAATATTCAGATCGTTTGCAACCGTCTGCAGACTGCAGTTTCCGCTTCTGGAACAGGTTACACATTCACAGTCATGCTGTGAAAGGATCAGCTCTACCGTCGTTCTTCTGTGTCTTCTGACTTTCGGGCTGTTCGTATGGATGACCATACCTTCTTTTGCCACATTATTGCAGGATGTGATCAGTTTCTCTTTTCCCTCCAGCTCTACCACACAGACACGACAGGCCGCAATTTCATTGATTCCTTTTAAATAACAAAGTTTCGGAATCGGAATCCCGTTCTGGGCCGCAGCTTCCATGATCGTGGTATTCTCTTTTACTGTTATCTCTTTTCCGTCTATTGTAAGATTTACCATAATGTCTCTCTGCCTCCCTTAAATATACCATATCCGAAGTGATCACAGCGCAGGCATCTTCCTGCTTCCTGTTTTGCTTCTTTTTCTGTCATGCAGTTTTCCACCGCTTCAAAATCGCAGACTCTTTCACATGCTTCACGTTCTGTCAGATTTACTCTTCCACAAGGTGTCCGGTCATCCAGATGTGCTTCCGGAATCTCAACATCACATGAAATTTCATGATGATATCCAAGATATTCATCAATGTTGGCTGCAACAACTTTTGCGGCCGCAATTGCTTTGATAACGGAAGCAGGTCCACTCGCACAGTCTCCTCCTGCAAATACACCAGGAAGGTTCTCGAATGCACCGGTACTCTTCGTCACAATCTTTCCACGCTCTACCGGAATTCCCGCCTGTTCGAAATGATGTGTCTCAATATTCTGTCCAATTGCAACGATTAATACATCGCATGATATGTAAATATCTTCTTCTCCTGTCGGTTTAATACTTGCTCTTCCGTCACGGATCGAACTTACCATCTGTGGTGTTACATAGATTCCTTTTACATGATGATTCTCATCTACGTCAATGGATGCCGGTGCTTTCAATGTCTGCAATTCAATTCCTTCTGCAACCGCTCCTTCGATTTCTCCCGGAAGTGCCGTCATATCAGCAACTCTTCGTCTGTAGACAATACTTACCTTCTTTGCACCCAGACGTTTCGCTGTACGTACTGCATCCATGGATACGTTACCTCCACCGATAACGGCTACTTCTTTTCCGGTCAGATCCATGATCTGGTTCTTTCCTACATTACGCAGGAACTGGACTGCCGAAAGAATTCCATCAGCGTCTTCATTCTCTAATCCTAATTTCTTATCTGTACTTGCTCCGATTGTGATCAGAACAACATCATACTGCTGTCTTAATTCCTGAATCGTAATATCCTGTCCGATCTTCAGCCCGTTCTTTACCTGAACTCCTGTCTTTAATATAGCACGGATATCGTCATCCAGACGTTCTTTTGGAAGTCTGTAGTTAGGGATTCCATAACGAAGCATTCCTCCCAGTTCCGGAAGCATCTCATATACGGTTGTCTGATGTCCCATCAGCTGGAGGTAATATGCTGCACTTAATCCTCCAGGACCGCCGCCAAGGATTGCGATCTTCTTACCTGTACTCGGTGCACACTGCGGAGGATCTACTTCTCCCGCAAAATCTGCAGCAACACGTTTCAATCCACGGATATTGATAGAATCATCTACCATATTTCTTCTACATCTTGCCTCACATGGATGTTCACAGATAAATCCGCACGTAGTCGGGAATGGATTATCCTTTCTCAGCAGACGGATCGCATCTGCATATCTTCCTTCGCCCACCAGAGCAACATATCCCGGAATATCTACATGTGCAGGACATAAAGATACACATGGTACCGGCTGATTATAGGTACAGGTACATCTTCCGTTCTGAATATGTTCAATGTAATCATCACGATAACCGATCAGTCCTTTGTATACCATATTGGCAGCCTCATATCCGATTGCACAATCTGCTGATTCCATGATTGAAAGTGCGGTCTGCTCCATAATATCCAACGTCTTCATAGTTGCTTTTCCATCCAGTACTTCACGGATGAAATTGTTCAATTGACCTAATCCAATGCGGCAAGGTACACATTTTCCACAAGTCTGTGCATGACATAACTCGAGAAATGCTCTTGCCATATCTACAGGACATAATCCCGGAGGACTTGATTCGATTCTTCTTTCCAGATCCTTATAAAGGCCTTCCATTACGATTTTTGCTCTTTTTGGAGAGGCAATTTCCAGTCTGCTCATTCTTTATTCCCTACCTTCCATCTGTGTGTTTTCAATTTATAGTATATATGAATTGTAATTATCAGTTTTTTTCACAATTCAACTTAAATATGCTATCGGTATTATATCATTTATTTGATAATTTGTAATCATATTTGTTAATAGTAGTAAATTTAACGCTATAGTCAGATTTTTAACAAATCTTTAAACATCCGTTTTTACAGAAATTCTGTCCGGCACTCTTCCTGTATTCTTTACGCAAAAAAACCTCACACATGATTGTGTGAGGTTTTCAATGCTTTTATTGACTTCTAACTATACAAGTTCAATCAGAACTTCCATAGCTGCATCACCTTTACGCTGACCGATCTTAACGATTCTTGTGTATCCACCGTTACGATCTGCATACTTAGGTGCGATCTCATCGAATAATTTAGCTACGAGATCAACTTCTTTTGTATTTTTCTTCTTTCCAGCCTGTGCAGTTGGAACTTCCTTTACAGGATAAAGAACCTTCAGCATCTGACGGCGAGCGTGCAGTCTGCTTGGCATGTCTTTTTTGATTGTCTTATCAACTTCGTCATATACAGTAACTTTCTTACCATCTACAACTTCTTTTACTCTCTTGCCATCTTTATCTTTGCGGGCAACTTTAGCTTTAACAGTAACTTCTTCGAAGTTATCTTTTTCTTTAACAGCTAATGCGATAAGACCTTCAGCGATCTTGCGGATCTCTTTAGCCTTAGCTTCTGTTGTAACGATCTTTCCGTTGTTCAGAAGTGCTGTTACCTGGTTTCTTAATAATGCTTTTCTCTGGCTTGATGTTCTGCCAAGTTTTCTATATTTTGCCATTTTAAATATCCTCCATTATAACACTTGGTTATGCTTCTTCGGGCTTACTAGCCAAATGCTCTGCCATGCACTTTCGGGCTTACTGACAGATTATTCTTCACCTTTACTGAGGCTTAAGCCTAACTCATCTAATTTCGCAAGTACTTCTTCCAGAGACTTACGTCCAAGGTTACGTACTTTCATCATGTCTTCCGGTGTTCTGTTTGTCAGTTCTTCAACTGTATTGATACCAGCTCTCTTCAGACAGTTGTATGAACGAACAGAAAGTTCAAGTTCATCAATACTCATCTCGAGAACTTTTTCTTTTTCATCGTCTTCTTTTTCGATCATAACTTCTGCAGCCTGTGCTACTTCTGAAAGGTCGATAAAGAGTTTCAGATGCTCGCTAAGTACCTTTGCAGCCAAACTTACAGCTTCATCCGGAAGCAGTGTGCCGTTTGTATATACATCCAGTGTAAGTTTATCAAAGTCTGTAATCTGTCCGACACGGGTATTCTCTACTGTAAGGTTCACTCGTTCCACTGGAGTGTAGATAGAATCAATTGGAATCACTGCGATTGGCAGTTCGTCATTCTTATTCTTATCAGCACTCACGTAGCCTCTTCCATTTGTAATGGTAAGTTCCATATACAATTTGCTGTCTGCACCGCCATTTAATGTAGCGATTACAGTTTCCGGATTCATGATTTCAATATCCTGATCCACCTGAATGTCAGCTGCTGTTACAACTCCTTCGCCTTCGAACTCGATATAAGCTGTCTTAGGCTCATCAGATTCAGATGTATTTTTGATTGCCAGAGATTTCAGGTTCATGATAATCTCAGTGACATCTTCCTTAACACCCGGAATAGAACTGAACTCATGAAGTACACCATCGATCTTAACCTGACTGATTGCTGAACCAGGTAAAGATGAAAGCATAATTCTTCTAAGAGAATTACCTAATGTTGTACCATAACCTCTTTCAAGAGGTTCTACAACGAATCTACCATATTTCTTATCATCTGAAATATCAGTTATTTCAATATTGGGTTTATTAAAATCAAACACTAAGTCCACCTCCTGTGGGTTACGGTTTATTATTTAGAATATAACTCGACGATTAACATCTCATCTACAGGAACATCGATTGCTTCACGTTTTGGAAGTTCTTTTACAGTTCCTTTCAGGTTCTCCTGATCAGCTTCTAACCATTCTGGAACCAGACGTCCGCCTGTAACCTCAACGATCTCTTTGTATCTTGGTGAGCTCTTCTTAGCTTCTTTGATTTCTACAACATCTCCAGCCTTTACAAGGTATGAAGGGATGTTGATCTGTTTTCCGTTTACAAGTACGTGCTTGTGGTCAACGATCTGTCTTGCTTCACGTCTTGTTCTGGCAAGTCCAAGACGGAATACAACATTGTCAAGTCTTGACTCTAAGAGTACCATCAGGTTTTCACCTGTCATACCATTCATCTTAGATGCTTTCTTGAAGTAGTTCAGGAAAGGTTTCTCTAATACACCGTAGATGAATTTAGCTTTCTGTTTCTCACGTAACTGGAGACCATACTCGCTCATTTTTCTATTCGCTCTTTTTAACTGTCTGTTAGACTTTTTATCAATTCCTAAATATACTGGATCCATTCCAAGGGATCTGCATCTTTTAAGAACCGGAACTCTATTTACTGCCATGTTTTTGTTTTCCTCCTATATAATTCGGACACATACAATCCGTTAACGTAGTGAATAATAATAGTACTAGACTCTTCTGCGTTTTGGTGGACGGCAACCATTGTGTGGTACTGGTGTAACGTCTCTGATGCTTGTTACATCGATTCCGCATGCCTGCAGGGCACGAATTGCTGCTTCTCTACCTGAACCTGGTCCTTTAACCATTACGTCAACTGATTTTA
>URTM01000019.1 GCA_900550865.1 uncultured Dorea sp. | reverse complement strand
TCTTAGGGTTCCATCTTCTTGTCTGATGTCCAAAGTGAACACCTGCTTCTAAAAGTTGCTTCATTGAAATAACGCTCATGTTTCTTTCCTCCATTGGTTTTTTACTTCCGCATATGTTGTTATACGTCCCCGAAACCGTCCTGTTACCAGGCTTTGGCACCATCGGGACAAGCCTATGCGTGATTTTTTTGCGACTTTTTAATATTACCATAAAGGTTGTCTGTTTGCAAGGATTTTCCTTTTATTTTTCCCTTATTTTTCTGCAAACTTTTCTGCAAACTTTTCACTTCACAGATCAGCCGTTGAAAACGGCTTTCTGAAATGCAATATCCACACAGTCCGCCACCGACAGTTTCTTTCGAATATATAACAAAAAACCGGAGTCAGTCTTCTGATTCCGGTTTTTTATCTTTTATTTACTTTTCATTATCTACGGACATAGATCATACCAGACTGTACCGGTCCGACTTTTACAACGTCTCCTGTATGTGGAGCGTGGATCATCTGACCATTTCCGATATAGATACCACAGTGTGTTGCTGTTGTTACAACATCACCAGGCTGTGGATTGCTTACTCTTGTCCATCCCATGAATGTAAGTGTTGTTCCAAGACGTGTATAGCTTCCTGTCAGACAATAACTTACAAATCCTGAGCAGTCGAAACTGTTTGGTCCGCACGCACCCCATACATAAGGTTTTCCAAGCTGGCTGTACGCTCTGCTTACGATTGTGCCCCCATTTGCATTAGATCCGCTTGTTGTATTGCTGCTTGTATTATTACCTGACGGCTTTGTTGTACTATTGCTTGTATTATTACTTGATGGTCTTGTTGTACTACTACTTGTGTTATTTTTGTTGCTTGTTGTAGAATTATTTCTGTTAGATGAAGTACTGTTATTAGCTGCAGATGCCTGCTGCTGTTTTGCAGCCTCCTTAGCAGCTTCTTCCCGTGCAGCTTTCTCTGCTGCTTCCTTTGCCGCACGCTCTGCTGCTTCTTTTGCTGCCGCTTCCGCTGCCGCCTGAATCTCTGAATCCAGATTTTCAACCTCTGCTGACTTTGAAGTAATCAGGTTATTCAGGTTGTCTCCCTGTTTCTCATATTCTGCCTGTTTGCTTTCCAGTTCTTTCTGGTCTTTCTCAAGGCTGTCTTTCAAGTCAGAAATCTGCTGTTTTGTCTCTACATATTCCTGTAACTGTTTTCGGTCATAGCTATGTACATTCTGAACATATTCTGCTTTACTGAGAAGATCTGTAAAATCTTCTGATGTAACCAGTGTTTCAAAAGCTGAATCATTACCGGCTTCATACATATATTTGATACGTTTCTTCATTGCTGCATACTGTTCTTTTTCTTTTTCCTGTGCAGCTTCCAGATCGCTCTGTGCCTGAGTAATATCTTCACCTGTCTGGATCAGTTCGCTTTCCAGCGTATTAACCTTTCCCATCAAAGTTGTAAGCTGTGACTGTAATGAACTTACCTCACTCTGCTTTGCAGCTTTTTCTTTCTTCAAATCATCGACAGACGGTGCTGCCAGAACTGGTGTTACAATCATTGAACTTGTCACCACTGCTGTGATCAATCTGATTCCGTGTTTATTCATACTCACTCTTCTTTCTTTTTGTTTTAATTATTTTATTTCCCCTCGTCGTAAGGGCAATCCCTCACATCTGTCCCCCATTATAGCGCACAAACATATAAATTGCAACATTTTTTAATAATTTTGTAACATTTAACAGGCCGGAACACTCGATTCCGACCTGTCTTTTCTTATTGTAATTTATCTTTTCAGATTATTCAAGATTTTTTTCGTACAGCCTTTTTCAAGCTCTGACCATGTCTGTCACGGCTTACTGGACATACATATTCGTATAGCCCATCAGACTGATATCTACCGCTTTTGCAGCCTCGCGTCCTTCACGGATCGCCCATACAACCAGTGACTGTCCGCGGTGCATATCACCTGCCGTGAAGACGTTTTTAACACTTGTATCGTATGCTCCCGCCGCCGTCTTCACATTCGTGCGTTCATTTACTTCCACGCCGAATGCCTTGGTCACATAATCCTGACTTCCTAAGAATCCGGCTGCGATCAGTACCAGATCTACATCTACCGTATATTCACTTCCGGCTACCTCTGCCATCATCATGCGGCCTGTCTTTTCATTTTTCTTCGGCTCTAATTTCACCAGAACTGCCTTGCAGACTTTTCCATTCTTGTCTTTTTTGAATTCTTTGACGGTTGTCTGATATACACGCGGGTCATGTCCGAATACAGCGGCAGCTTCCTGCTGTCCGTAGTCTGTCTTGCAGACTCTCGGCCATTCCGGCCAAGGGTTCATCTCGGTACGTTCATCCGGTGCTTTCGGCATCATCTCAAGCTGCAATACACTCTTGGCACCGTGTCTCATGGATGTTCCCACGCAGTCATTTCCCGTGTCTCCACCACCGATGACCATAACATTTTTTCCTTTTGCGGAAATGTATGTGCCGTCCTTCAGGCTCAGATCATAGGTTCCGTCTGCATTCTGTTTTGCATTTTTCCAGAGTGCTTTTGTGGTTGATTTGAGGAAATCTACTGCAAAATAGATTCCTTCAGCTTCCCTTCCCGGTACTTTGATATCTCTTGGGTTGGATGCACCGCAGCAAAGAACCACACGGTCAAATTCTTTTAATAATGTAGCGGCTTTCTTATCTTTTCCGATATTACATCCGGTCACGAACTGAATCCCTTCTTCTTCCATGATCGCGATCTTACGGTCAATGAACTGCTTTTCCAGTTTCATATTCGGAATACCATAGCGAAGAAGTCCGCCGATCTTGTCTTCTCTTTCAAAGACTGTCACGCTGTGGCCTCTTCTGTTCAGCATATCGGCCGTTGCAAGTCCGGACGGACCGGAACCTACAACTGCAACCTTCTTACCTGTTCTTACCTTTACCGGTTTTGCTACTGCGTAACCTTTTTTATATGCATTTTCAATAATGCTGTATTCATTCGCCTTGCTTGATACTGCATCTCCGTTCAGTCCGCATGTACATGCCGCTTCACAGAGTGCCGGGCACACCCTTGATGTGAATTCCGGGAAGTTATTCGTCTTTTTCAGTCTGTAGTATGCCTCTTCCCAGTTCTCATGGAAGATCAGGTCATTCCATTCCGGCACCAGATTGTGGAGCGGGCATCCGCTTGCCATTCCCATCAGCATCTGACCGGACTGGCAGAACGGCACGCCGCATGCCATACATCTGGCTCCCTGCAGTTCCTGCTCTTCCTTTGACAGAGGTGTATGAAACTCTTTAAAATGCTTAATTCGTTCTTTTGGATCTTCAGCCGGCTTATCCTGTCTGTCATAATCCATAAATCCTGTTGCTTTTCCCACTGTTCTTACCCCCTATCTTCCTTCTTTGATCGCATAGAATGCTTCTGTCTTTGCCTGTTCACTGCTCATGCCCTGTTCTTCCATCTGAAGGATCGTTGTCAGCATCCGCTCATAATCGATTGGAATGATCTTCTTGAATTTTGGAAGGTATTCTGTAAAGTTATCCAGGATCTGCTTACCAAGTTCGGAATTGGTATTGGCAACATGTTCTTCGATCATGCTCTTTAATTCTCCGACATCCATCTTGGTTGTCACATGTTCGATATGGACCATCTCTTTATTCACTCTTGTATAGAGATCATTTTCCATATCCAGTACATAAGCGACACCACCGCTCATGCCGGCTGCGAAGTTCTTGCCTGTTCCGCCAAGAACTGCTACACGACCACCCGTCATATATTCACATCCATGGTCTCCGACACCTTCTACAACCGCTGTCGCACCGGAGTTACGTACTGCAAAACGTTCTCCTGCCACACCGTTGATGAATGCTTTACCGCTTGTTGCACCATAGAGTGCCACATTACCGATGATGATATTTTCTTCGGCTTTATAGCGGATTCCTTTTGGTGGATATACTACAAGTTTTCCGCCGGAAAGTCCCTTTCCGAAATAGTCGTTACTGTCACCGGTCAGCTCCAGTGTCAGTCCCTTCGGGATAAATGCACCGAATGACTGTCCGCCGGCACCTTTACAACGTACAACATAGCTGTCTTCATCCAGACCTTCCGGATATCTTCTTGTGATCTCGGAACCAAAGATCGTACCGAATGTACGGTTCGTATTCGTTACATCGATTTCAATGCTTCTCTTCTGCTTCTTCTCTACTGCCGGGAGAAGTTCTTTGACCAGAACCTTTTCATCCAGTGTCTTCTCCAGCTCGAAGTCGAAGACTTTCTTCGGATTGAATGTCATCGGTGTCTTTGTGCCTTCATAAGGATTATCCAGGATCTGTTCCAGATTCAGTGTGGATGCACGTTCGGAAGTCGGCACATCCTTCACCTTCAGAAGATCCGTTCTTCCGACCAGTTCGTCCAGTGTACGTACACCGAATCTTGCCATATATTCACGCAGTTCTTCTGCGATAAAACGCATAAAGTTCACGACATATTCCGGTTTTCCACGGAAACGCTTTCTCAGTTCCGGATTCTGTGTTGCCACACCGACCGGGCAGGTATCCAGGTTACATACACGCATCATCACGCATCCCATCGTTACCAGCGGTGCAGTTGCGAATCCGAATTCTTCTGCTCCGAGGATCGCTGCGATCGCCACATCACGGCCGCTCATCAGCTTACCGTCTGTCTCGATGCGGACTCTTTCTCTCAAACCATTCTGGATCAGTGTCTGATGTGTCTCTGCAAGTCCCAGTTCCCATGGAAGTCCGGCATTATGGATCGAACTTCTCGGTGCCGCTCCGGTTCCTCCGTCATATCCGGAGATCAGGATCAGTCCTGCTCCAGCTTTTGCAACACCGGCTGCGACCGTACCGACGCCTGCTTCTGATACCAGTTTTACCGTGATCCTTGCATCTTTGTTCGCATTTTTACAGTCATAAATAAGCTGTGCAAGGTCCTCAATTGAATAGATATCATGATGCGGTGGCGGTGAGATCAGGCTGACTCCAGGTGTAGAGTGACGGGTCTTTGCGATCCACGGATATACTTTTCCACCCGGCAAATGTCCGCCTTCTCCTGGTTTTGCTCCCTGTGCCATCTTGATCTGGATCTCCTGTGCACTTACCAGATATCTGGATGTAACACCGAATCGTCCGGAAGCCACCTGCTTGATCGCAGAGCATCTGTCCGTGTCCAGACGTTCGATTTCTTCTCCACCTTCACCACTGTTGGATTTACCATGTAACTGGTTCATTGCGATTGCCAGTGTCTCATGCGCTTCTTTGGAAATAGAGCCGTAAGACATCGCTCCTGTCTTGAATCGTTTTACGATCTCGTCAACGCTTTCTACTTCTTCGATCGGAATACCTTTCTTCGGATAGTTGAACTCTAACTGTCCACGCAGGTTAATGTGTTCCCCTTCCGCATTGACCATCTCTGTATACTGTTTGAACATGCCATAGTCACCGCGTCTGGTAGATTCCTGCAGCATATGGATCGTCTGCGGATTATAAAGATGTCTTTCCCCGCCGCTCTTTAACTTATGCTGTCCCACGCTGTTCAGTGTCATATCCACTTCCAGTCCAAGTGGATCAAATGCCTGTGAATGGCGTGCAATATAATCTGCTGCGATCTCTTCGATTCCGATTCCGCCGATTCTGCTGACAGTATCTGTAAAGTATTTATCGATGAATTCCGGTTTTAATCCGATCGCCTCAAAGATCTTGGCTCCCTGATAAGACTGGATCGTGGAAATACCCATCTTCGATGCGATCTTTACGATTCCGCCAAGTACTGCATTGTTGTAATCATCAACCGCTGCATAATAATCTTTCTGAAGCATATCGGTATCGATCAGCTGTTTGATCGATTCATGTGCAAGATATGGGTTAATCGCGCATGCACCATAACCGATCAGTGTCGCAAAGTGATGTACCTCTCTTGGCTCTCCTGTCTCCAGAACAATTCCTACAGAAGTACGTTTCTTGGTACGTACCAGATGCTGCTGCAGTCCGGAAAGTACCAGAAGCGAAGGCATTGCCACATGGTATTCATCCACACCTCTGTCAGAGAGGATCAGGATGTTAGCTCCCTCACGGATAGCTCTGTCAACTTCGATGAACAGATAATCGATTGCTTTTTCAAGGCTTGAATTCTTATAGTAGATCGTCGGGATCTCTGCAACCTTGAACCCGTCTTCTTTCATATTTTTAATCTTCAGAAGGTCTGTCTCTGTAAGGATCGGGTTGTTGACCTTTAACATCTTACAGTTCTCTGCTTTTTCTTCCAGAAGGTTGCCGTCTTCACCGATATAAACCGTTGTAGATGTAACGACTTTTTCACGGATGGCATCGATCGGAGGGTTGGTTACCTGTGCAAAACGCTGTTTAAAATATCCGAACAGGTTCTGGTGCATATCAGATAATACCGCAAGCGGTGCATCGATACCCATGGCCGCAGTTCCTTCAGCACCATTCTTTGCCATATTCAGGATGGATGTCTTTACTTCCTCATAAGAATAACCGAATGCTTTCTGAAGTCTTCTGCATTCTTCTGCCGTGTAAGACGGAACTTTCTGATTTGGAATCTTCAGATCCTTTAATTTGATCAGGTTGTTATCCAGCCATTCACCGTAAGGCTGTCTGCTTGCGTAAGTCTCTTTTAATTCTTCATCATCGATGACTTTTCCTTTTCTGATATCTACCAGGAGCATCTTTCCAGGATGTAATCTTTCTTTTACTACGATCTTCTCCGGTGGAATATCCAGTACACCAACCTCTGAAGAAAGGATCAGTGTGTCGTCATCGGTAATATAATATCTCGAAGGACGCAGACCGTTTCTGTCAAGTACGGCTCCCATGCAGTCACCGTCACTGAACAGGATCGATGCAGGTCCGTCCCATGGTTCCATCATGGTTGCATAATACTGGTAGAAATCTTTCTTCTTCTGGGAAAGGTTTCTGTTATTTGCCCATGGTTCCGGGATCGCGATCATAACCGCCAGTGGAAGATCCATACCGCTCATGACCATGAACTCGATGGCGTTATCCAGCATCGCCGAATCGGAACCGCTGCTGTTGATCGCCGGAAGTACTTCGTGAAGTTTTCCTTTCATGCACTCAGATTCCATATTCTCTTCTCTGGCACGCATCTTATCGGTATTACCGCGGATCGTGTTGATCTCACCGTTGTGCACGATGAAACGGTTCGGATGTGCTCTCTCCCAGCTTGGATTCGTATTCGTACTGAATCTGGAGTGGACCAGTGCGATTGCAGAATCATAATCTGGATCCTGCAGGTCCGGGAAGAACAGTCTGAGCTGATCTACCAGGAACATTCCTTTATAAGCAATGGTACGGCTGGAAAGTGATGCCACATATGTATCATCTGCGCTCTGTTCAAACACACGTCTTACGATATAAAGCTTACGGTCGAAGTCAACGCCCTGTTCTACCTTCTTCGGTCTTTCAATAAATCCCTGCATAATACATGGCATACATTCGACTGCCCTGCTTCCAAGTACGTCAGCCTTCACCGGAACTTCTCTCCATCCAAGGAAATTCATTCCTTCTTTTTTGACGATCACTTCGAATATCTTCTTTGCCTGATTTCTCTTTAATTCGTCCTGCGGGAAGAAGAACATTCCCACTCCGTAATCTCTTTCAGAACCTAAAAAGATGCCGAGAGGTTTACAGACTTTAGAGAAGAATCTATGAGAAACTTGTAATAAAATTCCAACTCCATCACCTGTCTTACCTTCGGCATCCTTGCCAGCTCTATGTTCAAGATTTTCAACGATTTTCAATGCGTTTGCCACTGTATCGTGACTTTTCTGTCCTTTGATATTAACGATCGCACCGATTCCACAGTTATCATGCTCGAATTCGGAACGATACAGTCCATGCTGCTGGACTACATTTTCTTCTTTCATACACCTGTTCCTTTCTTTTGTTTTTTCTTACTATATCACAAGGCTTTACTGTTGTAAAGAGGAAAATTATTCCAAATTGTCAGATTATTTGACTTCTCACTTTTTGCGCAAAAAGAATCCGACAACTTACATTGCCAGATTCTCATTTTCCATCTTCTTTGTTGGTTTTTCTTCAATACGCTGGATGATAACAAACATCGTTGATGCAACTGCCGCACAGACAACTGTGATCACACCGATTCTCATATTATCTTTCAGCATCCAGTTATAAAGTCCGTATCTGGTAGCCAGTACAGACAGCAGGTTCATTGCCATATGTGCCGCTGCCGGCGCCTTCAGTGAACCATATTTCTCATATACGTAGGCCAGCATCAGTCCCAGTATGAATCCGTAGAGCATCTGCACCAGATTCACATGCAGTACACCAAATACGACGGATGAATAGACCATCGCATAGACAAAAGAGCTTTCTTTTTCCATTCTCCGGAAGAAGAGTCCTCTGAATACATATTCCTCACAGATTGGAACCAGTACTGCAAGACACAGGATCTGTATCGCAAGCGGTGCCGAATACATGGCGTTCATTGTTGTTTTATAACTTGCATCTACTGCGGACAGGTTCCCGATAATGATCAGGTTGTTCAGTCCCAGGCTCATGGCAAGTGCCATAATGATCACTGCCGGATATTGCCAAAGCGGAGCTTTCTTATCCTGCACGATGCCTGCTTTCTTCTCTTTCTTTCTGTCCCCGTGATACAAGATCGCCATAACAGGGATTGTAACAAGTGCCGACAGGCCTTCCACCCAGGTCGTATAGTCAATATATTTATTCAACATCTTCTGGTAAAAAGCCATCAGCTTATTCTGATCAGCCATCAGTGCCTCTAATGCTGCCTGTGTCTGATAATGTGTCTTCATATATGCCATCATCATGGCTGCCATGACTACCATGCCTACACCGATTCCGATCCCCCATTTGATCAGGAGCGGTCCCCACATCTTCCAGAAACGCTTTCCCGGTGTCTCGACCGGTTTTCTTTCCTGTTCCTGGTGATAATGGTATCCCGGCTGGTCTTGTCCGTTCTGCCATTCTTCCATAGTTATCCTCACTTTCATCTGTTGCTTCGTATCATATACTGTTCTATTCTACTTCTACGTGAGGAAAGTTGCAATTAAAAAAATATAAACTTTTTACAATTTGATCTTTACTACATCGACATCCAGATTCCACAAGAACTTATCCAGATCCTTAAAGGATATGAATACTGTCGCTGTATTTTCCAGTGGATGGATTCCCATGCTCTTACATCTGCTTAAGTTTTTATCGATAAAGAACTCTACTGCATGCTCTGTATCATTCATTAACGCAAACGGAGTTACGCTTCCCTGTTTTACGCCGAGATATTTCTCCAGACGTTCTTCCGATGCAAAGCTTAAGTTGCCTGCCCCGAGCTGTCTTCCAAGTGTCTTTAAGTCTACCTTTGTCTTCTCATCCGCCGTGATCAGGAAATGTCTCTTTCCTTTGGAATCTCTCAGGAATAAGTTCTTGCATAATGTTCCTTTTTCCGGAAGTCCCAGCCGGTCCATATCCTCCATTGTATGTACGGGTTCGTGTTCTACCACCTCGTACTTAATTCCCATCTTGTTTAATGCATCATATACGCGCTGTTTCTGGTCTTCCATGCTGTTTCTCCTTTCTAATTCGGATAGTGTACTACGATATTCGCAGTCACCATTCCTTTTCCTGTATTCTTATACACATAATCATCAAAAGCATTGTACGAAGCCGCATCGCCGGCTTTCAGTACATATTCCTGATCTTTGAAGATCAGTGTCAGTTCGCCGGAATACACGGTAATGAATTCTCTCGTACCGTTCATCTGGCGGTTCGCCTGCATCATGCCTCCCTCGTCAAATTCCAGATCGAAGATCTCAAAATCCTGTCCTTCCCGGAAGCTGAAGATCGGATAAAGGCGGTATCTGCCGTCATCACCCGCCAGAGGTTCCACCTCTTTCTTCCCGGTTTCGAAGAACGGCTGTGGTTTGTCTGCCGTAAATGCCGTAACCGGCACCTTCAATCCCAGTGCCAGCTTGTACACCGTCGATATCGTCGGATTGACTTCTCCTCTTTCCAGCTGACTTAACATACTTTTGCTGATCGTGGTAAGGGATGACACCTGTTCCAGACTCAGTCCTTTTCCTTTCCGGATATCTTTCAGATTCTCTGCAATTAATTCATTCAAATGATCCAATTCATGTCCCTCCCTTTTTCAAAATTCCTGTATATAGAATTTTTATCTATTATATTGCATATTATTTCAAAAGTAAAGAGACTGCAGGACTTTATTCTTAATCATATCTACAGTCTCTTCCTTTCGAATAATTGTTTACTTTAATCTCCAGAACCTGCCACCGACAGCTTCTTTCAACTACGTGGAAGTTCAATATAATTATGACTTAATAGTTCCTCTACAACTGCTTCGTATCTGTCCAGCTTCTCCGCTTTCCGGATCTTTTTCAGCTGTTTTTCTTTATCCGGGAATAATGTTCCAAGATAACACCAGAGTTCTTTCATCTTAAACAGCACATTCTTATCCCCACAGCTGACCTCCTGATACTCTTGATAGATCTGATCGTGGAATGCCCTTAATTTCTTCGCATCGATTCTTCTTTCTCCGGATTCCATGATGTCTGTCAGCTCTGGATTTCTTAAGATTCCTCGTCCAAGCATAATGCATGACGTCTCCGGGAACCGGCTCTTTAACTTCTCCATATCCTCCGGCGTGAAAATATCACCGTTATAGCACAATGGATGCTTACATTCTCTTACCGCATCCGCAAATGCATCCAGATCCGGATGTCCTTTGTAAAACTGCTGCTGCACCCTCGGATGCACGATCAATTCTTCCACCGGATACTGGTTATAGATCCGCAGAAGCTCCGCCCACTCATCGGCGTCAAATTTTCCGATTCTTGTCTTGATGGAGATCTTCACATCTGCTTTCGAATAGATCTCATCCAGAAAGCGGTCCAGTTCCTCCGTATGGATCAGAAATCCCGAGCCACGCCCCTTCGATACAACTGTCTTGGACGGACACCCGAGATTCAGATTCACCTCATCATATCCATATACTTTTAACTTTTCTACCGTATCCAGAAATCCTTTTGCATCATTTGCCAGGATCTGCGGTACCAGATACATGTCCGGATTATGCTCCGGCAGAATATCATTCTTCTCCCGTGTATTAAAATCTTTTTTCGTATGCGGTACCAGAAATGGCGTAAAATATTTCTCCATCGGACGGTAATGTGTGTGATACGCCCTCCGGTATATATAGGTTGTGATTCCTTCTAATGGTGCAAGATAATACTTCACCTTCATGCCCCCTTCTACTTCGCACACCGTCAGTATGCGGTCTTTTACCCGGAATTTGATTTCATATCCGGCATACTCCATTCCGTACACTCTGTCCGGATCATTTTGATAAGACGGTCTCGGATCTTCAGCAAGAATCTCTCTTACACACTCCCGCTGTTTCTCCGGAAGTTTTAATAGAAGGTTCTCCGGAATCTCTACCTCCAACGCATAATTCTTCACCCTGTCGGCAAATCCGCCTCTGGCATCCGGCACGCAGTCCACATACGGAAGATATGGTTTGATATCGAATATCGGTGTTCCATCCAGCAGATCTGCCCCTTCTACTTCGATGACCATTCCTTTTTCCGGATGTTTTTCAATTCCCAACAGCTTTACACAGGATAATCCGATCGGATTCGGGCGGAACGGTGACCGGGTTGCAAATACACCGCACCTCCTATTTCCACCAAGTCTTGGCGGACGCACCGTCGGACTCCAGTTCTCTCTGACAGCCTCCGAGAATTCCCATATCAGCCACAGATGTGAATACTCTTCCAGTCCCTTTAATGCCTCTTCTTTGCGGTATTCCGGTTCGAACACGATCGTCCCTTTTGTATTCACAAGTCCCGCCTGTCTCGGAATCCCGAATTTCGTCGGAAAGTCCGTATGAATTCTCGCAATATATTCTAATTGTTTCAAATATTTCCTGCTCCTTATTCCTGTATTTCTCCCAGATATTCCTTCAGTCTTTCAATTTCTTCTTTATGTCCGGCATCGTCAAGCGGTGTCTCCAGATAGAATGGCAGATCTTTAAGCTTCGGATGACGCATCACATTCAGCAGGGCTTCCAGCCCGATCTCTCCGCCTCCGATCACTGCATGCCGGTCCTTCCTTGAACCAAACGGCATCATACTGTCATTCAGATGAATCGCTCTTAAAAGCGGCAGTCCCAGTATCCGGTCAAATTCTTCCAGTACCCCGTCCAGATCATGGACGATATCATATCCAGCCGCAAACACGTGACAGGTATCCAGACAGATTCCGATCCGTTCCGGATGCTGCACACCGTCCCGGATCTGCTTTAACTGTTCAAAGCGGTATCCAATCTCCGTCCCTTTCCCACTCATCGTTTCCAGCAGGATTGTAATATTCTCCGAACCGGTGATTGCCTGATCCAGTCCTCGGATAATATTCGCAATTCCGGCTTCTTCTCCGATCCCGGTATGACTGCCCGGATGAAATACCAGATTCTCTATCTGCAGCTCATCCATACGTCTGATATCTTCCCGGATCACCGTACAGGCGAATTCATACGTCTTCTCCGTTGCACTCGCCAGATTCATCGTATACGGTGCATGTGCAAGAACCGGTCCGAATGCATGGCTCTTACGGATCTGCTGGAATCTGTCTGTTTCTTCCGGTGTATATGTTTTATAACTCGATCCACGCGGATTCCTGCTGAAGATCTGCATCGTATTGGCATTCATCTTTACCACATTTTCGGCAGTCTTCGCAATCCCTCCCACGATGGACATGTGTGTTCCGATTGTATACATTATTTTCCTCCATAAAATAAGCGTCAGAGAACCGGCATATGCCAGTCCGCTAACGCTCATTATAGCATGATTTTCATTTCAGCAAAAGAATCTCTTTTTCCGGCAGTTTCAGGTAATCCGGAATGCCCTTTTCTGTCAGTTCGTTCCAGAGAGTTTTCTGCACATACCAACAGATGTCATCGCTTTCTTCGGTCTCACCTTTTAAGAAATATTTCCATTCAAATGGGAATTCTGCCTTTCCTTTTACTTTAACCGGAATACAGTTATCTTCTCTTTCGCCCCACACCGGGATGAATTCGTGTGCACGGAGCCCGATGTGTGTAACCTCTGCATCGATCTTCTGCTCCAGATGAAGCTTTGTTCCCCAGTCCGGGATCTCAATACTGTGTTCATCCAGCCATTTTACCAGAACAATGTTCTTACATCCGGTAAGCCTTGCGGCTTCCACCTGTTCCGGTCGGTCGAAGATTGCCTTCATATCACCGTAACAGATCTGTTTCCCGTCATCAATGACCAGAAGTTCCTCGCTGAACCGGTAGATCTCATCCCTGCTGTGGGACACCAGGATCACCGTTCCGTCATAATCACTTAAGAGTTCCATCATCTCCTGCTGCAGACGGTCTTTTAAGAAGACATCCAGTGCCGAAAATGGTTCATCAAGAAGAATGACGGATGGTTCATATGCCATGATCCTCGCCAGTGCAACTCTCTGCTGCTGCCCGCCGGAAAGCTCTCTCGGAAGTCTCTTTTCCAGTCCCTCCAGGCGGAAATGACGGATCATCTTCTGCACCTGTTCCTGTTTCTTCTTTTTATCACCGGAAAGTCCGGCTCCTACATTCTGCTCCACGGTCATCGTTGGGAACAGTGCATAGTTCTGGAACATATAGCCGACATTTCTCTTCTGCGGTTTTAAACATGTTCTGGAATCCGAATCATACAGCACATGATCTCCGATCTGGATATGTCCCTGATCCGGATGCTCGATCCCTGCAATGCTTTTCAGCATCAGACTCTTCCCACTTCCGGAAGCACCGAGGATCCCGATTCTTTTCTTCGTGGATTTCCAGTGTACATCCAGCTCATACTCTCCAAGTTTTTTATGTATCTTTACTTCCATCGCCATCTGTCGTTCCTCCTACCATCTCCGGATATTCTTCATATTCTGACCGGTCACCAGATTCATAAGGACGATCAGCACGAACGCAACCAGCATAATGATCACAACCCAGATTCCCGCCGTCAGATAATCGCCGTCCTGGATGACCATTGCGATCCTCTGGGAAATGGTTCCCGTCTTTCCCGGAATATTGCCCGCAAGCATGGATGTTGCACCATACTCTCCAAGCGCTCTTGCAAATGTCAGGATCGTACCTGCTACCAGTCCCGGTCCTGCCGAAGGAACCGCAACCTTCCAGAAGATCTTATATTCCGGCATGCCAAGCGTTCTTGCCGCATGGATCAGGTTCACATCGATCTGTTCGAATGCCGCTCTTGCATTTCTGTACATCAGTGGAAATGCGATCACAGTCGCTGCTATGATACAGCCCGCCCAGGTCTGTACGACTTTGATGCCAAATTGTTCGTACAACATGATACCGAACGGACGTCTTCTGCTGAACAGAAGAAGCAGGAAGAATCCTGCTGCCGTCGGCGGCAGTACCATCGGCAGTGTCAGGATTCCATCCGCAATTGCTTTCACTTTCGGCCCTGCCTTGATCACCTTTCTCGCTGCAAAGAGTCCGAGAAAAAATGAGAATATCGTTGCAACGATTCCTGTCTTCAACGATACATACAATGGACTGTAGTCCAGTCCTTTCAGTATTTCTACCACTGCATCCATGGTAACTTCCTCCTGTTTCATCTATTACACACTTTATCTATTACATACTTCTCTATTACACACTTCGAAAAACAGAAAACATGCAGCCGCAACCGCCTGCATATTTTCTGTCTTTCATACTATAAAGCTTCTTATCTTTCTACGTCTGTGTCGAAATAGTATGCATCGAAGACTTTCTTAGCCTTGTCAGATAATACGAATTTGTAGAAGTCTTTTGCTGCTGCAGTCTGTGTCTTATCTGCTTCGTCATTCTGTACCTGGCAGATCGGATAGATAACATCACCTGTCAGATCATAGCTTACAACCTGAAGGATATCCAGTTTGTCTTCATATCCGTAAGTATCTGAATAGTATGTTGTTCCAACTTCGCAGGATCCTTCTGCTACTGCTGTAAGTACTTTACTTACGTTGCCTTCTTCACTGATCTCCACTCCGCCGAGTGCCTGTGATACCTGGTCTGTTGTAATGGCATCTACTTCACCGTCAGCCTTTAGTGTTCCAAGATTTACCAGTGCCTGTCTTGTATATTTTCCAACCGGAACACTTCCGCCTGCAAGTGCGATACTCTTGGCATCTTTTAAGTTCTCAAGACCTGTTACCTTTGTTCCGCTGTCTTTTAAGGAGATAACTACCACCTGGTTATTCAGGACATTTGCTCTTGTGCCGTCTACTACCAGTCCGTCATCTTCGAGCTGATCCATCTGCTTCTGTGCTGCAGAGAAGAACAGGTCACACTCATATCCCTCTTCGATCTGTGTCAGCAGTGTTCCGGAGCTGTCTGCGTTAAATGTGATCTTCACCTCCGGATGATCTTCGTTGTACTCTTTTGCAAGCTCTGTCATAACTGTGTTCAGACTTGCTGCGATGAATACCTGGATCTCTGTCTCTTTTTTGCTGCTCTTTTTGCTGTCATCTGTCTTCTTTTCTTCTGTCTTTTTGTTTCCTCCGCATGCTGCCAGTGAAACTACCATCACTCCTGCCAGGAGGACAGATGCGATTCTTTTTACCATCTGGTTCTTCATAATACTTTTCTCCTTTTTCTTGTGCTTTCTGATAGATTTACCAGTTGCTATATCTGTAACAAGATTATTTCCTGCCACATTCCTGTACATTTCCCCGCAGGACATCCAGTCCGTGAGGAAGTTTCGGAAGGATATACTCCAATGCTTCCGTCACTGCTTTCGGACTTCCCGGAAGATTGATGATCAGTGTCTTCTTCCGGAGTCCGGATACTGCCCGGCTGAACATCGCCCGGTCTGTGATCGTCATCGAGTAATTCCGGATCGCATCTGCGATTCCATTTGCCATGCGGTCACAGACTGCGATCGTGGCTTCCGGCGTCACATCCCTTGGGGCAAATCCTGTCCCGCCCGTTGTCAGGATCAGGTCAACCTGTCTCTGATCTGCCAGACGGATCAGCTGTTTCTTTAATCCTTCCTCGCCATCCGGCAGAAGAAGTGACTCCTTTATGTCAAATATGATATGATCTTTTTCTCTGCTTTCTCTTAATATCTTCTCAATCGCCGGCCCGCTTAAGTCTTCCCGCTCTCCGGCAAATGCTTTATCACTCAGTGTGATCACTGCCACGCTGTACGGACGTTTTTTCTCCGGCATCACAACTTCCACTTCGTCACCCACACGGATTCTTCCACCAGTCAATACCTCTGCAAAAATGCCTTCTCTCGGCATAATGCAGTCTCCCATCCGCTGATAGATTGCGCAGTGGCTGTGACATTCTTTTCCAATCTGTGTAACTTTAAGTCTCACACAGTCTCCGATCCGGATCTCGGAATCGACCGGAACATTTCTCAAGTCAAATCCCTCTACGATCAGATTTTCTCCAAATGCACCAAAATTTACATCGGCTCCCTGCTCCCGGAATGCTTCGATCTTCTCCAGTGCAAGGAGACTGATCTGTCTGTGCCATTTTCCGCCGTGTGCATCTTCTTCGATCCCCCAGTCCGGTACGATCCGTGCCGACTCCACCGGATATTTGGCAGTTCCTCTTTTTTTGCTGATACAGATTCCTCTGATCACGCCTTTCTTCTGATCCATCCTGTCTTTATCCTCCAATCTGCGCCATCTGATGTGCTTCCGTAATCGCGCCCGGCTCTTCAAAACAATGTGCTGCCGGTTTGTTTTCAATGGCTTTCTTTATCTGTTCTCTTATCTCGTCATCCGCTCCACCACGCAATAGTTCTCTAAGCGGATAGGTATCCCCGTAGCACAGACACGGCTTCAGGTCTCCGGTTGAAGTCAGCCGGATACGGTTACAGGTGCTGCAGAATTTGCCATGCATCGCACTGATGAAGCCGATGCTTCCTTCGAATCCCGGGATCTGATAATATACCGCCGGTCCGTTTCCATGTATTCTGGTATCTTTACTAATATCCGGATAGGCTTTTTTCATGTCTTCCAGTAATTCCAGATTTGATACACCTGTATTCTTCTTCCCGCAGCCGATCGGCATCAGTTCTATGAACCTTACATCCACCGGATTTTTCTCCGCCAGTCTTATCAGCGGCCGCCATTCCTGCCTGTCACCGGCATCCTGCAATACACTGTTCACTTTCGTCCGTATCCCACTTTCTGCCGCAGCTTTTACCGCTTCCAGTACCGTACCGCAGGCATCTGTCCCGGTGATCTTGTAATATTTCTCATAATCTAGTGTGTCCAGACTGATATTGATCCCATCCAGTCCGGCACGTTTTAATGCTTCCAGGTTCTCTTTCAGTAAGACGCCGTTTGTTGTCATCGTCACCTGTATGATACCCGGTATCTCCTTTATCATCCGGATCAGATCCACACAGCCTTTCCTTACAAGTGGCTCCCCGCCTGTGATCTTGATCTTCCGGATCCCAAGTTCTGCCGCAAGCATACACACCTTCCGGATCTCTTCATAAGTCAGGATCTCAGACATTGCCACCTGTGTGATTCCATCCGGCATACAGTACCTGCATCTTAAATTACAGCGGTCCGTGATGGAGATCCGCATATAATCAATCGTTCTTCCCGCAGCATCGATCATCTGTCCGGCTCCTGTTCGGCTTCCCATACGCCGCTTTTTCCACCTGTTTTCTTTAACAGACGGATGCCATTCATGCACATGCCTTTATCCACCGCTTTACACATATCATAAATCGTAAGCAGCGCCACCTGCACGCCGGTGAGTGCTTCCATCTCTACACCGGTCTTTCCGACCGTCTTCGTTGTGCACCGCGCTTCAATCTCACAGGTTTCCTCTATGTATTCAAATTCTAACGTAACTTTACTGAGATTCAGAATGTGGCACAGCGGGATCAGATCTGAGGTTCTCTTTGCACCCATGATTCCCGCAATTCTTGCCGTTCCAAGGACGTCACCTTTTTTCATCCCGCCAGTCTTCACTTTTTCAAAGCACTCTTCCGACATGCGGATTCTTCCCTCTGCCGTTGCTTCACGCACCGTGTCTGATTTTTCACTGACATCGACCATTACTGCATGTCCCTGTTCATTAAAATGCGTAAATTCTCCCATAATTACTCCTTCTATATGATCTGTCTTCCCGGTTATATCCGGATCACCGGAACTTCTACTCCTTCCGGGTACATCCGCTCTCCTTCCGGGAAAACGGCCAGACAATTCGTTCCGATCCCGTTCTTAAGCTGACCGTTTCTCTGAATCTGCGGAAGATATACGCTGCTTTCGCCACATCTTCCCTTTACGATCTGTCTTAATTTTCCATTCTTTACAAATGTCTGTTCCAATACTTTCATCTGTTTCTTCTGTTCGTATCTGCTCTCCGGCTGATCGGTCAGATATCCACCGACCAATAATTCGAACAATGCTTCCACAGCAAAGGGATTCCCGGAAAGTGACAGAACCGGTATTTTCTTTACCACAGAAAGCATCGTCGGCATTCCGGGTTTTACCTGTATCCCGTGAAACAGTATCTTTCCGCCCAGACTTTCTATAACATCCGGCAGAAGATCTCTCTCTCCTACCGACACACCTCCGGTTGTCAGGATCAGATCTGCTTCTTTTAATGCTGTCCTGATCTCATCCGCAATTTTTTCCCGGTCATCTCCGGCCGTCTGACAGCAGACTACCTCGCAGTCCATCTCTTTTAATCTCGTACACAGCCAGACTCCATTCGCATCATAGATTCTTCCGGGTTCCAGCCATGTATCTGTATTCTGCAGCTCGTCACCCGTTGTGATCACCGCTGTCCGAAGTCTTTTATACACAGTGAGTTTTCTTACCCCTGCTGCCGCGACAGCCGCCAGCAGATAAGCATCTACCGGAAGTCCTGCTTCTGCCAGCAAGTCTCCAGCTGAAAAATCTTCTCCCGGTGGACAGTAATTTTCTCCCTTTTCCGCACTATGATATATCCGAACAGATTTGATGTCCGAATCTGTATCTTCCTGCTTTACCACGCAGTCTGCACCCTCCGGTATCATTGCACCGGTCATGATCCGTACTGCCTGATGCGGTTTTAGCACAAGCTCCGTCTTCTGCCCCGCATATACACACCCTGTGACTTTCAATGCAACCGGATGTTCAGGATCTGCCTCGCGGACATCCTGGCTTCTCAGTGCAAATCCGTCCATCGCTGGCCTTGAAAACGGCGGCTGCGTCACTGCTGCATATACCGGTTCTGCCAGAATCTGCCCCAGACAGTCCGCTGCCGGTTTTTCTTCTTTTTTTATTCCCGGCATACAGGTGTTAAATAATTCCTGCGCCTCTTCAAGTGTCACTCTGGATACTTCCACTTTTATGCCTCCTTTCCGAATGGACAGACCGGATAATGGCACTCTTTACATCCAAGGCAGAGTCCTCCGTGTCCCATACGGATAATATCGCTCCGTTCAATCTTGATTCCCGCTGCTATTCTCGGGAGAATCAGATCGAATACCGTTGCTTTTGCATACATCACGCACCCCGGAAGTCCTGCGATCGGCGTGCCATCTTCAAAATACCCCAGACATAACATTGCACCCGGCAGTGTCGGTGCACCGTATGTTACAATTCCTGCTCCCGAAGCCTTGATCGCACCCGGTGTCTTATCGTCCGGATCTACACTCATTCCACCTGTACAGATGATCAGATCGACACCTGCTTCTCTCGTCTCTGCAATCGCATGTGTGATCATTTCCATATCATCACTACATAATACATGCTTTGTCATCTGGATTCCAAATGCTTCCAGTTTCTTTTCCACCACCGGTGTAAACTGGTCTTTGATCAGACCTTTATAGACTTCACTTCCGGTCGTGATCACACCTGCCGTCTTTAATTTCCACGGTGTTACCTTTAATAATGGCTCCGGACCTGCAGCTTTTTCTGCTTCTTCCAGTCTCTTCTCATCTATGATCAGCGGAATCACACGCATGCCCGCGAGCTTGTCGCCTTTTTTTACTGCCGTGTTCGTATGTCTGGTTGCGATCATGATCTCATCCACACTGTTCACATCATATAAACGCTCGACATCTACCTGGAACAGTCCATCGACATCCGCAAGCAGTTCGATCTTTCCTTCTTTTACTCCCGACGGGTGCATATTTTCATTCTGCGCGATCTTACGTAAGCGTTCTGCGCCTTCATCTTCATGAAGCATACCTTCCGTCTTCTCCCAGACATACAGATGTTCTTTTCCGATGGATAACAGTACCGGAATATCTTCTTCTGTGACAATGTGTCCTTTCCGGAATCTCGCATCCTTAGTCACACCAGGAATGATCTGTGTCATGTCGTGACATAATACATGTCCCACCGCATCTTCTGTTTTGATCAGTTTCATACTTCTCCGCCTCATTTCTTTTCTGTTTCTTTGTTTCATACTCTGTTTCAGTTTTCTGTATATTACATATTCTGTATATAGTGGAATAAAAAAGCCGCCGTTTTCTCAACATCATCCAACGGAAACACATTTTCACAGTCCTCAATATCTGCATCACTGATCACCGCCAGACACTCTCCCGGCTGCAACGGCATCGGTTTCCCAGTTTCTTTCCGATGCAGCATGATCTTCGGCCACGGCCCCTGTTTGAAGCCTTCTGTCAGGATCAGGTCTACTCCTTCTATCTTGTTCAGAAATGTTTCCGGATCTGTCTTCCTGTTCTCCATCAACACTGCTTTTTCCGAAGAGATCAGCCCTGTCACGTCTGCCCCTGCTTTGGTAAAGCGGTCACTGTCCTTCCCTTCATGATCGATATCAAACCGGTGTCCGTCATGTTTCACGATTGCGACCTTAAGTCCCCGTGCTTTCAGTTCCGGGATCAGCTTTTCCAGAAATGTCGTCTTCCCTGTGCCGGAATACGCCACAAAAGATACGATTGGAATATGCCTTTCTTCTTTTAATTTCTCCGGCTTTAGTTTCTGATACTCTTCCGGGGTATTTATATTGTAAAATTTCCCGGGTCCATCTGTAATTCCCTGAACTGCAACATAACATACCCTCAGATTCTCCAATACATGCTGTACCTTATAATCTCCGGCCTGTAACTGTTCTTCCAGAATCTTCCACACAGACTTTCTATACCATGCACAAAGTACATATTTCTTTCCGGTCTTATCTACCGGGATTACTGCATCGATTCCATCCATCAGATACGTTTCCAGTTCTCGTGCTGCGTCCCAGTCAACTAACGGCATATCACAGGATATCACCCAGACCCGTTCATGACTGCATTCCCTCAGCGCAGAGTAAAGTCCCATCAACGGCCCTTTGTCCGGTTCCCGATCTTCGACATGTCTTGCCATTATCTCTGGATAATCCCGCCGGTCCTTTACTGATAGCAGAACCTCATCTGCATTGCTTACATTTTCTTCAATCTGTTGTAAAAATGTCTTCTTTCCGATCAAAAGTCCTGCTTTATCCTGCCCCATCCGGGTGCTTTTTCCACCGCAAAGGATTACGGCACTGACTCCGTACTTTTTCTTATCTGCTTCTGTTTTCATACATTAAAAAAACCTGCTCTTTCCGAAAAAAGAGCAAGCGAAATACAGAGAACTTGACACCGGCAGCTTCTCTTGCATACTTTGATATACAGAGAACCTGACACTGGCAACTCCTCTCATCTACTTTGATAAACAAAGGTGCTGCTCTCCTTTCCAAATACGCGGGAGGCAGATACGTTTCCCTATCTACCCTGAGGAACTGACAGATCCGTCGTTCCTGGCCAGCATCCCATCATCACAATTTTTATGATCTTAGGTATGAAGGCTTCGGAGAACCTTGTATTTTCAATTATTTTAACATGCATATTATAAACGAAGTTCTCCGTCCTGTAAAGAAATATCTCCCACAATCTCCGGGAAGTCAATTACCGGCGGCTGGTCTGCCACGTGTTCCCCGATCTCTTTTTCCATCCATGCCAGATTGTACCATCTGTGGAATTTATAGCCACAATTCGTAAACCAGCCGACCATGCGGTAGCCAAGATGTTCATGGTAATGGATGCTTGCATTGGTCAGATATTCATCTTCGTGCTCCGTGCAGGCAATACAGGCATTCATATTTAATACATTCTGCCGTTTTAATATTTTCTCCAGCATATCATACAACTTCGTCCCAATACCCATTCCTTTTTTGTTCTGATCCACATAGATAGATGTCTCCACACTCCATCCGCCTGCCGGTCTGTCATGAAAAGCACTTGCATATGCATACCCGCATATTTCCCCGTTTATCTCCGCTACAAGATAAGGATACCGCTCCAGCACATGCCTGATCCGGCCGCGGAATTCTTCTACGCTTGGCACATCGTATTCATATGTAATCACTGTGTGCTCTATATAAGGTGCATAGATTGCAAGCAGTGCCTCCGCATCTTCTTCCTTTGCGATCCGGATCACAATCTCTTCCTTTTCATTCTGATTCATTCTATATTCAGCTCCTGTCTGCTTATTTTTATTCCTCTACTATTATAAACACGTCCGTAAAAAAATGTCATCTCCCTGCAGGTTTTGCCCTGCAAAAGAGATGACATTTCCAATTCATCTTATTATCCCTGGTTCTGTGCCGCAACCAGATGTGTTGCTCCGTATTTCTCACGAAGCTTTGGTTTTTCAATCTTTCCGGTAGGGTTACGCGGAACGTCTGCGAATATGATCTTCCGAGGTCTCTTGTATCTCGGAAGCTTCTTACAGAATTCCTGGATATCCTCTTCCGTACATTCTACTCCCGGCTTCAGTTCAATGATCGCTGCCGAGATTTCTCCCAGTCTGTGGTCCGCAAGTCCGATGACCGCTACATCCAGAATTGCCTCATTGGTACGTAGGAAATCTTCGATCTGTACCGGATAGATATTCTCACCACCACTGATGATGACATCTTTCTTGCGGTCAACCAGGAAGATAAATCCATCTTCGTCTTCCTTCGCCATATCCCCGGTATACAGCCATCCGTCATGCAGAACTTCTGCGGTTGCCTTCGGATCTCTGTAGTAGCAGGTCATGACACCAGGACCTTTGACCGCAAGCTCTCCGGTCTCGCCCCGTTTTACAATTTCACCCTGTTCATCGATGATCTTCGCTTCCCAGCCGTATCCGGCTTTACCGATTGCTCCGACTTTGTCGATATTATCCACTCCAAGATGGACACATCCAGGTCCGATGGACTCACTTAAGCCATAGTTCGTGTCGTATTTATGATTCGGGAAGTATTCTTTCCAGTGCTTGATCAGACTTGGCGGTACCGGCTGTGCTCCGATATGCATCAGTCTCCACTGATCCAGATCATAGTCTGCGATATCCAGCTCTTTATTATCAAGCGCAAGCAGCAGATCCTGTGCCCACGGCACTAACAGCCATACAATGGTACAGTGTTCTTCGGACACTGCCTGTAAGATCGTCTTCGGGCTTGTTCCTTTTAACAATACAGCCTTTCCACCTGTCAGAAGACTTCCGAACCAGTGCATCTTGGCTCCGGTATGGTACAACGGCGGAATGCATAAGAATACATCGTCCTTTGTCTGGCCGTGATGATTCTGTTCTGCTTTTGCTGCATGCATCAGCGATTCATGATTATGTAAGATCGCCTTCGGGAATCCGGTTGTTCCTGATGAGAAATAAATGGCTGCATCGTCATCGTCATTCACATCAATCTTCGGTGACTGGCTGGAGCAGTTGGCGGTATGTGCATTGTAATCCTCTGCAAATCCCGGACATCCGTCTCCTACAAAGTACAACAGACGTCCTTTGCTGATCTCGTCTGCGATCTCTTCTACTCGTCCGATGAATTCCGGTCCGAATACCAGAATATCGATCTCAGCAAGTTCTACACAGTACTTGATCTCATCCGCAGAATAACGGAAGTTCAAAGGTACTGCCAGCGCTCCTGTCTTCAGGATTCCGAAATAGATCGGCAGCCATTCCAGGCAGTTCATCAGGAGAATCCCCACTTTTTCTCCTTTTTTGATTCCTCTTTCAATCAGAAGATTGGCAAATCTATTTGCCTTTTCATTAAATACATTCCATGTGATCTCTCTTCTATAATAAGCTGCGCGGGAAGGCTCAATCAGGTCAAACTCCTTCCATGTAGTTCTTTTTGTCTCCGGCATCTCCGGATTGATCTCTACCAGCGCAACGTCGTCTCCGTACAGGCGGCAGTTTTTCTCCAATATATCTGTAATCGGCATTGGAAAATTCCCCTTTCGTGTTCATTTCATACTTTTTATATCGTATGATCTTTTGCGTCTTTAGCTTTCGCGCTTTAACGCTTTTATTCATTAAAGTCTATGATACTCAACTTTTCTCCAAATGTCAATCTATATTTGTATTATTTTCCATTCAATCCGGTTTTTATGCACTTTTATTTGCTTTTTCTACCTGCCCGTCCTATAATAAGCACCGGGTGATAGAAAAAATGAATTGGATACATAATCATAAACGTGCATTATTGCACATAAATCTTGCATTTATCGGCGGACTGACCGGTGCTTATGCCATCTTAGTCCGCGGCGGTAACTTTGGTGCCGCACAGACCATGAATCTGATCGAAATGGTCTTGAACTTTACAGAAATGAATCTGACGGATGCTTTCCTGCGTCTGGCGATTTTTATTTTATATGGACTTGCGATCATCACAGCCTTTCTGATCGGGGAACGTTTTCCTTCCGTAAAGTCCTATATTGCACTGGCGGTAGAAGCTGTCTGTGTATGGACTGCCGGTATTATTCCGACATCGGTCCATCCACTGATCGCGTTGTTCCCGGTATTCATCCTGAATGCATACCAGTGGCAGGCTTTTACTACTCCGGAATGTTATAACAGTTCTACGATCTTTTCAACGAATAACTACAAACAGACAGTTCTTGCGTGGACGAGATATCATATGACTCATGATCAGTCACAGAAAAAACGGGCATGGCTTTTTACCGGCACACTGATCCTCTTCCATCTGGGGGTTCTGGTTGGATATTTTGCGGTGAAATATATCGGGGCTCATGGGATATGGGTTGCGTTTGTACCGCTTGTTACAGCTGTTGGGCTGGTGATTCCGGTTGGGGAGACAGAGATACTTAGGGCTGATGTTGGGATTTAAATTTATTGGGATTTCATTTATTAACATCCGCTGCCTGTCACGACTTGAAGAAAACTCAGTTAATAAATGAAATCCCAATTCTCTTACAATGCCGCCTTATATATCTTATACATATCTTCCTCATGCAGCACCTTCGCAGATCCTTTGCTTCCCTTGCATCCAATACTGCATTTATGTGCCATCAGCTTCAGGTCTTCATCGGTTGGATCGATGCCGAGTTCGTGGATGGAGGTTGGCATGTTGATCTCTCGGTAGAAGTCTTCCATTGCTTCGATTCCGCGTAATGCTACATCATCGGCTGTTCCTTCCGGGTTTACCTGCATGACGTTCATGGCGAATTTTTCGAATCTTGGAAGGCAGTCTTTGTATACATATCTTGCCCAGGATCCCCAGATTGCCGCAAGTCCGGCACCATGTGCCACATCGAAGATTCCTCCGATCTCGTGTTCCAGTGCATGGGATGCGAAGTCTCCTCCGATAACCGCACCGCAGCCGGTCAGACCGTTATGAGACAGACTTCCTGCCCACATCACTTCTGCACGGGCATCATAATTCTTCGGATCACGGACCAGGATTCTGGCATTTTCAATTACGGTACGCATCAATCCTTCTGCGATACTGTCTGTGATTTCCATATTCCCACCATTTGTAAAATAACGTTCCATCGTATGCATCAGAATATCGGTACATCCGCATGCTGTCTGATAATCCGGCAATGTCATCGTAAGCTCCGGGTTCATGATCGCAAAGCGCGGTCTTCCATAGTCACTGCTGTATCCTCTCTTGATCCAGCCCTCTTCTTTTGTGATGACAGAAGAATTACTCATCTCACTTCCGGTTGCTGCGATCGTAAGCACAACACCGATTGGAAGGCAGCCTGTTGCCTGACGTTTTCTGTCATAGAGATCCCATACATCCCCTTCGTTGGCCACTCCGTATCCAATTGCTTTTGCAGAATCGATCGCACTTCCCCCGCCTACTGCAAGAATGAAATCTACGCCCTCTTTTTTGGCAAGTTCGATTCCTTCATATACAAGTGAAAGTCTCGGGTTTGGTACTGCGCCACCGAGTTCTATATAATCAATCTCTGCTTCATCCAGCGAAGCCTTTACTTTATCTAAAAGTCCGGTACGTTCGACGCTTCCGCTTCCGTAATGGATCAGAACTTTCTTACATCCCTGTTCTTTTACCAGTTCTCCACATTTGTCTTCTGTATTTTTTCCAAATACAACTTTGGTCGGTGTGTAGTAATTAAAATTATACATAATCTCTCCTTCTTTCCTGCATACATTGATCTACAGAACCTGCCACCGGCAGCTTTTTCCGAATGCATGGCAATATCAAAAAATATGCTACAGATTTCTCCATAGCATATTTTAATCTTTCTCTCTGATTTTTTCAACAGACGTTTTCCTCTCCTGTTATCTGTCTATTCTGTCCGAAGCGCCGTAACCGGATCACTCTTTGATGCTTTCTTAGAAGGGATCAGACCTCCAAGTAATGTCAGTACCACACTCAGTGCGATCAGCACCAGTGCCGGAACAACAGGAAGTACAGCGCTTACATTCGGATTATCTGCCACTGCATGAATGATCATATTTCCAGGGATCAGAAGCAGCAGCGTCAGTCCGATTCCGATCAGTCCCGCACACAGTCCGATGATGAAAGTCTCTGCATTAAATACCTGAGACACATTTCTCTTCGATGCCCCGATCGCCCTTAAGATTCCGATTTCTTTCTTTCGCTCCAGTACACTGATATACGTAATGACTCCAATCATAATCGAAGATACTACCAGCGAAATTGCAACAAACGCAATCAGTACATAGCTGATGGTATTGACGATATCCGTAACCGATGACATCAGAGTTCCCACCACATCCGTGTAAGAGATCACCTGCTCCTCTTTTCCGGCTTTCTCCATCTTCTTATTATATTGATCCAGATAATCTACGACCTGTTCCTTGCTGTCAAAATCTTTCGGATAAATGTCAATCTCACTTGGTTTTGAGAAATCGGCATAACCCAGCTTCTGCAGGTTGCTGTCATATGTTGCGCTTGCTGTTCCACTCATGGACATCATAAGTTCTGTCAGGTCATCTTCCGTCATATTGAACTGGAACGCCTTTGCAAATGCATCCGTATCGATCTGCATTGCATTTCCCATCACATTCTGGAGATTCTGTCCAATCTGTGTCATGGCAGATTCCATCACTTTTCCCATGCCGGCAGACATCTGTCCGACGATCTGTTCCATCGCTGATGAGATCTGTGTCTCCAGTGCATTTCCAAATGCTCCGGCATACGCTCCCATTGCCTGCTTCATATAAACATTCATTCCGGAGGAAAGCTGGCTTTCCAGATTCTTCATATCCAGCGTCTCCGAAAGACCGTTACTCAGCCGCTGTTTGCCGTCTGCCGTTCCGAGATAAGCTGCGAAGTTCTCACCCATCTTCGTCACATCTGCATATCCTTTTTCCTGTGCGTAGCTTAAGTATCCGGAAGCAAGTTCCTTCGCCATCGCCTGCAGATCTGCTTCGGATATCTCGATATTCACATCTTTATACAGGTCATTGACCCAGGCAGTTATGATCTGCTTTGCTTCTGCCGTCTGCAGATACTGGCGGAAATACGTACTGTACTGGTCCACACTGATATCTCCGATCCCCTGGTCTTTTACGTATTTTTCAAAGCCCTGCATAATACTCTCAAGGAGCTCCTGTACCTGTTCTTCCGTAATGGTCACTTTACCGCTCTCTTCAAGAATCTTGGAGAAATATTTTTTCAGGATCTGTTTTGCACCGTCGGTCTTCAGATATTCTGAGAAATTCTCTCCCAGATGTGAGTAGTCTGCCTCCGGATGTGTCTTAGCATATGCCTGATACCCTTCCATCAGAGAGGCAGCCATTTTCTGCATTCCACCCGGTTTCACCTTGACATCCAGCCCCGACAGCATATCTCCAAGGCTTGCTGATGGAAGCCCGGACAGATTCAGATCCACCTGATCCAGATTCACAAATCCGGATAAATTCAGAGTATTTCCGTCTAATCTGAATGCATCCTGCAGATTCAATGCGTTCGAAAAATCCAGTGAATTTCCAAGACTGCCTGCCAGATCTGCATCTCCCATGCCGAATGCTTTCTGAAGGGCATCTTCATCCACGGTAAATAAAGATCCCATATCCAGACCATTCTCTCCGGAATCTGCACCGAACGCTTCACCGGTAAATACATTTACATTGGAATCTACCTTCTGCTGTTTTACAATCTCACTGTTCTTTGCCTCTTCTGCTACATGTGTCATAAGCGAATACGGATATCCGATTCCCATATTTAATGCGGTTGCTTTCGAACCTTCTGCCGGCTGCACGATTCCGACAATCTTAAGATCTTCTCCTTCCGACACAAGCTTTTTCATATATGCTTCATTATCACTTTTGTCTTTCCAGACTTTGTACTGGCTGTCATACTCGTAATAATCTGCGGCATTCACCAGTTTGAATGTCTTATTCAAAATGTCTTTATAATTATATGTTCCAAGCGAAGACGGGGTCTTGATCTCTTCTTCACTTGCAAAAGCCTTGATCATGTCATCCAGTTCCATCTGATCACGAAGTCCCAGCGTGTACAGCAGGAAATCACTCATTCCGCCATCCTGGCTTAATACCAGCACGCATTCATTATATTTTTCCGGCCATCTTCCCGCTTTGACATCATACTGTTTCTCATACAGACTCGTATTCTTCGGCATGCGGTAAAATACATTCGTACTCATCATAGAGGACATCATGCTGTTCGCTCCGGAATCCGCTCCGATTCCGATGGATGAAAATGATTTATCCGGATGTACCTGTCTGACACCATCCTGATCTTCCCGGTAAATCTGCGGGTCGACATTATACGCATACTCCACGGCATTCGTATAAGTTTTTAACTGCTCACTGTCTTTCTCCAGGTTCGTTTTCAATGATTTCAGATCATTGGTGTTCATCTTGGAGAACATATTTGTGACCATCTCCAGTACTTTTACCTGGCCATCCTTTTTCTTCTTTCCGGAAATATCTTTCCCCTTATCATCTGTTCCGGTATTTCCTACCATCATGGATGTGATATCGAATCCCGTACTCTGGATCTGCAGCGGATATTCCGACAGCGTCTCCTCTTCGATCGACTGGATATATCCATTCACTCCATTCGAAAGTGCAAGGATCAGGGCAATGCCTATGATACCGATCGATCCGGCAAATGACGTCAGCAGTGTCCTTGCTTTCTTCGTCTTAAGATTATTAAAGCTGAGTGCCAGTGCGGTCAGGAAGGACATGGAAGATTTTCCCATGTTCTTATGCTCCGGTTCCTTTAACGCCTGTTCATCCACAATGTATTCATCTGTATCCGACCGTATCTTTCCATCCCGCAAGGTCACGATCCGGGTTGCATATTCTTCTGCCAGTTCCGGATTGTGTGTAACCATCACGACCAGCCGGTCCTTTGCCACTTCTTTTAGAAGATCCATGACCTGGATGCTGGTATCACTGTCCAGTGCGCCTGTCGGCTCATCTGCCAGAAGAATATCCGGATCATTCACCAGTGCTCTTGCAATGGCAACTCTCTGCATCTGTCCGCCTGACATCTGACTCGGTCTTTTGTGAAGCTGTTCTCCAAGTCCTACTTTTTTCAACGCATCGATGGCTCGTTTTTTTCTCTCTTCTTTTCCAATTCCCGAGATTGTAAGCGCAAGCTCTACGTTAGACAATACCGTCTGATGCGGGATCAGATTATAACTCTGGAATACAAATCCGATCGTATGATTCCGGTATGAATCCCAATCTCTGTCCTTATATTTCTTCGTAGATATCCCATTGATGACCAGATCCCCGCTGTCATAACGGTCCAGTCCTCCGATGATATTCAGAAGTGTCGTCTTACCAGATCCGCTGGGACCTAAGATTGCAACGAATTCATTATCCCTTAAATTCAGGCTCACGTCATCCAGTGCTTTCTGCACCAGATTCCCGGTCCTGTATTCTTTACAAATATGCTGTATCTGAAGCATGTATCTTTTTCTCCTTTTTCCATCCGCCATTCATTTTTACAGACGTTTATTATTATACAGAAATCTTTTATAAAATCCGTATTTTTATACTTTTTTAATCTTTTCTTTACAATGTTCAGATATCTGCTTAGTAATTATTTCGTTTGCTGTTTCTTATACATCCCTTTAGTGCTTTCTCAAGTTTATCTGCATCGATCGGTTTTGCAAGATGCCAGTTCATACCGGAAATATGACTGTTAATGAAATGTTAACCTTTCTTTCAAACACAGTTGACTTTCATTTTTCAATATGTTAACCTTTTGACTATATTAGTTAACATGCAATCTATACTACATATAAAACAATATAAAAAGGAAGGTAACACCATGATTTCAGAAATTCACACACACGAAGATCCCGTATTAACACGCGAAGAAGCCATCGAGATCCTGAATACTCCCGATGACCAGTTAGACGCCCTCATTGAGCGTGCCGGTCTTCTCCGTAAAAAATATAAAGGAAACCACGTCAGCATTCATATCCTGACCAATGTCCGCAGCGGTAACTGCTCTCAGGACTGCGCTTACTGTGCACAGTCCTGCCGCTCCAATGCAGATATCGACACTTACAAATGGGTAGAAGATGACAAATTATATAATGATAATGATTTTGTAAATGAACACCATCTCTCCCGTCACTGTATCGGATTAAGCGGTATGGGATTCACTGATGCTGAGATCGAACAGCTCGCCGGACGTATCCGTAAAATGAAAGGAACCGGAACCCACCTCTGCTGCTCCATCGGATTCTTAACCGAAAAACAGGCACGGATGTTAAAAGATGCCGGGCTTGACCGTATCAACCATAATCTGAACAGCAGCCGTAATTATTACAGCCATATCTGCACCACACACACCTTTGACCAGCGTGTGGAGAATATACATATGCTTCAGCGCCTCGGATTTGAGATCTGCAGCGGCGGTATCATCGGTATGGGGGAAAGTAAAGAAGATGTTGTCGATATGCTTTTGGAACTGAAAGAGATCAATCCGGAAGCTCTTCCGATCAACTTCCTGCTTCCGATTCCTGGCACTCCTCTCGGCGATCAGGATATCTCCGGACTTACCTACGAATATGGAATGAAAGTCCTCTGCCTTGCACGACTTCTGGTTCCACATTCAGATATCCGCTGTGCCGCCGGACGTGAAGTGTATTTTAAGGGACATGAAAAAGAATTGTTAAGTGTTGTCGATTCTATCTTTGCATCCGGTTACCTGACTGCTGGCGGACAGGGCATTAAAGATACAATCCGGACGATAACGGAGGCGGGATTCACTTATGAGATAGAATCTGCGTAATTTTGGAATTTAATGCATCAGGCTGGCGGCTACCCGGACCGGAACAAAAGTTAGGGATCCCTAACTTTTATTCCGTGGGTATCGAATGCCTGAAGGATTAAGTTCAGGAAGCGTAACCCTTGTGATACCGAAAGGTTGCTGTAATCACCTACATCTGCTTCCGCACCACCATATACTCGTCCCCGTTCCGGTAATAAGGGCACTGATAGTGTTGGTCGGATATAAGACGCATATATTCATCTTCATCCATATTGATATCGCACATGTAACTTTCATAATCTTCGTCGTATGTATAATAAGTACAGCTTTCGCAGCTATTCTGAGCCATTGTAATTCTCCTTTTTCTGATACTATTGCATAACTTTTTTCATTATCATCTGTTTCCCATCGATTATAGCATATTTATCTGATACTGTACGTAAAAAAGAGCATAAACATTGTAATTACGGGTTGCCCGGACTTTGTTATCCATGCTATATTTTATGTGATATTTTTATCAAACTATTACATAAAAAGATTTTTTACTAAAGGAAAGGGTTATTATGGATTCAATGTTTAACACTCCACAGGAAGTTGTACAGGCTAATATAAACGGTGCCGCGAAAAAGGCTTCGACTTCTAAAAAGAAAGTATTTTTCATGGGGATCATGGCCGGGGTCTGCATTGCACTTGGTGCGCAGTCCAGTAATGTTGCCATGCATGATATCGCAAATGTAGGACTTGCCCGCCTGGTTGCGGGATGTGTCTTCCCGGTAGGTCTGATGATGATCGTATTCATCGGAGGAGAACTGTTCACCGGCGACTGTATGATGACAATGGCATGTATTAAGAAAAAGATCAGTGTTGCTGCACTCGTCCGCACACTGGTGATTGTTTACTTTGGAAATATGGTCGGTGCTGTCGCTCTTGCCTATCTGGTATATCTGTCCGGACAGTATAATTACACCAGCGGTGCGCTTGGTGCATTTACGATCAAAGTTGCTCTCGGAAAGGTCAGCTTATCTTTCCTGCCTGCTCTGATCTCCGGTATCTTATGTAACATTCTGGTGTGCGCAGCCGTACTGATGGCTTCTACTGCAAAGGACATTGCAGGAAAGTCACTTGCCATCTTCTTCCCGATCATGGCATTCGTTGTCTCCGGCTTCGAACACTGCGTTGCAAACATGTATTACATCCCGGCCGGAATCTTCGCTTCCATGAATGCGGACTATGTTGCAAAGGCAAAAGAATTATACGGTATCACCAGCAGTCAGATTGCTTCTTTGAACTGGAGTAATTTCTTCGTCGTTAATCTTCTGCCTGTTACAATCGGTAACATTATTGGCGGCGGATTTATCATCGGCGGATTATTCTTCTATCTGCATGGAAAGAACTGCAAATAAAGCGTATGCAAGGCACTGCCACCGGCAGCTTCTTCCGAACGCATAGCGATAAAAAAACTGCAATAGATCATCTATACGATCTTACGGTTAAATGATATTATGATCATACGCACAGAAGGTCTGGACAGTTAATGCACTGTCCAGACCTTCTGTTATCTTTTATTTCTCCACTAAGGCTTCATCTTGCCCCGGTTTTCTTAAACTCTTACTTCTCCAGTTCCCGGATCATCTCCACAAGCTTCTCTGCCGTGACTTCAATTCCAAGTCTGGAACTGTTGATGCACAGATCATAATCATGCGGTTTGCCCCAGCTTCTGCCGGTATAATAATCATAGTAAGCTTTTCTGTCTTTGTCTTTTTTCCTTACCAGTGCCGTCGCCGTTTTCTCATCTATCGAAAGCTGTTCCATCTTCCTCTTCACACGCCACTCAAATGGCGCTGCGATAAACAGGCTGATATGATCGATCTGTGCCTGTTCCAGTATGTAGTCCGCACAGCGTCCGACGAATACGCAGTCTCCTTTTTCCGCCAGTTCCCGTATAATAGAACTATAAGCCAGATGCAGTGTATCATTGGCTGTCATTCCGTTCAGTTCCTGATTCGGCACATCATACCACACCTGGTGCAGCCATGGATTGTGTTTTTTCTCATCCGCCTTTGCCAGAACTTCTTTCGGCATCGCAACAATCTTTTCTGCCGCTTTATCGATCAGATTTCTGTCATATAATTCCAGACCCAGTTTTTCTGCGACCTTCCTGCCAATCTCATGACCACCGCTTCCAAATTCTCTTCCGATACAAATAATCATAACGCTTCCTCCTTTTTGTAAGTAAAATCCGTCCTGTATACTTTCAATATAGTCCTTTTCACAGATTTTTTAAACCAACAATCTGAAAGAAATGTCTAATTATAGTTTCTTTAGAACTTTCCACTCCGTCCTCCATGGCTTCTTCCCGAAGAACTGGTATGTACCGTACTTCCTCCGCTGTCTTCTTTCTTCCGTTCAATCTTTCTTGTTGTCACAAGGCGGTTCACAAAACGGTCCTCTTTTACCGTCAGCTTCAGGCTTCCTTTTCTCTCATATGCAGCTGCCTCCGTCTGCTGTTTTACCGATTTGAGCTTTCCTTTTTTGATCAATGCCATCACCAGTGCAATTCCAATACCGATCAGCAGATCACCTGCTATCCAGAACGGAGATACCGTTCCTTTCGGCAGATTTCCCGTGTCATATGGTTCGCCTGTTTTTGCCTGTGTAAGAAATTCGTCACACAGATCTGCATATTCGGTAAATGCATCCATATACTCTGCATCACTGAGGTAAGACACAAAGTCATCTTCCATGTAAGCGAGCCCGGCATCCGTAAATGCTGTGATTCCATAACCATAAGTAGACATATGCCACTCTCTGTCATCCATTGCTACCAGCAGCAGGATACCACTGTCATCATCTCCATAACCATAGCCATTATAATCATAGAAATCATCTGCGTATTCCTCTACCGTCTTTCCATCCAGTCCATTCACAGTCACGACAGCCACGTCACATTCCTGTCTTTCACTGATCTCATCCAATGTACTGTTCAGTTCTTTTTCTTCTTCCTCTGACAAAAGGCCTGCATTATCTACAAACCTTGGCATCTGCCTTTCTTCGGGTACCTCTTCTGCACAGACTCCCCGGACCGCACATAACATGAACAGGAGAACCGCCATGCATGCGCCAAAGATTTTCGTTTTCCCTTTCTTCTCTCTCATGCTGTTTTCTCCTCTTCTTATATCAGAACCATCAGCCACATAATTGCGTAAAGAATAATTCCGATCACAATTCCTCTGGTCATCACATATTTCCAGAATGTTCCATTATCTGCCGGCAGATCTCCAACCATCTTTCCGGTCTGTCCATTCATGGCAAATACAAATTTTTCATCTCGCCATGTTGTATTCAGAATCCATACCGGATACAATGCATATTTCTGTTCTGCCTTACGGACCCTGATCTCATCCGACACCGGTTTTACAATCGAATATCCTTTTACAGTTTCTCGCATCGAATGTTTTACACTCTTTTTCACTCTTTTTCTTGCACGTTTTTTACATTCAACCGCATCTACATCATAACGGTCTGCAACATATCCTGCCAGATATGGTGTCTTAAACGGAACCGCATCTTTAAAATCATAAGGTTCCAGAGATTCCATCAGATCATCTGCCATCTTCTTTGATCCATCTTCCGGAATATGTTCAAATGCCATCGAACCTCCACGTTCAACCTGAAAGAATTCATGCTCCGTGTATTCTACATCTCCGGACATCCACACTCTGGTCTTTTCCGCATCATATGTAACGTGTGCATCCATATCCATATCAAAGAGCCAGAACGGCACATAGATACCCACGATCTCATCAATATGATTTTCATCTTTAAACACTTTTGGTATAAATGCTTTTCCTTCGAGGTGCTTCTGATATGCCGCTTTCGCAGCTTTTTTATCCAGTTTAAATGGAATCACATAATCCGGTTTCAGTTCTCCTTCAAACTTTCCTTTTAACACAACACGGTTTCCGCAAAACGGGCAGGTCGTCGCCCCCGTGTTCTTATCCGTCGTAATCTCCCCGCCACAGGACTCACAGATATAGGTAACAAGATTTCCCGTCTCTTCCTCTGTTCTCTTCCCGTTTTCTACTGTCTCTTTCCCGGTCCCTGCTTTTTCATCCTTTTTCGCATCAGCTTCATGCAACGCTTCATATTCTTCCACCGAAATCTCTGTATCACAATAAGGACACTTCATCTTCTGGGAAGCACTGTCAAATTCCATTGCTCCGCCGCATGCCGGACATTTGTATTCTTTTATTTCAGACATGGTCTCTCCTTATCCGGATCTTATCTCATCTTATTCACTTCTTACTGTTTCAATTTTCAGAATTCTGGAAATTTCACTGTTTAATGAAATGGTGTACCGCATTCCGGGCAGAACTTCGGCAGATTTGTCTGATCTGACGGTTCCCATCCACAGTTTCTGCACTTACATTTCTCCTGTGCTGCCGGTCTTGGACTTCCACAGTTCATACAGAATTTTCCCTGATTGATCGTTCCGCAGCTGCAGGTCCAGCTTCCTGTCTGCTGAGGCTTCGGGCTTCCACAGTTCATACAGAACTTTCCTTCATTGACCGTTCCGCAGCTGCAGGTCCAGCTTCCTGCTGCCGCTGTCTGTCCCTGCGCCATCTGCTGCTCCTGTCTTGCCTGTTCCTGTGCCATCTGCTGTCTCTCTGCTCCCTGGTTATAAAGTCCCTGCAGATTCGCTCCGCCATTCATACCGGATGCCATATTCATTCCCATGAACCCCATCATGGCTCCATTTGGATTGCCGGCCGCCGTCTTCATCGCTTCTGCCTGAGCCATACCAAGCGTTGCTGCCATCATGCCTGGATCCGTGTACATTGCCGCATTCTGTGCCTGTTTAATGGCTTCTGCATCTTCGTCTTTGATCGTAACCGGATTAAATGCAACTGATACGATGGAAATTCCTCGAAGTTCCGACCACTTCTTTGTCAGCACCTCATTCATCGCATCCCCGATCTCCATCGAATGCGCCGGAATCTGACTTGGCCTGATCTCCAGTTCTGCGATTTTCGCAAATGCCGGCTGTAATGCATTTACAAATTCCGTCTTTAACTGCGGTGCGATCTGATCTTTCTCATAACAATCTGTTACATTTCCACCGACGTTGGTATAGAACAGCAGCGGATCTGTCATACGGAATGAATAGATTCCGTTACAGCGGATCTCAATATCTTTGTCAAGATTGATCCTTTTATCTACCACACGGAACCATACCGGATTCGCCGTACCGAATTTGTTGTCTGTGATTTCTTTGGTATTAAAATAATACACTCTCTGATCTTTTGCCGTATCTCCGCCAAACGTGAACCTCTTTCCGATCGTCTGAAATGTCGCCTTGATCCCTTCTCCCAGACTGCCGCAGAATATACTCGGTTCCGAAGCTGTATCATAGGTATACTCTCCCGGTTCTGCACACACTTCCACGATTTTTCCCTGATCCACGATCATCATACACTGTCCGTCTGCTACCGCAATTCCTGATCCGTTCGTAATCACATTATCGTGTCCCTTTGTGTTCGATGACCGCTTATCTGTACGTTTCTTTCCACGCACCATCAATGTGTCATTGTCCAGTGCATCGCAGTAGAAAAATTCTTTCCACTGGTCTGCCATTGTTCCACCTGCTGCGCCGGTTGCTGCCTTAATAAGTCCCATAAGCTCTTCCTCCTTTTTTCATCCTGATATCCGTTTTTGATTCCATTACAACTTTCACTCACCATTTCTTCCAGACACATGGCGATTCAGATCTTCTGTTTAACCTTTTTTATACTTTCAATATATTTCTTTACTTCCTTACATTACCCGGTTTCTTTTTCACAAGCTTCACTACCGTCTCAATATGATCACAGAACGGAAAGTTATCCACCGGCTGGATCTTCACAGCCTGATAGCCGTGTTTCGTCAGATATTTCAGATCTCTCGCCAGTGTCTCCGGATTGCAGGACACATAGACAACTCTCTCCGGTCCGAGCTTTATTACTGAAGAAAGGAACTTCTCATCACTTCCGGCTCTCGGCGGATCCATGAATACGACATCTGCTTTCTGGTTCTTCGAAGCCATATCTACCATGAATCTTCCCGCATCACCCGCATAGATCTCGGCATTCTTGATGCCATTTTCCTTCGCATTGACCCTTGCGTCTTTTACCGCATCTTTGTTCAGCTCTACTCCGATCACTCTCTTTGCATTCTTAGCCGCGATCAGACCAATTGTACCGGTTCCGCAGTATGCATCGATCACCGTCTCTTTTCCAGTCAGTTCCGCATAGTCCATGGCTGTATTATAAAGGACCTCCGTCTGTACCGGATTCACCTGATAGAATGATTTTGGCGAAATACGGAATGTACAGCCGCATAATCTGTCCTTAATAAATCCCGGTCCGTAGATTGGTTTCTCTCTGTCCCCCAATACCATACTGGTCTGCTTGTTATTCACATTCAGTACCACGGTCGTGATCTCCGGATGCACCTTTCTTAAGGCTTTCACGAAATTATTCTTTGATGGCAGGATTGGGGAACCAAGCACCAGAACCACCATGATCTCACCAGTCTCAAAGCCCCTGCGGATCAGGACATGTCTTAAAAGTCCGTATCCGGTATCCTCGTTATACGTCTTGATCTTAAAAGACGGCAGAAGTTCACGGATCGTGCGGATGATCTCCTGACTCTTCTTATCTTCGATCAGACATTCTTCCACTGCAATTACGCGGTGCGTTCCTTCTGCATAGATGCCGGATATCACATTTCCTTTTCTGTCATGATCGAATACCGCATGCACTTTATTTCTATAAAAATATGGATGTTCCATACCGATGATCGGACTGACCTTGCAGAATCCCCCTAACAGTTGTTCTTCCTGCTTCTGCTTTCTTTTCAGCTGTTCTTTGTATGGCATCTTCTGAAACTGGCAGCCGCCACATTTTTTATCGATCTTACAGGCTGATATCTTACTCTTCTGCCCGGATTGCCCAGCGCATTTTCGTGCATTTCGCACGGCTGTTGCGGAAGCATTCTTCTTTGGACGGTCGGATGACGTCTTTTGCGATCTCACTGTACAGTCCCTCCTTCTTCCATTGTTTGAATGATTTCTTTACGAGACGGTCCTCTCCGGAATGGAAGGTGAGGATCGCCACTTTTCCGCCCGGTTTTAATACACCCGGCAGTTTATCAAGAAAATCATATAACACTTCAAATTCATTATTTACATCAATGCGAAGCGCCTGGAATACCCTCTGGCTAGACTTACGCACTGCTTCTTTTCTCTCTTTTTCCGGGATAAATGCAAGTGTCTCTTCGATCACCTGATGAAGTCCCGTTGTTGTCTCGATCTTACCGCCTTTGCGGATCTTTTCTGTGATTGCTTCTGCAATTTCCTCCGCATACGGTTCATCTGAATTCTCGATCAGCATGCCGGTAAGTTCTTCTCTGGAAATATTGCGCAGTCTTTCTGCCGCACTGATTCCTTTCTCCGGATTCATACGCAGATCCAGAGGTCCTTCTGCCTTGAATGTAAATCCACGGTCCGGGTTATCGATCTGCATGGATGACACGCCAAGATCCGCCAGTACAAAATCAAACTTTCCGACCTCTTCTGCTACCTTATCAATATTGGCAAAGTTCTCAATCTTTACCGTCAGGATGTCCGGTCCGAATCCTTTTTCTTCCAGACGTTTCTTTGTCTTGGCAGATTCGATCGGATCTACATCCAGTCCGTAAATATGCCCCTGTCCCTGCAATTTTTCCAGCATTTTTGCTGTATGCCCGCCATATCCGAGCGTTGCATCCAGTCCCTGCTGCCCCGGCTGGATATCAAAGAAGTCCAGAATCTCCTGTACACAGATGGAAATGTGCATTCCCGCCGGTGTTCCGCCCTTTTGGATTACCTTTGAAATCGTATCTGCGTATTTTTCCGGGTTCAGTTCTTTGTATTTTTCTTTATAATTTCTCGGATGTGTTCCGGAATACCGGACTCTTCGTTTATGTTTCTTCTCCTGATTTTCCTGATTCTCCATAATCTCTCTCCCATTTTCTCAGTTGTTCCGGTACATCTACATCCTGAAGCTCTGCTTCTTCTGTCTCACAGAGCACGACAGCTTCCTTATGCGCACCAATGATCTGCTTCCCGCCTTTGTCGCCGGAAAGTCTGCCAAGCTCTTCGAAAAAACACTGATCCCACAATACAGGATTTCCCATTCTGCCTTTCCGTCCGGCACATACGATCTTTCCAGGATGCATCTTACCTATCTCAAGCATACGGGCAAATGTCCCGGCTGTCAATCCCGGCTGGTCACATACGATGAACATGGCACCTTTTAAGCCCGGGTTTTCTTCCAATGCCTTCTTTAATCCTAATTTCAGGGAATGTGCGATTCCAAGATCCGGTTCCCGGTTCTCTGCAACCAGCATGCCCTGTGCTTTTGCCGCATTCGCTATCTCGTCAAATCTCGTCACCACTACCTGGGTACATAACGGAAATGCACGCATCTTACGAAGAGTATGTTCGAACATCCGACCTCCGTCCAGTTCTTCCAGCAGCTTATTATCTCCATACCGGCTCGACTTCCCGGCTGCCAGAAGGATCATCGCATACTCCTTATCCGACAGACGTTCTTCTGCGGCCTTCACTACAGAACTGCCAATCTTATTGGCTTTATCCGAGATCAGATAACATAATGTTTTATCTTTTCTCGGATCCACATCACCGATCTTCAGGCCTTTTTTCACCTGTACGCCTTCCTGTAACATTCCCCTGATCACACCATCCAGCTGAGAATAGACAGGCTCTCCCCCAGTCACAGCCAGCAGCTGCCCTTTCCGGACAATATCCCCGATCTGTGCCTTAGGCTCCATCCGCCCGGTTCCCGATGCCCGGATCAGGCGTTCCAGCGCGTAGCCGCCCACATATCCCGGAACACCCGTATTGGGGATCGGCTGCCCGTCATAGATAATATCGGCAAGCGTCGTCCCGCGCATCGTCTCGATCACAGCATGGACATCCTTTCCTGCGGTAAATCCAGGCCCCAGGCCGATCACATATGGTGCATCCGTCCGGCTGGTCCCAGTATTTCGTTTTGCAAGGATTGCATCCACAAGTACATCCGGTCTGAATTCCTTCCGGATCTCTGCTTCCGGGTCTACGATCACGGCAATCTTTCCCTCTTCCAGCACCTGTCTGGCTTCCCGGTAATTTTTCACAAGGATTCCTTCTATTCCTTCCACTTCTACCCTGCCTTCGTAGACAGCCCTTGACATTGCAACTTCCCGTCTGACGGTAAGCGGCACTGCAATATCCGTCATGATCACCTGAAATTCTGCCCGGTGAAGCGCCACACCCACACCGGTTGCCAGATCTCCGGCTCCTCTGACCAACGCTTTCTTTTTAATTTTATATATTTCTGACATATTTACCATCTTTCTTCCAGCTGAATAAGATCTGATACCACGTGAACTCTGCTGATCCGTTCCATACAAGCCATATCTTCCGTCTGCCTGCCTGGCAGCTTCTTTCCCTGTTCTCCCGACAACTTCTTTACAATCGCTTCTGCAATCTTCACTGCCATTTCTTTCTGTTCCTCTGTGTCCGCCTGATTCAGTATCACCTGATATTCCATATCATCCGCCACGCATTTTCGTCCTGCACGCTGACTGACTGCAAGTGTAACGATATCTTCCGGATACAGAATATCTTCTTCTGTCTTTCCAAGGATCTGTTTCATCTCTTTTACCCGGAAGCATCCATCCTTAAGTTTCTTTCCGACCGCACTCATCCCATACACATTCAGAACGATATCGGTCTGCGCACAGATCACAGGCTCATGTTCTGCCGGTGCTTTTACAGGAAGACGCTTTGCCCCGTCAGCCTCCAGAAGAAGCATGCCCGGCTCGTTACTGATCTCTTTTATATATGTGTCTGGAAAGGCAGTAAGCTTTTTGTCCGTTGTTTCTTTTCCCATCCACACTACACCATATTTTAGCATAATTCTGCGGAACATTTCCACCGAAGGTACTCCCAGAAAATATTCTGTATCATATTTTTGAATATGTGTCGTTGTAGAGACGGCACATGGGATTCCTTCATTCCGGCACTCATTCATGATTTTCCGGATCACGGTTGTCTTGCCTCCGCCGCCGACAACAGAAATCGTCCTGTGATGCGCAAAACCTTCTTTAAAAACTCCAATAGCCTGGCATAAACTGCCAGGCTCTTTCCATTCACCATTCGTATAACTTTTTATCATATAAGATTATTTCTCAGCTTTCTCCTGTGTTCTTGGAAGTGTTAAGTTTAACACGATTGCTACGATCGTTGCAAGTACCACCGGTGATTTTCCGAAGATCGTTGTTACCCATTCCGGAAACTGTGCCAGTGATGCATTTGCCTGTGTCACACCCATTCCGACTGCCACTGCAAGTCCGACAACGGTTGTATTACGGAAGTCCATAGGATCTGCCGTAATCAGCTTGATACCTGTCATCGTAATGGATGCAAATACAGAGATCGTCGCGCCTCCGAGTACGCAGTAAGGAATCGTTGTCAGCAAAGAAGAAAACTTCGGGATCAGTCCCGCTGCCAGCAGGATCACGGCTGCCATTCCCATTACCACGCGGCTGACTACCTTTGTCGTAGATACAATACCTACATTCTGGCTGTAAGTTGCTGTCGGAAGTCCTCCGAAGAATGCACAGATAATGTTACTGAAACCATAACCCACAATTCCACCTGTCAGTTCCTCATCTGTCGGCATACGGTCCATAGAACCGGTTGTCGTTGCAGAGAAATCTCCGATTGCCTGTACTGCATTGATAGCAAACAGGATACCGATCGCCACACATGCCGAAGGTTCGAATTTAATACCGAAATGCATCAGCTTCGGAAGCTGGAAGAAAGATGCTGTTGCAACCGATGAGAAATCTACCATTCCAAAGAATAATGCAACAATATATCCTCCGATAATTCCGATCAGGATAGACGCAAGTTTCCATACGCCTTTTCCATAATGATTCAGAACCGTTACAATGATCAATGTAATGACTGCTACCAGCCAGTTCTGCCATGAACCATATGTCTTGCTGCTTGCTCCTCCCGCCATATAATTAATGGCTGTCGGATACAGGGAAAGTCCGATAGAAAATACAACCGTTCCCGTAATCAGAGGTGGGAAAAACTTACGGATTCTCTTAATGTTCAATCCGACCAATAATGCGATCACACCACCAACGATCTGCGCCCCCAGAATCGTTGCGATGTCAAAATCCGATGCGATTGCCTGCATACTTGGTACATATGCGAAACTGATTCCCATCATAACCGGAAGTGCCGATCCGATGCGGAAGCTTTTTGTCTTTATAAAAGGAAATAACTGCAGCAACGTGGTCAGTGCCGACATTACCAGTGCAGCCTGTATTAATATAACGGAATCTTCCTGTGAAAGCCCTGCCACACCCGCAACAATAATCGATGGTGTTACACATCCGACGATCATCGCAAGTACATGCTGGATTGCAAGCGGCAATGCCTGTCCGATAGATGGTTTTCCATAAAAATCAAATAATGCCTGATCCATCTGTTTTGCTTCTTTTGTACTCATACATATCCTCCCGTGTACATTCTGTTCTCATATTTTCAACCTAAAATATTATATATTTTTCTGCTTTTTTTGGGTAGACCTGTAGTTATTGAATGTTTTAATGAAACCTTATAAGCTATGGTTATCAGAGCTATTACATTCCGTTATACACGCATTACATTTTATCATGATAAAGTGCTAAAATTCATGGTACAATAACAGGTAGAGACTAGAGACAAACGGAGGAATGAACAATGGGAATTTTGTCTAATATTGAACCAAAAGAAGTATTTCAGTACTTCGAAGAATTAAGCATGGTACCAAGAAGTACCTTCCACACAAAAAAAATCAGTGACTTTTGTGTAGAATTTGCGAAAGCACACAATCTGGAATATATCCAGGATGAAGTGAACAACGTTATCATCAAAAAACCTGGTACTGCCGGATATGAAGACAGTGATCCGGTCATCATCCAGGGACATCTGGATATGGTCGCTACAAAGACAACCGACAGCGATCATGATTTTGAAAATGATCCGTTAGACCTTTTCGTAGATGGTGATCTGATCGGGGCAAAGAACACCACTCTCGGCGGTGACGACGGTATCGCAGTTGCTTACGCTATGGCAATTCTTGCCAGCACAGATATCCCGCATCCACCGATCGAAGCTGTATTCACAGTGGATGAAGAGATCGGCATGGGTGGTGCACACCATCTGGACACATCCGTATTAAAAGGAAAGATCTGTCTGAACATCGACTCTGAGATTGAAGGTGTTATGACAGTCGGATGTGCCGGCGGATACATTTATGATACTTTTATCCCGATCGAATGGAGTGAAGAAAGCGGAACAAAGATGACAATCGCTATTTCCAATCTTCAGGGCGGACATTCCGGTGCCGAGATTCAGAAGCAGCTTGGAAATGCTCACAAGATCATGGGACGTGTCCTGTATGCACTTGCAAAAGATTACGACTTTAACATCGTAAGTACAAACGGTGGAAATGCAGCAAATGTAATCGCACTGTTCAATACAACAGAGATCATCGCTGATTCTGCACAGGTTCAGGCCATTACCGATGCAGTTGCAGAACTGGAAGCAACCATTTCCGCTGAATTTGCCGGACAGGAACCGACATTTTCTCTGAAAGCTGTTTCCGAGGGCGAGACAACCTTAAAAGCATTTGATGCAGATACTACCTCACATGTAATCGGATTCCTGTATGGAGCGATCGACGGTGTACAGTGCTATGACCGCGCATTCCCTACAGCTGTAGAATCATCCCTGAACACAGGTATTGTGGAAACTACAGAGGATACTGTAAAGATCAAATTCCAGGTTCGAAGCTCTGTCGCTACCAAGTTAGACGATATGCAGAACAAGCTGGACCTCGCAACTGACCTTGCAGGCGCATCCCGCGAGATCTCCGGCGAATATCCGGCATGGAGCTACAATGCGGATTCCGTAATCCGTCCTAAGGCAATCGAACTCTACAAAGAAATGTTCGGCGAAGAGCCAACCGTTGAGACCACTCACGGCGGACTGGAATGTGGAATCTTATACGGCAAGAAGAATGATCTCGATATCATCTCCTTCGGTCCGGAGCTTACAGGTGTACATACTTATAACGAACGTGTACATATTGCATCTACACAACGTATGTGGGAATATCTGAAAGCGCTGTTGAAGGCTTGTAAATAAGTAAATAACCCCAGATTCTGAAGCTTCCAAGTAAACAGTGTTGCTGTACTTGTTTTGCTTCAGGATCTGGGGTTTTTGTCTATGAATTATCAATCCTTAAACAACTACTCGCCAGTGCTTTTTCAACTATTATTCTTTGTAATATTCTATGATAGCAGGAATTCTCCAAAAAAATCACATTCATCTGCATTGCATTTTTCAGCCATATCGAGTCTCATATCACAGTGGAATACATGTCCGAGCGTTTTTTCGCTCCATTTATAGAACCGATAACAAGTCACCACATCACATTCTGTCAATCGCTCTACAATTTTCGGAGCTTCATCTCTCAGGAAATCGCCTTCTGCTGTCATCACAAATGTTGGTGGATAATTCTTTGTTATATGTAATATTGGAGACATTAACTCAATCTCCCTGTCTGTTCCTTTTTCAGGAAGATAAGATTCCATCAGTTCAGAAATCTGTTCTCCTTCTTCCATACTTATATAACATTCTTTTTTAAAGCCTGTTCCAGCAGCTGAATCTCATCATCGCTTAATTTCCACTCAAATACCTTGCAATTCTCCTCGATTTTATCACGGCTCTGCGCTCCTATAATACAAGAAGAAATAAAAGGTCTCTGCAAGGTCCAGTTCAATGCGATCTGCGACAATGGAACATTTCGTTCCTCACTGATCTGATCCATTGTTCTTAAAAGAAGCATTACTTTTGAAAACAACGGTTCTTTAAAATATGGGTAAAACCGGTTTCGGTTATCATCCACACCATATTCTTTGAGTTCTCTGTATTTTCCGGTTAAAATGCCTCCTCCGAGTGTTCCATAAGTCATAACTCCCATTTCCTGAGCACAGGCCCACCGGATCAGCTGCTCCCATTTCCGATCTACCATAGAATACTGTGGCTGATATGCTTCTATAGCACAATATTTTTCTGCTTCTTCCATCTGTTCTTTTGTAAAATTCGATACTCCGATATGCAGAATCTTTCCTTGCTTTTTCAATGTATTAAGCGCATCCATTGTCTCTTCCATCGGAACATTCGGATCCGGCCAGTGGACCAGGTATACATCGATATAATCTGTCTTCAGATTACGGAGTGATTCTTCGCATTCCCGCATGATCTTATCTGCCGACCCACAGCGTACATATTTTCCATTAATAAATTCATTTCCACACTTGGTAGCCAGAATTACTTCTTTCCTGACGCCAAGTTTGTGCACAACTTCTCCGATATACTGTTCTGCCCTGCCTCCATTGTAGGCAGGTGCCGTATCAATAAAATTGATTCCACAATCTACTGCTGCCTTGATCGCATCCATTCGACTTTCGTCGGAATAGGAATCCCATCCGGCACCTCCGATTCCCCATGTACCAAGACACATCCTGGATACACGAAGTTGTGTCTTTCCAAATTCTGTATATTCCATTTTCTTCATCTCCGTTTCACTTTTCGCTCATTTTTGTCAATCTATCATTTTTATATTTAGAATAATGATATCAGAAAACTTTTTATGACTCAAGAGCTGAATGCTTTCTTCAGTTCCTTCTGTTACTATCAAATGGTATTCATTTTTCCCCTGTCTAAAATACACTTCAAACTCTGTCGGCATTTCATTCGATATTTCATCAAAATAAACTTCCTGTGTTTTGGTTACTGCATGTTCAAGCCGGTACACCTTATCCAGTTGGCGTGTCATCTCGATCTTTTCCAGTTCCCTGATTGCTGCAGGAACTGTAATAATTCGTTTTTTTGCCAGTTCTTTTGCCTTCTCCTTTAAAGCTGTATATATCCTGCACCGGATGATCAGTGCAAGAAAACCAATGAATATCTTATTTGATGTCGCCTCTTCTGATGCCACTCTCAGACAATGGTTTCCAAGATAAGATTTATCTGCCCGGAATACTTTTTCCGATACATCCCTGCTCTTGTAAAGGTTTATCGCATCCTTTGCATCCATCCTTTCAGATGAGATGATAGCAAAATATCCACAGAGCTCCAGCTCATCCCGGATCACCGGCAGCCTGGGTTCGCCATAAACAAAATGTCCGTTTCCCTTGTTATAATGCATATGAAAATACTTATGGAATGCCGGTCCGAATTCATACTCCTTATCTTCATGCTGTTCCATAAATCTCTGCATTTCATGGATTTTTTCTTCCAGTCTTGCACGTTCGCCAACCGCTTTGGCAGCACTGTAATAAATATGTATGTATCGTTTCTTTGTGTCACTGGCATACACAAAAGTATGGACTGTTTTTCCATACACTTCGAATTCCTCGATCTGATTTCCCCAGTTGACATGCAGCGCGAATAGGGATCAAGTTTGAATTTCAGCTTGATAATTGCAGCCAGTCCGTGATAGCTTTTTCTCAAATCGGTAGCTCCACAGGCAAGGTAAACGATTGTGCCACCTACCAGATCAAGCATGGTCTTTTAATCCCTGAATCAGAACTCTAAAAAGCTCTGAAGGGCACTCTGGCATCACTTCAATCCGAATACTGTTAGTGATAAAAATACGGACTGGAGAGGCTCTTGCTGATCAGATGCGAGAGGAGGTCGATGAATGATGCTTACAGGAACTGCACTGATAAATGAACTCGTTGATGAACTGAACGAGCTTAAGCTTTCCACTATGGCAGCTACATTGGATGATCTGTATCACAAACCTGGATTTCTGGAAATGGATCGACTTACGCTTATTGCAGAACTGATTGGACCACAGTTTCAGGAAAAGGTCAGCACGACATTAAAGAATCGCTTAACAGCTGCACATCTGAAGGGCTCACCTGAAGAATTGTCAGACTGTGTGGATTCTGACAAGCGGGAGTATCTGCCTGCTGGTATAACAGAGGTGCTTTCCTCTTTTGACTTTATTGAAAGGGGTTACAATGTCTGTATTCTCGGAGAATCAGATTCCGGAAAATCTTACCTTGCAAAAGCTATCGGCATAAAGGCCTGCAACCGATATAACGTTGGTTACTTTCACAGCGAGGAACTTCTGGAAAGCATGGTAGCTCTTAAAGAGCAGAATTACGATAAATATGCCCGCAAGATGAAGAAGTATCTCAAATGGGAACTGATCATCCTGGATGATTTCCTGCTCCACACAATCACTGACGAAAGAGAGATTAAAATCCTCTTTGAGCTTCTTGAGAAGCGGAACGAGCAGAGAAAAAGCACCATCGTATGCTCACAGCGTGATCCGGATAACTGGAAAGCGATGATCCTCAATGATGAGGTATCTGCCAATTCCATTATGAAGAGAGCTACAAAACACTACACGATTAAGATCAACACACGATAGGCGGTAATCTTCTAACTAAAAATGGGCGGCCGTTGGCTTCGGAAAACGGCCGTTCTAAAACAGAATGGTGACCGCCGGACGCCGTAAACTGCACAGTACACATTTATGTTGTTTTGTATTCATATTCTCTGAATTTTATCTGGTATTTTTCCCGTACCAAATTATTAGAGCCAAAATAGAGCCAGATAAAACTATTTTTTCTGCTTTAATTGCTCCAATATTGATAGTACATCCGGCTGTGTCGGCATGAACTTCACACCACGCTTTAACATTCCCAATACTTTTCTTGCTTTTTGTTCGATTACCTTTGCCGTATGTTCACTGGTCAACATCAAATGATTTCCGGCAATCGTGTACTCTCGTTCTATGTATTCTTCTGTAATCGGAAACATATCTTGTATTAAAAATACACTTTCTCGACTATCGTCCAATTTCACAATATGCAGAATATCACAAGGTTTTCCCGCTTGTTCCTTCTTCTCTATTATTTTCCGAAACTTATCTATTCTACTAGAAAGCGGTATCATCCAATAAATTCCTGTAGTATTATCTTCAAAACAATAATAATGTGGTCTATTGCCTGCTTTATTCCCCTTTAGATATGGATCAGGCATATCTTTAAAAAATCTGTCCTTTATGATATAAAATCCTGTTTTCTTCATTCGCTCCATCCTCTCTGTGGAAATATAGAAAAAGTCCCCCGCCTTTCGGCGAAGGACTAAACTTTCAACCCAACCATTTATATACCGCATATTGGTCAGCGGTAAACTTTCAACCCGACCATTTATATACCACATATCGGTCAGTGGTAAACTTTCTTTGTACTAATATACTACCAAGTACAAAGCGGAAAGTCAATAGAACTATCCATTAAAATTATATGCTACATACACAAAAATATTCGAATTCGCCACCTGTTTTCAGATTATTCTTAGGAGAATGTTAACACATCATCACACTATGCATAGATTGCAATCGGAATAACGATGAATGCCGGACCTGAGATTTCTGTTCTTAATTCAGGAAGATTAAACGCTGCCAACTCCGGACTATTGAAAGCTGATAAAAATTCTTTTTTACTCTCAGAATCTAATATTCCCAAACTGGTTTTCCTAAGTAGATCGATTTTTTCATTTTCATCATGACATATCTTTATTATTTTTCCTAAAACTTTAAATCGACCACCAAGTAATTCAGATATATTATCGTTGGATAAATAATGATACAGTATCTGCTAATTCCTGTATAGTGGAATTAGCATTTTTTATGCTCAAAATTTATAAACAGGAGGTTGCCTATGAAACCAGATTCATTGGAAACATATGCTTCCACTTTTGAGATGATTATTTCAGACACAAAATTGTCACCGGCTACAATCAGAAACTATCATCAGAAAATCCATGCCATCCTTGTGTTTTGTAAGGAACATGAAATCACTTCGTTTGATTACAGAGTGGCAGAAAAATATGAGGCACATTTGGCTCAACGTGTTTCAAACAGTGAAATCGGAGACAAATATGCCGGTTTTCTAAAGGGGCTTGCATACAGCTTTGCTGATTTTACATCGTCCCCAGATGGATCATACATTTTTATGTCTCACAGGGTGTTTACTTCTGCAATGCATACATTGCAGCCTAAAAGCAAGGTACTTATTGATTCTTATATCGAAGAATTAGAGAAAACTATGCTCCTACCAGTATCAAAGGGTATATTAACGTAACAGCATCATTTTTGCATTTCCTGGAAGACCATTCCATACGCATTGAAACCCTTACTCCGAAGCATATACGTGACTTCTAGCACCAATCTTATTATGAAAATGTGTCTTGATATTGAGCATGCTCTAAAAGTTTCTCTCATGACACATGTGGAAAATAACCCCAAGGAAGATGGATACGAATTAATTCGCCAATTCATTGGTTATACTAATACCCGAGGACAACAGCAAAATGAATATATTCTCAAAAAAATTAGAGGACACAAATCAAGCGATTATTGCAAAGACCTCATTACCAAATACTATCCTTACTTTCCAGTTTGGGTTTTTGTAGAATTAATTTCTTTTGGTGATCTGACATATCTTACGGCTTTTTACGACGAGTTATACTCGGATCCTATTGTAAATAACAAATTTATGAATACTGTTCGTGACATGCGAAACGCTGCAGCTCATAGTAATTGTCTAATTAACAAACTGTTTGAGCCCCTAAATCCAGAACAGCAAATTGACAGTGTAATTTCAAACTATATAAAAAGGATCCCTAATATTTCTGCATCATCCAGAGCCAAAAATCTAAATTATAGGGTCGTATATAGTTTTATAACACTTTTGTACATTTATGATACAGTTATCCCTTCGGGAACTGCAAAATTAAAAAGAAACGCTGAAATCAAAGAACTTTTTAACAACAGGATGACTGAGCATGAAGACTATTTTAAGTCCAATAACAAAATAACTGGTGTTTATAATTTTGTCAAAAAAGTGGTTGACACTTTGCCATCATAAGCATATAATAATAGCAGAATTGAAAGCGGTTCGGCCGTCTTTGGAAGGAGTGACATATCCGTAAGGTGTTGTTGCTCTTGATTTTTTTATAGAGTTTTTAGTCGCTCCACACTTGGAGCGACTTTTTTAATCTTTTTATAAAACTGTGTTTCATATCTATCTGTCTGTTAATGAGTAAGCGCTTAAATTTTAGACATGTGAATATTCCCGTGCGGTAACACCGCAAATCCGGCAGACGGGAAACCGTCTGTCCGGTAATGCGG
>URTM01000018.1 GCA_900550865.1 uncultured Dorea sp. | reverse complement strand
TATCAGGAGAAAATTATATTGGAACCCCCGGGGATGCTTTTGTAGTGTCGCCGGGTAATCTGCATTTTATGGGTTCACAGACTGGTACAGTGGATTATTTTACTTTCCTTTTTCCGTTAAAATACATATCTTTTTGCATAAATGACATGTTGGATGATAAATTATTGGAGCCGTTAAAAAATGGTCATCTGATGATAAGTCCAAGAGTAAAAGATACAGCAAAAGAACTATGTGAGCAGTTGGTTGAAATATATGTGGCAAAAAATAAGAAAACTGAGTCCATAATAACTGCTCAGATAAAGACAAAAATAATTCTTTTACAGTTTATTCTTGAAATGTGGGAGAAGGGCTTTGTAATTGAAAATGATAAAAGCGGGAGAAATACGATAGAAAAAGAAATGATTTCATATATACAGCAGAATTTTATGGAAAAGATATCATTAAAAGAATTTAGTGAGCAGTTTCATCTTTCGGAAAAATATATATCGCGATATTTTAAGGAACATTTTCATATTACCCTTTCGCAATATATAACACATTTAAGGTTAGAGCATGCAAAACAGCTGTTACAAGATACGGATATTCCTGTTACAGAGATTGCAATGCAGAGTGGATATCAGAATGTAAGCTATTTTATCAGAAGCTTCAAAAAAACATATGGAGTGCCGCCGTTAAAATATAGAAAAAAATAAGCCGGGTATATGGTTAGAAAGGAGAGGATATCCAGGCAGAATCAGAAATAAAGATACTTGCAAAATCCCCCCACACCCTGTATCATTTCAAAAGGAACAAAACGAAATGACAAGGAGTGGTTTCATTGGCAAAGATCAGGAAAAAGCCAAAGAAGAATATAAATAAAAATATAAATAAAAAATCATTCACACAAAGCACACCCAATATTGCAGAAAAACTCGATAATGAGATGGTTGCGTTCCTGGATACGGAATTCTTAACATCGCAGATAAAAGGAGGACCGCCGGCCAAGCTTGTGTCGATCGGGTTTGTAGTCTGTGGGAAGAATTTTGAAGAAGTAACAAGATTTCATTCCTATATTTATGCAGAAGACAAATTACATGACCGGTTCCAGGAGATGACAGGGATTGAGAGAAAAGATCTCTTAAGTGCCCCGGATTATGAACTTGTAATGGAAGAAGTCGCAGAGCAGCTGGAAGCGTGGGAGGTATCTAGGATCTATGTATGGGGACCGGATAAGTATGTGATACAGCGGGATCTTCTGGAATACCGTAAGGACATATCGAAACGGACCAGAAAGATCGTGAACAGGATCTTTCGTATGATCAAGGATATAGAAGGAATCTATTCGGCAAAGCTGGATCTGCAAAGTGCGGGGATTGGAAGTCTGAAGATCATCTGCGGGCTTGGAACGGAAGTCAGCCACAATGCGCTGGATGATGCGGTAGATCTGAAAAATATCATCAGGCACATTGATCTGAAAGGCTGTCCAGAGCAGATGCTGCAGATTATGAAAAAGTATACATCGGAGAAGGAAGTATATTACAGGCTGCGCAGATTCCGTGAAAAATGGGATGATGTATCGGAAGGAATTCAGGAAAAGAGTCTTGGCCTGCTAAAAGAACTTGGAAAAGTGGATACGGTGGAAGCAATGGCACTGCGGGATGATCTTCTGGTGATGTGTACCGGGGAAGCAATGGCATTTCCGACTTTGGAAGAATATATCCAAAAAGAGAATGTGAAAACAGGTATTAGAAATACTAATAGTGAAATAACACAAAATAATATATAATCAATGATTGAATTTTATAGATAATGTAAAAACAGGAAAAGTAATTCGTGATAAAAACGATAAATGGAGAGAATTAACAGATAATTTTAAACAAAATTACAGATTGACGGAAATTGATAAAACAGTTAGAATAATCACAAGTTCATAAAGAACAAGGCAGACAAAGGCGTCGCGGTTTATAAACCTGCGGCGCTTTCTTATATTTCAGTTCATCCCGGGAAGGCTGGAAAGTCTGTTGGACAGAAAATGCAAGGGCGCATTACAAATGATTTTTGTAATGCGCCCTTACATTTTCAGTTATCTGAGGGAGCTGCTTTATAGTAGATTCCAAAGAAGCAACAATAAGGAGGATCACAATATGAAAAAGAAAATAGTAGCAGTTATGATGTGTGCAGCAATGGTGGCAATGCTTGGCGTAGGATGCGGAAGCAAATCAAGTGATGATTCTTCATCCAAGTCCGAGACAAAGAAAACTCTGACAGAAGACGATATCAAAGACAGCATGAAAGGCGTAAAACTGAAAGTAGGAACAAGCGGACTCTTCGGACCATTTTCTTATTACGATGAAGACGGAAAGACATTAATCGGATATGACCTGGATCTTATCAGTGATCTTCAGGATCTGCTTGGATTCGAGATTGACGGAGGAGTGCAGGCAATGGATTATTCGGCACTGACGACTTCACTCTCAGAAAGCAAACTGGATATGGGAGCTGCAGCACTTTGTGCAACAGATGAAAGAAAAGAAGTTATGAACTTTACAGATGTATATTGCGATTCAGGTCAGGTTGTTATGGTCAATAAGACAAATGACGAAGGAATCAAGAGTGTAGATGATCTGAAAGGCAAAAAAGTAGCCGTAGAAAAAGGAACTGCTTCCCATACATATGCATCAAAGAATCTTTCTGATTCAGAGCTGGAAGTACATGACACAATTACAACTGCTTACGAATCACTGGAACAGAAAAAAGTAGATGCAGTCATTCAGGACGGACCTGGAGCAAACTTCTATATTAAGACAACACCGGACAGCAATCTTGAGGTTGTAGGTGATGAATTCAATCAGGGCCAGGCTCCATATTGTGTGGCAGTTTCAAAAGAATGCAAATATTATGATGAAATCAACGCAGCTGTCAAAGTCCTGATTAAAAATGGAACTACAGATGAGTTATACGCAAAATGGTGTGAATAAAGCACAAAAGGTAAGAACAGAATAAATCAGATTGGAAGAGATAGTATATGGATATGAAATTTTTGGATGTTTTACTCCCGATGATGTTTGACGGATTAAAACTAACAGTATTGATCGCTGTAGTAGGTATCGGTATCGGATTCCTGATCGGAAGTCTCTGTGGATATTTATTACAGTCTAAGTATAAAGTAGGAAAAGCAATCGCTGAGGTTTACATTTGGATTATCAGAGCAACACCACTTATGGTGCAGGCACTTTACGGATATTTCGTAATTCCAAAACTGGTCGGCGTAGATATCAGCAGTACGATCGTCGGAATCGGGGTTATTGCACTGAACTCCGGAGCATTTATTTCCGAGATCGTCAAAGGAGCGCTGATGGGAATTGATCCGGGACAGAAAGAAGCAGGTGCATCGCTCGGACTTACCAGTACACAGACGATGTTCCACCTGGTCATCCCACCGGCATTCAAGTCCGCATTACCGGCACTCTTTAACCAGTTTATTACGTCCGTAAAAGATACCGCATTATTATCAGCCATTGCGGTAAATGAGATCACACATCAGGCACAGGCATATGCAGCATTAAGCTTTAAGGCAATTCCTACATATACCGCCCTGGCAGTGTTCTACTTGATCATACTTTCTATATTGATAATTGTTCAGAAACAGATTGAAAGAAAAATGAGGTGATTGATTATGATTAAAATTAGCCATTTATCAAAGAAATTCGGAAACCTGGAAGTATTAAAAGATATCAACCTTGATATCGAAGAAGGCGAAGTTGTATGTATCATCGGACCTTCCGGTTCTGGAAAAAGTACATTTCTCAGATGCATCAACCAGTTGGAGAATCCGACCGGAGGAATCGTAGAATATGAAGGAAAGAACCTGCTGGATAAGAAATGCGATATCCGTAAGTTCCGTGAAGAGGTTGGTATGGTATTCCAGAGATTCAATCTGTTCCCACTGAAGACGGTTGCAGAAAATGTTATGATGGCACCGGTTCTGACCAAACATATGAATAAAGAAGAAGCTCATGAAAAAGCACTGGAACTTCTGGATAAGGTAGGCCTGAAAGACAAAGCAGATGTATATCCAAGTACACTTTCCGGAGGGCAGCAGCAGCGTGTTGCGATTGCAAGAGCACTTGCAATGGAACCGAAGGCACTTCTTTTCGATGAACCAACATCCGCACTGGATCCGGAACTGGTAGGTGATGTATTGGATGTTATGAAATCCCTGGCAAAAGAGGGAATGACTATGATCGTTGTAACACATGAGATGGGATTTGCCCGTGATGTAGCAGACAGAGTCATCTTTATGGCAGACGGATATGTAGTAGAAGAAGGAAAACCGGAGCGCATCTTTACCGCACCGAAGGAAAGAAGAACACAGACATTCCTGTCACGTATTCTTCCGGCAACAGCATAGAGAAGAATCGAAAAATAATTGAAAATATGCAGTAGATCAATCAGAAAATAACAAGACGTTTCGCTAAAATATTGATATACTATCCTTTTGAAGGGCAGGGGAAACCTGCCTTTCTCCAATGTTACTGTACCAACTGGAAGAATGCTTTCATCTCCCGTGTCAGAAGTTTGTCCTTGTGGTATACGATCTGCCGCCAGATATGCATGTCAAAATCCTGGACCGGTATGGGAGTGAGGACCCCCTGTGCAATCTGATCCTGTACAGCAAACTGAGGAACAAAAGATAAAAATTCATTTTTCAACAGAAGCTGAATGATAAAATCGGTACTGCTGGATTCTACCCGTGGATGGATTTCCTGTCCATATGCAGTAAGATACTGATCCAGAATAAAACGGTAACTTGCATTCTTTTCAGTCAGTATAAAAGGTTCACTGATAATTTTATTTAATGTCAGGGGACTTTTTTTTGTGCAAGGATGATCCGGACTTGCAACGAAAATGATATTTTCCGGTTCTTCTAAGATCTTGACCCACTTCGGATCGTACATACGCTTATCCATAAAATAGACGAGATCTACACGGGATTTATTCATCATATCGAGAAGAGCCTCCGGAGAATCTGTGATGATACTGATCTCAACCGCAGGGTGAAGTGCATGATATCTGGACAGGATATCCGGCAGGATAGAAGAACAGATCGACTCGATCGTTCCGATCCTGAGTGTTCCATTCAGATCCTGGGATCCGGAGAGTACATCCTTTGCTTCTTCGATCTCATTGGTGATGTGCAAAGCATACTGATAAAATATTTTCCCCTGATGTGTAAGGGAAATGTGTTTGCCGATCCGGTCAAAAAGCCGGGTGCCTAATTCGGATTCCAGATGTTTGATCTGTATGCTGACGGCAGCCTGTGTGTAACCGAGAACATCGGCGGCTTTTGAAAAACTTTCCTGATTGGCAACATGTATAAATGTATTTATTTCACGAAAATCCATAATTCCTCCATTTCGCTTGCATAAAATATTTTTAATCATTTTATAAAAAAGTTAAATTTTACAAATCGTTTATTTGATGATACAGTGTCTAAGTGAGAAAAACAAGACAAAAACATGTTTTCCGGAAAAAATGTTTTATGGTATTTTTTATGGTATTATAGATAGAAGAAAGGAATGCAAAAGAGATGGAAAAGACAAATCCAAAATATCAGGCGTATGTACAAATTTTAAAAGAAGAATTACATCCTGCAATGGGATGTACGGAACCGATTGCGCTGGCTTATGCGGCAGCGGTAGCCAGAAGAGAACTCGGATGTCTGCCGGACAGAGTTGTCATTGGGGCAAGCGGCAGTATCATTAAGAATGTAAAATCAGTGATCGTTCCGAATACCAATCATCTGAAAGGAATACCGGCCGCAGTATCCGCAGGGATCGTGGCAGGAGATCCGGACAAAGAACTGGAAGTGATTGCAGAGGCGACAGAGGAAGATTCGGTAAAAATCAAAGATTTCTTAGAGAATACACCGATCACTGTTGAACATCTGGAACAGGGTATCACATTTGACATTGTGCTTACTTTATATCACGGAGATGAGTATGCAAAAGTAAGGATTGCAAACTATCATACCAATATTGTGCTGATCGAGCACAATGGGGAAGTTGTAAAAGAATCAGAAGTCAAGGGTGAAGAAGAGGAAGGACTTACAGACAGAAGTCTTTTAAATATGAAAGATATCTGGGACTTTATCAATACGGTAGACGTAGAAGACATTAAAGAAGTTCTTGACAGACAGATGGAGTATAATTATACAATTGCAAAAGAAGGAATCCGCGGGGATTATGGTGCCAATATAGGAAAAGTACTTCTTGATATGGATGAGGACAATGTAAAGACCAGGGCAAAAGCGATGGCAGCAGCAGGATCCGATGCCCGTATGAATGGCTGTGAACTGCCGGTTGTGATCAATTCCGGAAGTGGTAATCAGGGAATTACGGTGTCGGTACCGGTTATGGTGTATGCGGAAGAATTGAGTGTAGAAAAAGAAAAACTCTACCGTGCACTTGCACTTTCCAATCTGACAGCGATCCATGAGAAGACACCGATCGGCCGTCTGTCAGCATATTGCGGTGCGGTTAATGCGGGAGCAGGAGCGGGAGCAGGTATCGCATACCTTTGTGGTGGAGGATATGAGGAAGTGATCCATACGGTTGTCAATGCACTGGCGATCGTATCAGGTATCGTCTGCGATGGTGCGAAAGCATCCTGTGCGGCAAAGATTGCATCAGCAGTAGATGCCGGAATTCTTGGATACAATATGTATATCCGTGGTCAGGAATTTTATGGCGGGGATGGAATCGTGACAAAAGGTGTAGAGGCGACCTTGAGAAATGTCGGACGTCTCGGAAAAGAAGGTATGCGTGAGACGAATGAAGAAATCATTAAAATGATGATCGAAGATTAAGATAGGAAGTGACGAATTGGGAAGCAGTGTATCCAAGGAACAGCTTTCGGACAGGCTGGGCCGGAAAGAGCTCGTAAGAGGAACAGCATTGACGATTACGGGAGGATTTCTGTGGGGACTCGCAGGAGTATTTGGCAAATATTCGTTTGAATACAAAGGAGTGATGGCACCGTGGCTGGTTAATGTCCGGCTGATTATAGCAGGGATCATTTTGCTGACGAGAGCATATATGGTGCAGAAGAATGGAATCTTCCGTATCTGGAAAAATAAAAGACATGTGTTCCGTATGCTGATGTATGGAGTGATCGGTATTGCAGGATGTCAGATGACGTATTATATGGCGGTACAGGATTCAAATGCCGGAATTGCAACAGTCCTGCAATACACGGCACCGGTTATGATCATGGTCCTTATGGCAGTCAGAAACCGGAAGCTGCCTGAGGGAAATGAGATACTTGCGTTGGTATTGGCATTTGGGGGAACGGTTCTTCTGGCAACGCACGGTAATCTTACACAATTGAGTGTGTCAAAGACAACATTAGTATTGGGTCTTGCTTCAGCAGTTGCAACGGTATTCTATAATCTCGTACCGGGTAATCTGATGGATATCTATGGAACTTTTTCCATGGTCGGCTGGGGAATGCTGATCAGTGGGATCGGTCTGACACCATTTGTGCAGCCATGGACAATGACGGGAGATATCCTTTGGGACTGGCAGTGTGTCGGTTGCATTGCAGTCGTAATCATATTTGGTACAGTGATGTCCTTTAGCTGCTATATGGAAGGGGTTCGTCTGATCGGAGGCTCCAGGGCAAGTCTGTTTGCATCGGTTGAGCCGCTGACAGCAACGGCAATGTCGGTGCTCTTTATGCATGTGGCTTTTTCGGGGATGGATCTGGCAGGATTTGTCGGAATTATAGCGGGCGTGATCATATTGTCGCTGCCAAAGAAGAAAAAAAGATATAAAAAGATATAAAAAGATTACAGAAAGTCCTGTCGGGGGAGTGATACTCCCGAGAGGACTTTTTGTCTTGAAATTAACAAGGAAAACAATGCATAAATGCATAAAAATTAATAATATAATGTATAAACGTGTAAAAATGAATAAAAAACATATCTGTAATTGTGGATAATTGGTTGATTTTTTGAAAATATTGTGATAAAATTAACAAATCAAAAGGATATGGAGGATATCATATGTTAAACAGTTTAAACAACGTTGTTAACTTCCTGAATGGTTACATCTGGGGCGTTGGAATGTTGATACTGATTGTAGGAAGTGGATTATATTTTACAATCAGATTACATGCTTTCCAGTTTGTACATTTCAAGGATATGTGGAGCAGAATCATTGATAAGCAGGATTCTGATTCGGGGATTTCAGCATTTGGTTCATTTTGTACGACCATGGCAATGCGTGTCGGTACAGGTAACGTAGCCGGAGTTGCAGTGGCAATTTACATGGGTGGTCCGGGAGCACTGTTCTGGATGATCCTTGCGGGTATGACGAACTCGGCAGTATGTTTTGCAGAGTGTACACTGGCAGTTCTGTATAAGACACGTATTGATGGCCAGTATCGTGGTGGAGGAGCCTACTGTGCGGAGAAAGGACTTGGCTGGAAGAAATATGGTGCATTTATGGCCCTGATCCTTATGATTGGAACTTCTGTATTCATGCCGGCAGCAGCTACATATACAATCTGTGACGGATTCCACAATGCGATCAAGATTCCGATGTGGGTAAGTGCATTGATCATTGCATTGATTCTTGCAATTGTAGTTATCGGTGGTGTAAAACGTATCAGTGCGATCGCATCTATGATCGTACCATTCATGGTAACGGTATATCTGATCGCAGCAGTTGTAATTATTGTTATGAACATTACAGCAATACCGGCACTGATCAAAACAGTTGTAACAGCAGCATTTGCCAAGAATGCAGTATTTGGTGGAACAATCGGTGTGATCATCCAGCAGGGTGTTAAGAGAGGTACATTCTCAAGTGCATCTGGTATGGGTGAAGCATCTCCTACAGCAGCAGCGGCAGAGACAAGCCATCCGGTAAAACAGGGTATGGCCAATGCAGCAGGTGTATGGCTTGATACAGTTATCATCTGTACGGCATCAGGACTTATGATTCTGTTAACAGACTGCTTTAATACAGCAGGCGGATATGTTGGAAGTGGTTCTACAGAACTTCCTGCACTCGCAGCAGCAGGAACGAACGGAGTTATTTTCGTACAGTTAGCATGTAAGACAGTTATGGGCAAGATCGCACCTACATTCATTGCGATCATGCTGGCACTGTTCTCATTCACTTGTCTGATCAGTTACTATTATGAAGCAGAGACAGCAGCTATGTACCTGTTCCAGGGTGATTCCAAAACGAAAATACGTAAAGTCGTTACATGGATCATGAGAATTGCAATGCCTGTTCTGATCTTTATCTGGGGTAATCTGGAATCAGATATCGCATGGAACTTATCGGATCTGGCACTTGGAAGCTGTACATGGATAAATATGCTGGTTGTTCTTTTGTTATCACCAAAGGTAATAGCACTTTACAAAGACTATGAATCACAGATGAAAGAAAAGAAAGATCCATACTATAATCCGGATAAACTTACATGGGATGGTGTAGACACAGAGATGTGGAAAGACATCAATAAGAAATATATTGAAAAAGATAAATAAGTTATAAAAAATACCCCCCGGGAGACATCTCCCGGGGGTTATTGTATACTCAATTGTTAGTTGTCATAATCTTTCGAACAAACACTGATACCCATTCCATATCCCTTCGGTCCGATATGACATCCGATACTGAATGAAAGCGGATCGTAATATACATAAGAGTTCGGAAATGCGTCTATAAGCATCTGTTTCCATTCCGCAGCCTCTTCTTCTGTCAGGTTAGAGCCGGCAGCACCTATCAGGATATGCTTGTCATCTGCATCTTTAAAACGTGTCTCACGGTCGTTCTTCAATGCTTCGACCATCTTCTGCTTGCACTTCTTCATGCCGCGTGTCTTGGCAAAGGCATCCAGTTTGCCACCCTGGATCGTCAGGATCGGTTTGATATTCAGAACGCTTCCAAGTGCTGCACCGGCAGCAGTGACACGTCCGCCCTTTTTCAGGAATTCAAGCGTATCAACGGCGATATAGATGCTGGAGTTGTAAGCCTCGGCTTCTAATACTTCTTTGATCTCTTTGGCTGATTTTCCGGCATCAGCAAGCTTCTTGGCATGCATGACAGATTCTTTCTGGGTAACGGAGATTCTGTGATTGTCAGCAACCTGTACTTTGCCATCATAATCATCGGAAAGGCTGATGGCTGTAGAGCAGGAAGCGCTCAGTCCGCTGGACATCGGGATATGGATGATCTCGTCATAACCCTGCTCGAGGATGTCATCCCAAAGATTCATCAGATCGCCGGGCGAAGGCTGGGATGTGGATACATTCATTCCACCTGTCAGGCTTTCATAGAAAGAAGTTTCGGTAAGATCAATTCCTTCGTAGTGTGTCTCATCATTGATAATGACTGGCATAGGAATCAGAAAGATTCCCATCGAGTCAGCTTCTGCTTTCATAATTCCGCTGTTTGTGTCTGTCATAACAGCTGTTTTCATAAGAGAAAACCTCCTTTTGTACTCTTTACTATCTATCAGTTACAGAAGAAATATTCTTGATAACAAATATTTTATTCTGTTCGCGTGTCACCCCAAAAGAACAGTGCAACGGTTCCCGGACCTGTATGGCTTCCAATCGTTGTTCCCACATTGTTGATCTCCACCTTTTCCGGCAGATATGGAAAACGGGATTGAACCAGATCTGCAACGGCCTTTGCATCTTCATAACAGCCAGAATGAGAAATGTAGCATTTCCCCGTATAGTCGGTCTGATGATCGGCATATTCTGCCATCTTATCGACAATGGCACGGATAACTTTTCGCTTTGTGCGAATCTTGTATCGTGGAATCAGGCGTCCCTGATTATCCATGTTAAGGAGCGGGCAGATGTTCAGTACACCGCCGATCGCGCCTGCTGTCTTCGAGATGCGCCCACCTTTTACGTAGAATTTTAAATCCGTGGAGAAGAACCAGTGATGTACGTTCAGCCGGTGCTTTTCAGCGAAGCGGAAGACTTCGTCCAGGGACTTGCCTTCATCACGCAGATCCGCCAGCTTATCCATCAAAAGTCCATATCCGGAAGATGCGCCAAGAGAATCCACAATCAGGATCCGGCGGTCAGGATAACGTTCTTCAAGACTTTCTTTTGCGATCATTGCGGAGTTGATAACTCCTGAGATCCCGGAAGAAAGTGTGACGTGCAGGATATCCTTTCCTGCTTTCAGGAAGGGCTCAAAATATTCTTCAAATTCCTCGGCATTGACCTGTGAAGTCTTAGTATCGGCTCCGGCGGCCATTGCAGCATAGAATTTATCAAATGGGATAGATTTCCCAAGATCATCGGCATATTCCCTGCCATCCAGTTCGAAATGAAAACAGATGTAAGATATGTCACGTGCTTTGAAATGTTCCTCTGTAAGATCCGCTGTTGAGCAGCAGCTGATGATGTAATCCCTCATAATGCATGCTTCCTTCCCTGTTATTTTATTATATTTAGAATACTCATGTATACTCCAAGTGGTAAAAATTGTACCATTTTCTCGGGAGAAATTCAATAATAACGAAAAAATCAGGAAGAAAAAGATGAAATTGCCTGCGGAATTCGTGGTACAATATTCATACATCAGAGGTACTGCAGGAAGATAGGGATAATGGAAATAACGGGGAATAAGAAAATATGAATAAAAATATGGAAAGAATAAAAGAGAACATAAATATTCTAAAGGATTGCACATTGTGTCCGAGGAATTGTCATGCAGACCGTTTTGGGGGACAGCGCGGAAGATGTCATGAGACGGCCGAGATCGTGGCAGCAAGGGCATCACTTCACATGTGGGAAGAACCCTGTATATCGGGTAGGACAGGCTCAGGAGCGGTATTCTTTTCCGGCTGTTCCATGGGTTGTATCTTCTGCCAGAACCATAATATAGCCGAAGCAAAAGCCGGAAAGATAATCACGATTGAAAGGCTGTCGCAGATATTCCTGGAACTTCAGGGAAAAGGAGCTGCCAATATTAATCTTGTGACACCGACACACTATGTCCCACAGATCATAGAAGCATTAGAGATGGCAAGAAAAGCCGGTCTGGCTCTTCCGGTTGTCTATAATACAAGCGGCTATGAAAAGCCGGAGACAATAGAGATGCTGGATGGATATGTAGATGTCTATCTTCCGGACTTTAAGTACATGGAACCAGAACTCGCAGCTGCATATTCACAGGCTCCGGATTATCCTGAATATGCCAAAGCATCCATAAAAGAGATGGTCCGTCAGACGGGAAATATTCAGATTAACAAAGAAACAGGAATGATACAAAAAGGCGTGATCGTAAGACATCTGGTTCTGCCGGGGCATGTAAAAAATTCCAAAGCGGTCATAAAATATCTGCTCGAAACATACAAAGATCAGATTCTGATCAGCATTATGAATCAATACACTCCTATGCCGCAGGTCGCAGAAGATCCACTTCTTAGCCGTAAAGTTACAAAACGGGAATATGAAAAAGTCATAGATTATGCACTGGAACTGGGAATGGAAGATGGCTTTATCCAGGAAGGAGAAGCAGCAAAAGAAAGTTTCATACCGGAATTTGACTCGGGAACAGGTATTTAATTCAGCAGGCTGTCGGTTACCCGGACCGGAATAAAAGTTGGGAAGTCTTTCCTGTTCAGGTTCCGTCGGCGGGTAATACTAAAGGGTCAAAATTCTGCTAAAAGCAGGCTTTCAAAATTTGCAACTCGCATATGCTCAAACAAGCAAATTTTGAAAACCTAACGCAGAATTTTGACCCTTAACTATTACCAACGCCTTCTCCACATTCACTGGAAAGACTTCCCAAGGACCGGGAGGCCAATCCAGGTTAATCAATGAAACTACCGCATAAACTCATTGATTACATGCAGCACCCCATCTTCATCATTAGATTTCGTAATATAATCCGCCTTATCAAGAACGGCTGGTTGTGCATTTGCCATGGCTACGCCAAGTCCTGCGGTTTCGATCATGGTCAGATCGTTGTATCCGTCTCCGCAGCAGATCATCTCATCTGCAGTAAGGCCGATACTTGTCAGTAATTTTAATAAAGAATGAGCCTTGTCGATTCCGGCCGGCATAACCTCTACAAAGAAAGGATCCGAACAGTAGACGGACAGATAGGAGTGGAACTGTTTGCTGAGTTCTTTGCGTATCTGGTCTAAGATGTCGGGATCTCCGGTTACAAGAAATTTATTCGGATCATCCGGGATGACATCCAGAAAGTTGGTACTGGCATCAATGACCGGCATCTGATTGATGCGTGATTCCAGTTCTGTGTATTGATTGGACTGGATACCGGATAAAATATGTTCGGGTGTGTAAGTGAGGATATCTACTCCGTGTCCGGCGTATTTTATCACCGTTTCGTAGACACCTTTTGCACAGTCAGCCGGAAGAATTTTATTGTAGATGGCTTCTTTTGTGCGGCAGTCGGTGATACGTCCACCGTTGAAAGAAAGAATATAACTTCCATAATCTTCCAGATGAAGTTGTTCTGCCAGCGGAACGATACCTTTTGTTGGGCGTCCGCTGGCGAGAACAACTTTTTTACCGGCTTCCTGGATCTCGATCAGAGCATCCAGGGTCGGTTTTGTAATTTCTTTTTTGGAGTTGGTAAGAGTTCCGTCCAGATCAAGGGCGAGAATCTGATAAGCCATATAATAATCTCCTTAAATATCTCGTTTGTTTAGTTCTTTTTGTTATTTTATAATTCTTCCAAAGCATGAACAATCTGTGGAAAATTCATTCCGTGGGAGGCTTTTACCAGAACATTGTCCCCATCTTTGATGATGCCGGGCATAGCCTGAATGAAGCTTTCGTTATCAGCAAACCAAAGTGCCTGGGTATGTGTGCCCCTGGATGCTTCTTCTACCAGAGCGCGTGTCAGGTCACCGATTCCGCAGACAAGGTCTACATTCTGTTCTGCTGCGTAAGTACCGACTTCTGCATGAAGAACTTCGGCAGTATCACCAAGTTCTCCCATATTACCAAGGACTGCAACCTTACGTCCGATCGCCATATTAAGGACATCGATGGAAGCCTTCATAGAGATTGGATTGGCATTGTAGCAATCGTCTAAGATGATCATACGGTCTGTTTCTATGATATGGTTACGCCCCGGGATAGACGGCAGGGATTCGATACCGGCTTTGATCTCGCTGGCAGTCAGCCCCAGTGTATATCCGACAGCAGCACCTGCAACCGCATTGCTTACCATGTGGATGCCGGGTACAGGAACCAGACAGTCGAAGGAAGTTCCATCCTTTAATGTGATCGTGCAGGCAGTTCCGCGAAGTCCCTGAGGTTCAATATTGTCGGCACGGAATGCACAGTTGCTTCCTGTCCCGAAGAATACAGGAGCGACACCTTTGACAGGACTCATCTTGCAAAGGAGGTCGTCATCACCGTTCAGAATGATGGAACCACCGTTTTTCATATCCTGGATCATCTGTGATTTTTCCTGAAGAATTCCCTCTCTTGTCTTGAAGAACTCCAGATGTGCGATACCGATATTGGTGATCACACAGATGTCAGGGCTGGATACAGATGAAAGGCGGCGCATCTCACCGAAGTGATTGACACCCATCTCAAGTACGGCAACCTCTGTATCCTCCGGCATATCGAAGATCGTGATCGGAAGTCCCCATTCGTTATTAAAGTTTCCAAGTGTTTTATGTACATGATATTTCTGAGCCAGAACAGAGGCAATCATCTCTTTGGTACTGGTCTTTCCGACACTTCCGGTAATTCCGACAACTTTCATATCAAAAGAATCACGATAAAGCTTGGCAATGTCAAGCAGTGCCTGCCCTGTGGATTCTACCAGAATATAAGGAAAATCCGTCTTACCGAGATCTTCGTGGGAGACAACACACATAGCACCGGCTTTTACAGTGTCCGGGATGAATTTGTGTGCGTTGACACGTTCTCCGTCAATGGCAACGAATAAGTAACCAGGCTGTACCTTCCGGCTGTCGATCACGACGCCGGATACTTCCTGGCTGAGGATACTTTCATCACCGTGGAAAGTACCTCGGCAAGCCTTGGTTATATTTTCAATTGAAAGATTTTTCATGGATCTCCATCCTCCTTAATAGCGGGCTTTTATAGATTCCTGAATGATAGCCTCGCAAAGTTCACTGTATTCATATCCGGCAGCCTTGGCAGCTTTCGGAAGAAGGCTTGCAGCTGTCATTCCCGGAAGTGCGTTCATTTCCAGGCAGTAAAATTCACCGTCTGCATCGGATATGATAAAATCTGCACGGGAATATACGTCCATGCGGAGTGCTTCAAATGCACGTTCTCCGGCACGCTGGATCAATTTCTGCGTCTCTTCATCGAGAGATACAGGAGGGCAGATCTCGGAAGCACCGCCTGCCTGATATTTATTCGCGTAGTCGAAAAGTCCGTCTTTTGGAACAATCTCAACAAGCGGAAGTGCTTTTCCTGCAAGAATACCGCAGGCAAATTCACGGCCTTTGATAAATGGCTCGATGACAACCTCGTCTGTGTTGTCTATATCAAAAGATTTGTGGATCGCATCATAATAATCTTCTTCTGTGTGACAGATGTATACACCGATACTTGATCCGTTCGAGCATGGCTTTACAACCAGTGGAAGGTAGTAACCAAGCTCGTCCAGAGGGGTGTCTTTTGTCTTAGCTGTCAGGGAAGTTCCTCTTGGAGTCGGAACACCGCTTGTCTTAAAGATCTGTTTTGTGACCAGTTTATTCATGGATAATGTACATCCAAGAGAATTTGGTCCTGTATATTTGATTCCCAGGTTGTCGAAGGTTGCCTGGAGTTTCCCGTTTTCACCAATGGAACCGTGAAGTGCCATGAATGTGATGTCTGCCATCTGGCAGAGTTCAATAACATTTGGTCCGATCTCGGAAGGTGACTGATCCGGGCGTGATTTGCGCAGTGCATCCAGATCCGGTACAGATGTTGAGATTCCCTTGGAAATCTCAAGTCCGCCGTCCGGGCGGTCGAATACTTCTTCTAATTTATCAGAATCGCATGGAAGGCCGAAGAACACATCCAGAAGGAATGCCTGATGTCCCATTTCACGGAGAGTTCTGCAGATTCCGGCTCCTGAAAGTAAGGATACATCTCTTTCCGGACTGAGTCCGCCTGCTAATACTATAATTTTCATGATCAATAAGTCCTCCTTTAATCTGTCATATTCATCTGATCAAGCAGTGATTTTTTAACATCGTAGAGTTTATGGGAAAGATCCACATAAACTCTGTGTGGATAGAAGAGACGCTTGGTCTCATCCCATAAAGTATCTTTTTCTTCGCGGCAGTATGCAGCAATCTCCTTCAATGTCGGAGACTTGTAGATGCATTCGCCGTTCTTGAAGACTGGTACCAGAATCTCACGTACGGTATAAGTACCGCCGGCGAGTTTTGTCTTCTTCCATGTCTCCATCGGGTCAAAGAGAAGCAGATCCTGATCAGGATCAATGACTTCATCCGCAAAGCAGATGAGGTCTGCCTTGATCTTGCCGGTATCTTTTTCATAGATACGGTAGATTGTTTTGTTACCAGGATTGGTGATCTTCTCCGTATTTTCAGATATTTTTATCTTAGGAACAAATTCGCCTTTTTTATTCTGGATGGCTGCAAGCTTGTACACACCTCCGAATGAAGGACAGTCCTTGGAAGTGATCAGGTTGGTACCGACACCCCAGGAGTCAATGGCTGCGCCCTGCATTTTCAGATCGTGGAGAAGGAATTCGTCCAGATCGTTGGAAGCACAGATCGTAGCTTCCGGGAATCCGGCTTCATCCAGCATCTTTCTGGCTTCTTTTGATAAATATGCAAGGTCACCGCTGTCCAGACGGATTCCGTATTTGATTAGTGGTTTTCCGGCGTCTTTGAATTCCTGGAATACGCGGATGGCATTCGGAACACCGGATTTTAAAGTGTCATAAGTATCAACTAAGAGTGTACAGTTATCCGGATACATCTCTGCATAAGTCTTGAATGCGGTGTACTCGTCCGGGAAGCTCATGATCCAGCTGTGTGCGTGGGTTCCCATAACAGGAACGTCAAACATCTGTCCGGCAAGTACATTGGATGTGCCGACACATCCGCCGATCATTGCTGCTCTTGCACCATATAATCCCGCATCAGGGCCCTGTGCACGGCGAAGGCCGAATTCCATGATACCGTCGCCGCTGGCGGCGAATACGATACGGGAAGTCTTGGTTGCGATCAGAGACTGGTGATTGATGATATTCAGGATTGCTGTCTCGACAAGCTGCGCTTCCATAATCGGAGCAATCACTTTCAGAAGAGGCTCCTTCGGAAATACGACAGTTCCCTCAGGGATGGCATAGATATCACCACTGAAGTGGAAACCGCTCAGATAATGAAGAAAATCTTCTTTGAAAATTCCAAGACCTCTTAAATAATCTACGTCTTCATAAGTAAAATGCAGATTCTTTATATAATCAATTACCTGATCAAGACCGGCACATACAGAATATCCGTTGTTACAAGGGTTCTGACGGAAAAACACATCGAAAATGACCTTTTCGTTCTGCCCTTTTTCATAATATCCTTGCATCATAGTAAGTTCGTACAGATCTGTCAGCAAGGTAAGATTCCGTTTGTTCATTTTCAAACTCCTTTTTACTGCTGTTTGCAGTACATTTCTTTTTTAGATATACCGTTTTATTATAGCACTTAAGGGGATAAATGTAAAAGAAAAAAACAGGCACTATACAAGTGCCTGATTCTTATGAATGGTCTCACTGATGATGTTGCTGCAATATTCACCGATACGCTTTTTCTCGTCTTTGTCCAGCTCTTTCGGATAGATTGGTTTGCCATATTCCAGAATAACATGTGTTTTCTTAATGAATGGTATATGACCTTCAAAGATATCGCAGGTATTATTCAGACTCATCGGTACGATCGGACATCCGGTCTTCTCCGCAATCTTAAAGGATCCATTGTGGAACGGAAGTAAGGATAATTCTTCGCCTTTATTCCGGGTTCCTTCCGGGAAGATACAGATGGATATGCCGTGTTTGACGTAGTCGATCGCCTGAAGGATCGTCTTTAAGCCTTCTTTCGGATTCTCTCTGTCAAGGAAGAGGCAGTAGAGACGTTTCATCCAGGTACGCAGAAGCGGAATGGAAAGCATCTCTTTCTTTGCAATGTAACCGGTCAGGTTCTTACATCTTGCGTAAGTGATCACGATGTCAAAATAACTTCTGTGATTTCCGATAAAAAGAACCGGTTCATCCGGAACATTTTCTTCTCCGATGACGGTAAGTTCGATGCCGGCGAGCCGGATGATCACTTTGAATGCCCACTGGACGATCCGCAGACTGGAATAGTCCATCGTTTTTTTGCTGACTTTTCCGATCAGCCATTCAATCCCGAGAACCGGAATACCGATGATCAGGAATAAGATCACGAATAAGGCAACTGGTATAATTCTCATAATGAATACTCCTTTTTGTTCTGGTTCTCTTATCATAGCATAAAATCTGCATTTTTTACACCCATAGTGTGTAAGATAGTAGAGAGAAAATAGAAGTGTGTTACTGCCTGTATGTTGTGCAGACAGTAACGGAAGTGTCAGAAAGAAGGACGCATTGAAAGAAATAAAAATGCTCTTAACTGTGATCGCCGGGACCGTACTGCTTTCCGGCTGTGGTTTTGGCACGATAGAAGAACAGAAAACAGGAGATGTCAGATATGAGATCGTGAAGAGAGAAGAGATTCCGGAGCAGCTGAAAGAAGAGATCAAAGAAGCAGAGAAGTCGGAAATGTGGATCAGCTATGCAGATACGGGCAGGGAAGAAAAATGCCTGTATGTGGTGCGCGGTTACGGAACACAGCAGACGACCGGTTACAGCATCGAAGTGAATGCATGTTATGAAACAGCCAATACAGTGGTCGTCGGTACGACACTTCAGGGGCCGCAGAAACGGGAAAAGATACATAAGAAAAAGACATATCCATATATTGTCATAAAGATGCCATATACAGAAAAAGAGATCATATATGAATAAGAGGTGTCGCAAAAGGAGGCAGAAAAAGCAATGGAATATCAGAAGAAAGAGATCCGTACATTTCAAAGCGGCAGGACGGTCAGTGACCAGTTCTATATTGATGGGGACTATAACGTCCCGGATGCAAAACGGGATGTGGGAAAGGTCATATTAAGTGACGGTGTACTGCGGGTAGAGGAGATGAAACAGGTAGAAAGCTATCTGAAGGTATCGGGAAAACTGGAGTTCAAAGTCCTCTATATGGCAGACGAGATGGTTCCGGCACCGGCAAGTCTGGAGGGACGGATCCCGTTTGAAGAGATGATCTATCTGGAACAGGAACCGGAAGGAAATCTGGTGCTTAAGACGGCAGATGTCGAGCTTACCGTAACGGTGATCCATTCGAGAAAGCTGAACATCAAGACACTGGCAGAGATTACGATCGGAACGGAGAAGTGTACCGGCGAAGAGATCACAACCGACGTGGAAGGGGAGATCCCGGTATTTAAGAAAATGAAAGAAGAAGAGCTGTTAAAAGTATTTGCCACAGGAAAAGATACCTACAGGATCAAAGAAGAGATCGCATTAAGCGGCACAAAGGAGAATATCGGCACGCTTTTGTGGGCGGATGTGACGGGTGGAAAAGCGGATACCCAGATTGGTACGGATGAGCTGCTGATCCAGGGCGAGCTGAATGTATTCTGCCTGTATGAAACGGTAGAAGGAAAGACTGACTGGATAAGCCGGATGGTTCCGTATGAAGGCCGGATCGAATGCATGGGAGTGGTGCCCGGAATGTACCATCAGGCAGAATTACATCTTGCGGATATTAATATAGAACCACGGATGGATGAGAACGGCGAGATGCGTATCCTTGGCATAGAGGCGACGCTGGAAGTCCGTCTGGTCGTCTATGAAGAAGAAAAGATCCAGATACTGGAAGATCTGTATATGCTGGACCATATCTGCATCCCGGAGGTAAAAGAAAAGCGCTTCTTCCGGTTAAAACTCCAGAACCATTCCAAATGCAGGATCAGCGAAGAATTAACACTGCCGGAACTGAAAGATGATATCCTGCAGATCTGCCACTGCAAAGGAAAGATCCAGATGGATACGGTAAAAGCAGAGCCGGACGGAGTACATATCGAAGGCGTGCTGCATCTGCAGTTCTTATATGTGCGGGAAGATGATGAGGCACCGTTCGGGGTATGGAATGGTATGGTACCGTTCAGTTATCTTCTGGAAAATGGGGGTGGCGAGCCCGATATGGATGATCTGGACTGGACGGTCGAGCAGCTTTCGGTAGGTCTTATGGGAAGCGGCGAAGTGGAAGTGAAAGCAGTTCTGGCATTCAACTGTTTTCAGAAGGAGATGGTACAGATACAGAATATCGAATCCGCAGAGTTCCGTCCGGTGGATACGGAAGAGCTGGAAAATCGTCCCGGAATTGTCGGATATTTCGTACAGAAAGGGGATACACTGTGGAATCTTGCGAAAAAATATAATACGACCGTGGAAAACATAAAAGAAGTCAATCATATGGAAAAAGAAGATGTAAATAAAGGCGATAAAATATTGATTTTTAAGCAAAATTTGAGTATACTGTAGGCACATTGTATACAAAGTGTAAGGAGACAAATGAGATGGATAAAATGGAATTGAAGGCACTTGGAAAGATCAATCTGGGTCTGGATGTTCTGGGACGGAGAGAGAATGGTTATCATGATGTGCGCATGGTGATGCAGACGGTATACCTGTACGACCAGATCCGGATAGAAAAGACGAAAAAACCTGGCATAGAGTTGTCGACGAATCTTTTTTATCTGCCTGTGAATGAGAATAACCTGGCATATCAGGCAGCAGACCTTCTGATGAAAGAGTTTGACGTAAAAGAGGGTGTGAAGATCACACTGGATAAACATATACCGGTAGCGGCAGGAATGGCGGGCGGAAGTTCGAATGCGGCAGCGGTCCTGTTCGGGATCAACCGTATGTTTTCACTTGGACTTTCGCAGAAAGAACTGATGGAAAGAGGCGTGACACTGGGAGCAGATGTTCCGTACTGCGTTATGCGCGGAACTGTTCTTGCAGAAGGGATCGGAGAGATCCTCACACCGCTTCCGGCATGCCCGAAATGTCATGTGCTGATCGCAAAACCACCGATCAGTGTATCGACAAAGCTGGTGTATGAGAAGCTGGATTCCCATGAGATCGAGGATCATCCGGATATTGACGGTATTATCGACGGACTGAAGGAACAGGATATCACGAAGGTAGCTTCCCGCATGGGAAATGTACTGGAGAAAGTAACGATTGAAGAATATCCGGTCATTGAGCAGATTAAGGATGTCATGAAGGAGCAGGGAGCGCTGAATGCGATGATGAGCGGCAGCGGCCCGACGGTATTCGGCCTTTATGAGACGAAAGAAAAAGCAAGAAAAGCAGCAGAAAAGATAAGAGAACAGCAATTAGCAAAGCAGGTGTATGTGACCGGCATACACAGTGCAAGGAGGAAATAAGCATGGAACCGAATTTTAAAGTAAACATGAATGAGTATCTGCCACTTAGAGATGTCGTGTTCAATACTTTGAGACAGGCGATTCTTCGTGGAGAGTTAAAGCCGGGAGAAAGACTGATGGAGATCCAGCTTGCCAATAAACTGGGCGTGAGCCGTACACCGATCCGTGAAGCGATCCGTAAGCTGGAGCTCGAAGGACTCGTACTGATGATCCCGAGAAAGGGAGCAGAAGTAGCGGAGATCACAGAGAAGAATATGCGTGATGTTCTGGAAGTAAGAAAGGCCCTGGAAGAACTGGCAGTCCAGCTTGCGTGTGAGAAGATCACGGAAGAAGAGATTGAAGAGATGAAGAAAGCGGCCGAAGATTTCAAGAAGATATTAAAGAGCAAAGATATCACAGAGATTGCCGAAGCAGATGTACGTTTCCACGATATCATTTACATGGCAACAGATAACCAGAAGCTGATCCAGCTGTTGAACAACCTGCGTGAGCAGATGTACCGTTACCGTGTGGAATATCTGAAGCGTGAAGAAGCACATCCACAGCTGATCGCGGAGCATGCGGCGATTATTGAACATATCAGCAAAGGCGAGAAGAAAGCAGCAACAGATATCATGTGCAAACATATCAATAATCAGGTGACGACGGTAATCGATGTGATCCGTACAAAGCAGGGCTAAAATACGAAGTTCGTTAAGTTTCATTAAAAAAACAGGCATATGGAATATATGAAATCCGGCAAGGTAAAATTTATAAAATGTGAGTAGCATGTATAGATAAGAAACATCGTGTCAAGACTTCCTGTATCAGTAAAAGGTGCTGATCAGAATCAGATGTGAAAGAATAATCTGAATAATCTGGAAACGGAACAGGAATTACAGTCCATGCAGTATCCGTGAACTGTAAGGTACAGGAAGGAGATACATAGATGAAACGGGAAAGGATTTGCCTGATCCTGGCATGTCTGCTATCATTTGTACTGACGACCGGGATCATGGACCGGCGTATGGAAGTGGTCCATGCGGAAGTCACAGAGACGCAGAAATCACTGGCGAAAGAAGTGTTGCGCTTTCATGTGATCGCAGAGAGTGACAGTGCAAAAGATCAGAGGATTAAATTACATGTGCGGGATGCGGTGCTGCGTTATATGAAATCGCAGATGCGGGATGCAGAGCGGAAAAATGCACAGTCAACGAAAGTATGGGTGAAAAAGCATCAGAAAGAACTGGTGAAGACAGCTGATAAAGTATTGAAAGAAGAAGGTGTATCATACCGGGCAAAAGCAGAGGTGACGACCTGTTATTTCCCGGATAAACGTTACGGGGATATTACATTTCCGGAAGGGGATTATGAGGCACTGAGGATTACGCTGGGAAGTGGAAACGGACATAACTGGTGGTGCGTGTTGTATCCAAGCCTGTGCTTTACCAATGCGACCTGTGCGGTGGTAGATGAAGACGGGAAGAAAGAACTGAAGGAAGCACTCAGTGCAGAAGAATATGAAATGGTAACCGCCACTTCAGAATTTAAGATAAAGTGGTTTTTCTTCGGAAATTCGGATAAACAGTCCGATAAGAATCCGGAGAAAGAGCATGCAAAGGAGTCAGACTAACTATGAGAGACAATCAATATACAGTAGACGGAAGAATCCGGTTCAGTGAAGTGGACCATACCAGAAGAATTACGCTGCCGGGCATTGTGAATTATTTTCAGGACTGCAGTACATTTCAGTCAGAAGATATCGGACTTGGAATCGTACATTGCAGTGAACGGAAAAGAGCCTGGATCTTATCCTCCTGGCAGGTAGTCGTAGAACGCTATCCGGAGATGGGAGAGAAGATACAGACCAGTACCTGGGCGACCGATTTCAAGGGATTGTTCGGAGAACGTAATTTCTGCATGACAGATGAAAATGGAAATGATGTGGCATATGCCAATTCTCTGTGGGTATACATGGACATGGAGAAGGGACGTCCGTCAAAACCGGAAGAGTCAGAGATCGCTCCCTACGGAGTCGGAGATCCATATGAGATGGAATACGAATCCAGAAAGATACCGCTTCCGAAAGAGAGCGAAGAGCTGGAAAGCTTTCCGGTCCGCAGATATCATATCGACACGAATGAACATGTCAACAACTGCCAGTATGTGCAGATGGCACTGGAGGCTCTTCCAAAAGACAAAGAAGTACGGCAGATGCGTGTGGAATATAAGAAATCAGCAGTCTATGGCGATGTGATCTATCCGAGAATTGCGGCAGAAGATGACAGAACAGTCGTAGAGCTGTGTAATGAAAATGCAAAGCCATATGCAGTGATCGAATTTAAATTTGCATAATTACATTGCATTTTATTTCAGAGTTCTATATAGTAGAACAGCAGATGTGATGCAGACAGTGACCGTTACATATCACGATAAACAGTATAGAAGATACAATGGAAACAGAGAGAATACAGAGAGGAAATATATGGGATTAACAGATTATTTGGGAAAGAAAAGAAGATTGATGATCGTCAAAGAAGTAGAGTTCGGAGTCTATCTTGGAAATAAAGATGACAAAGTCCTGCTTCCGAAAAAACAGGTGCCGAAAGACGTAGAAGTCGGTGACCCGGTAGAAGTATTCTTATATAAAGATTCATCTGACCGTCTGATCGCGACGACACAGGAGCCGAAGATCACACTGGATGAGCTGGCTGTACTGAAGGTGGCAGACACCGGAAGAATCGGTGCATTTCTTGACTGGGGGCTGGAGAAAGACCTTCTCCTTCCATTCAAAGAACAGACTGCGAAAGTGAAAAAGGGAGACGAAGTTCTGGTTGCGCTTTATGTGGACAAATCCGGAAGACTCTGTGCAACAATGAAAGTATATGAAAAGCTCCGTACAGATTCTCCGTATAAAAAAGATGACCATGTAGAAGGAATCATTTACGAGATAAGTGACAATTTCGGAGTATTCGTGGCAGTTGATAACTGCTACAGTGCACTGATCCCAAAGAGAGAAGCATTTGGTAAGTTAAGAGTCGGAGACAGAGTATCGGCCAGAGTCCTGAAAGTGAGAGAAGATGGAAAGCTTGATCTAAGTGTCAGAGAGAAAGCATTTCTTCAGATGGATGCTGATGCGGCATTGATCATGAAGCGTATGGAAGAATATGGTGGAAAGTTGCCATTTACCGACAAAGCGGATCCGGAGCTGATCAAGCAGGAATTTGGATTGAGTAAAAATGCATTCAAACGCGCCGTAGGAAGACTTCTCAAAGAAGGACGCATAAAAATTTCTGAAAAGAATATTGAAATGAAAAAGAAATAAGGTATAATAAAAGCGTTAAGGAATATGAAGATCAAAAAAGGAGAATGAGAAATGAAAGTACAGAATATTACAGATATCGAAGGATTTTTCAAAGTAGTTGATTCTTGTGAAGGAAAAGTTGAACTTGTAACAGGTGAAGGTGACAGACTGAACTTAAAGTCAAAATTATCTCAGTATGTATCTATGGCAAACATCTTCTCTAACGGAGAGATTCCTGAACTGGAAATCGTTGCTCATGAGCCGCAGGATATCGATAAACTTGTAAAATTCATGCTTCTTGGAACTGGAAAAGAAGATTAAGACAAACATGAATGTTTGAAAGGGTGTTCCCTGACGGGAGCACCTTTTTTGTACTAAGGCATATAAGAGAAGTTGCAAGTAGCAGGTTCTCTGTATACGAAAACAGGAAAGGAGAAAGCTATGAGCTTTGCACATCTCCACGTCCATACAGAGTACAGTCTGTTGGACGGTTCGAATAAAATTAAAGAATGTGTGGCTAGGGTAAAAGAACTCGGGATGAACAGTGTGGCGATCACGGATCATGGTGTCATGTATGGTGTGGTCGATTTTTACCGTGCGGCAAGGGCAGCAGGAATAAAACCGATCCTTGGATGCGAAGTCTATGTCGCGCCGGGATCCAGATTCGATAAAGAAGCTGTCGGAAGCGGCGATGACCGTTACTATCATCTGGTACTTCTGGCAGAAAATGATATCGGATATCACAATCTGATGAAGATCGTATCCAGAGGATTTACGGAAGGCTATTATTATAAACCGAGGGTGGATATCGAAGTACTGCAGGAATTTCACGAAGGGATCATTGCGCTCAGTGCGTGTCTGGCCGGTGAGGTACAGAAGAATATCCTGCGTGGGATGTATGAAGAAGGAAAGGCAGCAGCACTTAGGTATCAGGACATTTTCGGAAAAGGAAATTTTTTCCTGGAACTGCAGGATCATGGAATGCAGGAGCAGCAGATCGTGAATCAGTCACTCCTTCGTATGGCTCAGGAGACGGGGATTGAGCTTGTTGCGACGAATGATGTACATTATACCTATGCAGAAGATGTAAAGCCGCATGATATTCTGTTGTGTATCCAGACAGGTAAGAAACTGGCGGATGAAGACCGTATGCGTTATGAAGGTGGTCAGTATTATATTAAATCTGAAGAAGAGATGAAGCAGTTATTTCCATATGCACTGCAGGCACTGGAAAATACGCAGAAGATCGCAGACCGATGTAATGTAGAGATTGAATTCGGCGTTACCAAACTGCCGAAATATGATGTGCCGGAAGGATATACTTCCTGGGAATATCTGAACAAGCTTTGCTTTGACGGCCTGAAAGAACGCTATCCGGACGGGGATGATTCGCTGAAAGAACGTCTGGAGTATGAATTGTCGGTCATCAAATCCATGGGATACGTGGACTATTTCCTGATCGTGTGGGATTTCATCAATTATGCGAGAACACAGGGAATCAAGGTCGGACCGGGGCGAGGATCCGCAGCTGGAAGTATCGTGTCATACTGTCTGGGGATCACGAGTATCGATCCAATCAAGTACCAGCTCCTGTTCGAGCGTTTCCTGAATCCGGAACGTGTATCCATGCCCGATATTGACGTGGACTTCTGCTTCGAAAGACGACAGGAAGTTATCGATTACGTGGGCAGAAAATACGGTGCGGACCGGGTGGTTCAGATCGTAACCTTCGGTACGATGGCGGCAAGAGGAGTTATCCGTGACGTGGGGCGTGTTATGGACCTTCCATATGCGTTCGTAGACAGTATCGCCAAGATGGTACCGACAGAGCTTAATATCACGCTGGATAAAGCACTGAAGATGAATCCGGAATTTAAGAAACTGTATCAGGAAGATGAACAGGTGAAGGAACTGATCGATATGTCGAGAAGACTGGAAGGCCTTCCAAGACATACCTCCATGCATGCGGCAGGTGTTGTGATCGGCCAGAGGGCAATCGAAGAGTTCGTACCGTTGTCACTGGGATCAGACGGTTCGGTGACGACACAGTTTACCATGACCACCCTGGAAGAACTGGGACTTTTGAAGATGGATTTCCTGGGACTTCGTACCTTAACAGTTATCCAGGATGCAGAACGTCTGGCAAGTATCAGCAGTGGAAAGACGATTGATATCAATAAGATAGATTATGATGATAAAGCAGTCCTTGCATCCATCGGAACAGGCAAGACGGACGGAGTGTTCCAGCTTGAAAGTGCCGGTATGAAGAACTTCATGAAAGAGCTGAAGCCACAGAATCTGGAAGATATCATTGCCGGTATCTCATTATACCGTCCGGGACCGATGGATTTCATCCCGCAGTATATCAAAGGCAAGAACAACCCGGAAAGCATTACCTATGACTGCCCACAGCTGGAACCGATCCTTGCACCGACTTACGGTTGTATCGTATATCAGGAGCAGGTTATGCAGATCGTGCGTGACTTGGCAGGTTATACACTTGGACGAAGCGACCTCTTACGAAGAGCCATGTCCAAGAAAAAGGGCGATGTCATGCAGAAGGAGCGCCAGAACTTCGTATACGGGAATCCAGACGAAGGCGTACCGGGATGTATCGCCAATGGAATTGATGAGAAGACGGCGAATAAGATCTATGATGAAATGATCGATTTCGCTAAATATGCATTTAACAAATCACATGCTGCGGCATATGCGGTGGTATCTTATCAGACAGCCTGGTTAAAATATTACTATCCGGTAGAATTCATGGCAGCGCTTATGACTTCCGTGATCGATAATCCGGGAAAAGTATCGGAATACATTTACAGCTGCAGACAGATGGGCATCAAGATCCTTCCGCCGGATATTAACAAAGGCGAGGGAAGCTTCTCTGTTGACGGCGGTAACATCCGATATGGTCTGGCGGCAATCAAGAGTATCGGAAAACCGGTGATCGAGTCGATCATCAAAGAAAGACAGAATGCCGGAGAATTCAGCAACCTGAAAGACTTTATCGAGCGGCTGTCCGGAAAAGAGGTCAATAAACGTACGATAGAAAGCTTTATAAAGTCCGGAGCATTTGACAGTCTGGGTGGTACAAGAAAGCAGTTCATGGTGGTCTATGTGCAGATTCTGGATCAGGTGAACCGGGAACGGAAATATTCCATGACGGGACAGCTTTCACTGTTCGATATCGTAAGTGATGATCAGAAATCAGAATTCGATATACCACTTCCGGATGTTGGTGAGTATGAAAAAGAGACAAAGCTTGCATTCGAAAAAGAAGTGCTCGGAGTATACCTGAGCGGACACCCACTGGAAGACTATGAAGAAAAATGGAGAAAAAATATCTCCAGAACAACGCTGGATTTCCAGCTGGATGATGAGACCGGAAGAACGAAAGTGCATGACGGCGCAAAAGAGATTGTCGGAGGTATGATTACGAATAAGACGATCAAGTATACCAAGACAAATAAAGTGATGGCATTTATCACACTGGAAGATCTGGTCGGATCGCTGGAAGTCGTGATCTTCCCGAGAGATTTTGAAAAGAATCAGATGTATCTGAATGAGGAAGCCAAGGTATTCATCAAGGGCCGTGTATCAGAGGAAGATGATGCACCGAGCAAACTGATCTGCGAACAGGTGATTCCATTTGCTCAGACGAGAAAGGAATTGTGGCTGCAGTATCCGGATAAAGAGACATATCTTCAGCAGGAAGGAATGTTGCAGGATATTTTGAAAGTCTCTGAAGGAATGGATGAAGTTATCATTTACTGCAAAAAAGAAAAAGCAGTAAAACGCCTGCCAAAGGGCTGGAATGTGACAGCAGATGAGGTGTTGTTGAGCAGATTGACGAATTATCTTGGTGAAAGTTGTGTAAAAGTTATAGAAAAACCCATTGAAAGCGTGCATTAATTCATGTACAATATCATCGGAGAGAAATGATAATGGTTAGAAGATAATTGGAACAAACTAATACAATGGAGGAATGAATCATGGCAGACAAAAAAGTAATTCGTACAATAGGTGTATTGACAAGTGGTGGAGATGCTCCTGGAATGAACGCAGCAATCCGTGCCGTTGTTCGTACAGCACTGGGTAAAGGAGTGAAAGTAAGAGGTATCAGAAGAGGATATCAGGGACTTTTAAACGAGGAAATTATCGATCTGTCAGCCAGAGACGTATCCGATACAATTGAGCGCGGAGGTACAATTCTTCAGACAGCCCGTTGTGCAGAGATGCGTACAGAGGAAGGTCAGCAGAAAGCAGCAGCTATCTGTAAAAAATATGGTATTGATGGTCTGGTAGTCATCGGTGGTGACGGATCATTTGCCGGAGCTCAGAAACTTGCTAACTTTGGAATCAACACAATCGGACTTCCGGGAACGATCGATCTGGATATTGCCTGTACGGAATATACAATCGGATTCGATACAGCCGTTAATACAGCTATGCAGGCTATTGACAAAGTACGTGATACATCAACATCTCATGAGAGATGCTCTATCATCGAGGTTATGGGTAGAGATGCAGGATACCTTGCACTGTGGTGCGGTATTGCAAACGGAGCAGAGAAGATCCTGATGCCTGAAGAGCATGATTATGACGAAGATAAGATCATTGAAGATATTCAGGAATCAAGAAAACGTGGAAAGAAGAACTACATCATCATCAATGCAGAGGGTGTTGGAGATTCTATGAACATGGCTAAGAGAATTGAAGAAGCAACCGGTATGGAGACAAGAGCAACTATTCTCGGACACATGCAGCGTGGTGGAAGCCCGACATGTAAAGACAGAGTATATGCTTCTATCATGGGAGCAAAAGCCGTAGATCTTCTGCTTGAAGGAAAGACAAACCGTGTTGTAGGTTACAAACATGGTGAGTATGTAGACTTCGATATTGATGAAGCACTTGGAATGACAAAAGGAATTCCTGCTTACCAGTATGAGATTGCAAAAGAGCTGGCTCTGTAATTAGAACCGGAATAAAGAATAAAAAGTTATCTGTTTTATGGCAGATAACTTTTTTTATAGTAAAGTATACAAGGGAGGTTTCGACATAAAATCTCTTGAAAATGCACGTCCAAGACGGTACAATAGTAAAATATGGTGGAGTATTCATAAAAGGAGATTTAATATCGTGGAAAATAAAAACAGGAACACTGCAGCAATCGGTGTGTTTGATTCGGGAGTTGGCGGTTTGACCGTCACAAGAGAGATCATGCGTCAGCTGCCGAATGAAAATGTAGTATATTTTGGGGATACAGCAAGAGTTCCATACGGAAGTAAGTCAAAGAATAACATTATCCGTTTTTCCAGACAGATCATCCGTTTCCTGAAGACAAAGAATGTAAAGGCAATCGTGATCGCATGCAACACGGCCAGTGCACTGGCACTGGATACGGTGCAGGAAGAATTTGATATTCCGATCATCGGTGTGATCGTACCGGGAGCAAGAGCTGCCGTAAGAGAGACGAAAAACGGTCAGATCGGTGTACTTGGTACAGAGGCAACGATCAAGAGCGAGACTTATACCAAAGAGATCAGAAAACTTATGCCGGAAGCGGAAGTTATAGGGAAACCGTGCCCGTTATTTGTTCCGCTGGTAGAAGAAGGATTTGCAAAGCATAAGATCACAGAAGAAGTGATCGATATCTATCTGTCAGATATGAGAAAGTCAGAGATTGATACACTGATCCTGGGATGTACGCACTATCCACTTCTCAGATCTAGGATCATGTCATATTTTGGAGAGTCCGTACATATTGTAAATCCGGCGTACGAGACGGCGATGGATCTGAAGAAGATACTGGAAGAACAGAAGATTGCCAATACATCAGGAGAACCGGCAACATATGACTTCTACGTCAGTGATGCGGCAGAGAAGTTTAAGAAATTCGCCAATTCGATCCTGCCGTACGATGTAGATAAGACACAGGCAATTGATATTGAAGATTATTAGGAGAATATATGACAAAAGACGTATTATTAAGTATATCCGGTCTGCATCAGGATGTGACCGGGATTGAGGCACAGGGCGACGAGCCGGGAAGTGAACCAATCGAAGTGATCGCACCTGCGAGTTACTATCAGAAAAATGGAAAACATTATGTAATCTATGATGAACTGGTGGAAGGAATTCCGGGAACCATCAAGAACAAGGTCAGAATTATGGATGACCAGAAGGTTGAAATCATCAAAAGTGGTATCACGAATACACATATGGTATTCGAGAAAGACAAGATCAATATGACACAGTACGAGACACCATATGGAGAGATGATGATCGGAGTCTTTACCAAAGATATCCAGTTCGAGGAGCAGGATGAAAAGATCACGGTGCATGTGAATTATGCACTGGACATTAACGGAGATCCTGTTGCCGACTGCAATATAGACATAAAAATAACAGCACTGGAACGATAAGTTCCAATGCTGTTTTTCACTTTTTAAGTACGCTTATTTGTTTCTTAATCTTGCAAAGAATCCTTTTTTCTTCTCAGGTACGTCCAGAGGACCTCTTACACCTTTGACAGCTGTGATATAAATACCACTGATCGTAGCTTTTACTTCCTTCTTAACAGGAATCAAAGGATAAACCTGTGCGTCACACATAAGTGTCATAATCTTAGGTCCGACTTTGGCTTTTACTACCGGTACTTTAGAACGACGAAGATACTTTGGTGTATTTTCGATTACGATATCCGGTAAGCCGGCTTCTTTTAATTTCATACGACCTTTATCGATAACCAGGATGGAAACAGTCTGTGCAACTGCATCAAGCTGTGCCTGCTGATCTGCCTGTTTCTTCTCGGCTTTCTTTCCAACGAAATATAATACAACACATGCAACGATCAAAATCACAAGGATTACCAATAATACAATTGTAAATGTCTTCACAATAAACCTCCTATATTCTATATTCCATAACAGATATTCTAACATTGTTTTGGTGGGAGTGCAAGAAGTATACGGGAAAAGTAGACGATTTCAAAATGAAAAATTTGATAAAAGAATGAAATATATGTGAAAATGCTATGAAAGTTTTTCTAAATGTGATATAACAAAGTGGTATGCGTAAACGTATACCAAGAAATCAGATGGGATTATGATGCCCACCTTAAAATGAATGATAAAACGAGGTGCACTATGAAAAAGAAAGTGGCAATGTTATTAACAGGTGTTATGGCAGTCTCTCTTATGATGACTGGTTGCCAGTCTGCCAAAGGTCTGGAAACAGAGAATATTAAGATTTCTGTTTATAAAGGCGTTGAAGTAGATAAGGTTGACAAACCAAGCGAAGTAACGGATGATGATGTGAATACACAGATTCAATCGGTACTGGATGAAAATTCAACAACAGAAGAAGTAACAGGCCGTGCAGTAAAGAAAGGCGATACAGCGACAATTGATTTCGTCGGAAAGATGAACGGAGAAGCATTTGACGGCGGATCATCCACAGATTATCCACTGGAGATAGGTTCAAACTCGTTCATCGACGGATTTGAAGACAGTATCATCGGACATAATGCAGGCGATACCTTTGACTGGAACGGAAAGTTTCCGGAGAATTACGGAAGTTCTGACCTGGCAGGAAAAGATGTTACATTTACAATTACAGTAAAATCTATTTCCAAAAAGAAGACACCAAAGCTTACGGACAAGTTTGTAAAGAAGGTGTCAAAGGAATCTAAGACAGTAAAAGAATATAAAGAAGAAGTGAAAAAGTCTCTCGAGGAAGATAAAGAGAAGACATATAATGATTCTTTACAGCAGGCAGCATGGCAGAAGGTTCTTGATAATACAAAAGTTAAGAAATACCCTGAGAAAGATGTAAAGAAGATTGAAGATTCCCTGATCTCTCAGTACGAATCTGTTGCAGAAGCTTACAATATGTCATATGAGGATCTGATCAAACAGCAGATGGGAACAACCGTTGAGAAATTCGAAAAGCAGGTAACAAAAGCTGCAAAATCCAGTGTAAAGCAGACATTGGTAACAAAGGCAATTGCAGATAAAGAGAACATTAAGTTAGATGATGAGACTTATAAGACAGAGCTTAAGAAGATTGCGGATGCATACGGATACGACAGTGTGAAGGCTCTGAAGAAAGCCGCATCCAAGTCAGACCTGAAAGAGATCGCACTGAATGATCTTGTAAAAGAATGGCTGGCTAACCAGTGCATTCAGGTTGAGGCAAGCTCAAGCAGTTCATCAGGCTCGAGTGATTCATCAAGTTCAAGCAGTTCAGACTCAGGCAATTAAGCCGGACTGAATTGAAAGCAAAAGAAAATATAAAGATAAAAAAACTCCCCCGGAGTTTCTGGCATGGCATCATTCTGGTGCGGCAGAACAGACGGGGAGTTTTTTTATCTTAAGCATTATCCGGAAAGATTTCTTTCCACTCACCGGGACGCAGCGATTCATCAAGTACAATATTTCCGATGGAAATGCGTTTCAATTCAATCACGCAGCAGTGGACCGATTTCATCATGCGCCGGATCTGACGTTTCTTCCCTTCGGAAATGGTAATTATTCCATAGGTAACAGGGTGTTCAGGACGGTTTTTGTGGATATCTTTCTGAATCTCCACCGGTAATGTGGAAAGAATATCGGACATTACCGCATGTCCTGTTACGGTAATTTCAGCCGGGAAGGTTGGGGTATCGGCGCCTTTTAGAATGACACCTGTTTCCAGCTTGTGTACCAGTTCCGGTGTCAGATTGCCGAGAAGGGTGAATTCATAAGTTTTCTCTTTATGATAGGAAGGATGAGTGAGCTTCTGATTGAAGATACCGTCATCCGTGATCAGGAGAAGTCCGGTCGTCTCACGGTCAAGGCGTCCGACCGGAGAAAGCCTGTCATTCTGTAATTCTTCAAAATAGTCCATAACCGTCGGATAGCGGTCATCGCGTCTGGCAGTGACACAGCCGAAAGGTTTGTGAAACATGTAGTAGTGAGGCATTGTTGTGACTCCTTTATTGGTTCTTTTCAGAGTTGTTCCGGGGAAAATCTCTGTGTAAAGCATACCACAGAACAAGGAATAAATGATTGCTTATTGACAAAATTTATTAATTATGATATTTTCTTTTAGATGATAAATGACCGATGGGGGAGTAACAGGCGTATAACGCAACAAGTCAACATACTGATCGATGGATCTGGCTTGTTTTAATTTGTGAGACTCATGTGTAGCTGTAATATCTATGCGTGGACTCTCTCTATCTATAAGAAAGTATAGACCAGGTATGGCAGGCAGCTGCTATATCTGGTTTTTTTGTTGTCATGCGTTTGAAATTAATTTTGGAGGAAATGATAATGGATTGGAATTTTTTATTCTTTATGAACAGTGTCTTACTTGGAGTGGGGCTGGCAATGGATGCATTTTCGGTCTCACTGGCAAATGGAATGAATGAAAAGCATATGAAGAAATCAAGAATGGCTTATATTGCAGGGGTATATGGGTTCTTTCAGTTCCTGATGCCTATGGTAGGATGGATCTGTGTGCATACGATCGTGCAGGTATTCGGACAGTTTCAGAAGTTCATTCCGTGGATCGCATTGATCCTGCTTCTGTATATCGGAGGAAGCATGATTAAGGAATCCATGCAAGGCGAAGAAGAAAATAAAGAAATGAAAAAATTAAGCTTTGCAGTTCTTATGATGCAGGGAATTGCAACGTCAATTGATGCATTGTCTGTAGGATTTACAATTGCCGAATATGGTCTGGTTATGGCTGTAGTCTGTTCATTAATCGTTGCAGTGGTGACATTTGTGATATGTGAGACCGGATTGTATCTTGGTAAGACACTTGGAACAAAGCTGTCAGGAAAGGCAGATGTTCTGGGTGGTGTGATCCTGATCGGAATCGGGATTGAGATATTTGTGAAAGGTGCCATTGGGGACGGGGAATGTGGCTTTTTTGTGCCCACGGTGACGAGCTGTGTAAATACGCTGTGTAAAATAATTTTGACATGAAAATTGATGCGAAAAACGGTCATGTAAAGGAAGTTTGATAGACATTGGACACGCAATGTGGAAAGATGTTCCCGAAAGGAGAAACATAGATATGGAAATTGGGAAAAATGTATCACTTTTAGTAAAACGGATAGTGCAGAAAAATTAATCAGGCAATTGAAACGTAATTCTTCAGTTGGAAAAAAAGAGGTCAGAGAACTGGAAATTCGATTACAACAGCCATATGTAAGAGCTGCAGCTAAAATAGGAAGAAATGATCCATGCGGTTCCGGAAAGAAATACAAAAAATGTTGTGGGAGAAACGAATGATGAAAAATAAGAAGTGGAAAGAATTTGATAAATTAACATACAGATGTTATAACAATATGGCTGGTTTAGATAGCGATGATACATGTTGGAAGCAAGCGTTTGATTTATTGATGGGAATAGTGAAAGAAGAACGTAAACAAGATCCGGATTTTGCAAAAGAATTGTACTTGTTGGATGATGAAACAGATTATATGCATGATATAGTGGAGTGGGTAGAAGATTGTCTGGACGAAACAGATATGAAAGAAGAGTATCAGCAATTACTGGAAATGTGTAATGAACTTATCGGAAATTTTGTCTGGTCCGGATATACAGGATCAGACATGAAATTTCGAAAAAGCGGCGCATTAAGGACGTTAAAACGCATAGACGAGGCGGTACAATTTTGTGATCAGTGGATGAATAAAGAGCCGGAAAACATTATGGCTGGAACGGCCTATGTGTATGCTTTGATCGATGCAAAGGAATATGAAAAAGCAAAGCAGATAATTGAAATGTTTTTAGATGATGATACAGAGTGTTCGGAAGAGAATGAAATTATGTTTATTGCTGCTTCAAGATATTATGGAGCAGTAGGGAATAAGAAAAAACAGAAGGAACTGGATAAGATTATTAAAGCATATGATGATTATATAGACGATAAAATGATGAATGACTGGCTGGAAGGTGATGACGACGGGGAGTATGATTTTCTGTGATACAAGAGCGCTGCCACACCACCTGAGGAAAGTCTGAGAGTACAAGAAAATGCAGACATACATCAAAATACCCTTGCATAGATTGTAAAAAACAATTTATGCAGGGGTTATTTTTATGAAAGATTACATTGAGGAGAGGGCAGTAGAAATTGCATATTATATCATCGAACATAAAGCCACTGTGCGTCAGACTGCGAAGGAATTTGGAGTTAGTAAGAGTACGATACATAAAGACTGCACCGATCGGCTAGAGCAGATCAATCCGACTCTGGCGCAGAGCGTCCGTAAAGTTCTTGACGTGAACAAGCAGGAACGCCACATCCGTGGCGGACTTGCCACCAGGGAAAAATATCTGCACCAGCACCGGCATGCAGGATAACGATCAGAGAGATGAACAGGCACTTTGCGTTTCTTGGAAAGTGCCTGTAGAAGACGGTATAGCAATGATAAAAATAAGTGTTGATTTGCAAATAATTGCAAAAAATTAATTGAAATGCTAAGATAAAAATGTATATGAATGGAAGGGAGACAGCAGACTGTGACGACAGTTGAAAGGAAGAGACAGGAAAAAAGAAAAAGAATCATGTCATATTTTATCAATGCAGCAATTGAATTAATGGAAAAAGAAGGGATAGAGAATCTGACGATCAGAAAAGTCGCAGAGCGGGCGAAGTACAACAGTGCAACGCTATATCATTATTTTTCCAATCTGGACGAGCTGGAATTATTCGCCAGTGTGAAATGTCTGGATGAATATATGCGTGAGACACCGATGCATAAGGCAGAAGAAAAGAATTTCCGGGAATGGTATCTGGAACAGTGGCGTTGCTTTTGCAGACACTCATTTGCCAGACCACGGATTTATAATTTCTTATTTTTCAGTCCGGAAGGATCACAAAATCTGAATGAAGTATTTCGAAGATATTATGAGATTTATCCGCATGAAAAAGCAGAAAAGACGGAAGACTATGAGGGATTCCTGAAAGAAGGGGATTTCTTCAGGCGCAACGAAGCATTGCTTAGAGATGTAATCAGAGAAAGAGCTTATGAGATATCCGAACAGGAGATCATGGGACTGAATGAGATGAGTGTTCTGATTTATCGGGGAATGCTTGTGATCATGCAAAGTGACAACGATAAGCCGACGGTAGAAGAAGCGGTAAGGAAGACGGTCGGATATCTTGGGAAAGCATTGGATGCATATCAGTTAAAGTAGAACATGCTGTAATACGAACATGTTTGTGTAATCTGGAAGGAGGTATTTCCTTATGAGGATAGTTGTCGTAGAAGACAATGAGCTGTATAGAGATGAACTGTTACAATGTCTGGAGCAGGAAAAATCAGATATAGAGATCATAGGAAGTGCAGCCAATGGAGCCAGAGGGCTTGCGCTGGTGGAAAATCTGGTCCGGGAAAAATCTGGTCCGGATGTGATATTTACAGATATACGGATGCCGGAGATGGATGGATTCGAGATGATTGAAGCGCTGCAGAAAAGAAAGATATCCTGCAAAATTGTGATTACAAGTTCCTGCCCGGAATTCCTGTATGCAAAACGTGCAATGGAACTTGGTGCCGTTGACTTTCTGGTCAAACCATTGAAAACTTATGAAGTCCGTAACGTACTGAGAAGATTGAGAAGAGAGCTGGAAAACGAGAAAAAGTGGAAACACATACTGAATCTGGATTACATTTTCCCGAATGCGATGGCGGGAAAGCTGAAAGATGACCGGCAGGTAAAAGAACTCATAAAGGAAGGTTATGGAATCGCAGCGGATGAAAGGATCGGTGTTCTGGGAATCGGCATGAGCTCAAATTACGAGAAATATAAAGAACAGGTGAAGCAGATCCTAAAAGAACTGGAGATTTTCAATCAGAAACAGGATTTCTGTGCGTATGCAATAGAGATGTGTGGACGTCAGAGTTTTGTGGTTCTTTTTTATCATATGGGAAATGAACAGGAGACGTATCGGTATCTGGAACAGACAATTGTTCCGATGATCTGTAATGCTGCACGTGGAAGAGTGATATGTACCTGGGCGGTCAGTGATGGATTTGAAAATATGCATGAAGCGGTCAGAGAACTAGATCATGCGGCAGAATGGAATCTGATTCTGAAGAAGGGAACATTAATCTGTAAGGAAAAGATACAGGAAATTCCGCTGCATTCATATAAGTATCCGCTGCACCTTGAAATAGAAGCCAGAGAAGCGCTGATGAATAAGGACTTGAAGCACTTCAAAGAGATATTTTCCAGGTATCAGGCGTACTGCAGGGAACTTCCGTGTACACCACAGGAGGCAAAGGAAGGATGTACACATATCGCATTGGTTCTGATCCAGATGGCGGCAGAAGCAGGGGCACTGCAGGCGCAGAGAAAAGGACAGGCGTTTCTTCAGGGAATATCGAGAGCCAATGGATGGACGGACGTAGAAGAAAAAGCAGATGAGTTCTTCGAATATCTGACAAGCAAAGAAGAATGCCACAATGATATAAGTCTTCTGGTGCAAAAGGCACTGGAGAATATCCGGGAATATTATGACCAGGGGATCACGTTGGAAGAAATTGCGGAAAAACTGCATGTGACGGAGGAGTACTTAAGTACCCAGTTCCGCAAAGAAACAGGACGGACATTTACCGAGACGATCCGTGGGTACCGGATTGAACATGTAAAAAAACTTTTGACGGCTACAAACTGGAAACTGACGAAGATTGCTGAAATGGTGGGTTATACAGACCCTAAATATATGAGCCGTGTATTCAAAGAAGAGACGGGGATGCTGCCTCTCGAATACCGGAAAAAGAATAGTTAGACTAAAAAACGTTAAAAAAATACAAATTCAGTCAAAAAAAGTCATCCTTTTTTAAATATTTCCCCCTTGTAGAAATACGGAAGAATGTTAAGATATTTCCGATAAGAAAAAAGGAGGGACCAATAATGAGTACGAAAAGTGTTATTTTTTCGAATCCAGATGATGTAATAGATTTTGTAAAGATCGTTGAAAAATATCCTTTTGACATGGATATGAAACGGGGCAGATATATTGTAGATGCAAAGTCCCTGTTAGGTCTTATGAATCTTGGATTTGACCAGAAAATCGAACTGAAAGTATATGAAGAAGAATGTGAAAATCTCTGGGAAGAATTGGATAAATTTTTAGCTGCATAAGTTTACTTCTGCAGTAACTGGATATTGTATGAGAAGAATCCTCAGCGTATAATAAGAATATACGTTGGGGAATTTTTTCGGCATATAAACATTACAGGAGAGGAAAATGGGAAAGAGTAAAAAAGAAAAACAGCAGGCATATTTCTTCGACAACAAAGCTTTGTTGGCGTTGATCCTGCCGCTGGTGATCGAGCAGCTTCTGGCGGTTCTGGTAGGAATGGCAGATTCCATTATGATCGCAAGCGTTGGCGAGGCGGCGGTGTCGGGAGTATCGCTGGTGGATCAGATAATGGTACTTTTGATTAATGCATTTGCCGCACTGGCGACCGGAGGAGCAGTAGTTGCAGGACAGTTTCTGGGACAGGATAGAAGGGAGGAGGCCTGTAAATCGGCAACTCAGATGGTATGGTTTATTACCATATGTGCAATCGGTATTACGGTACTTGTATATTTAGGAAAATCATTTATCCTGCATACGGTATTCGGCAAGATTGACCCGGATGTAATGCATCATGCAGACGTTTACTTGTTGATCGTGGCGGCATCGATACCATTCCTGGCATTGTATAACGCAGGAGCGGCGATCTTTCGTACAATGGGGAATTCGAAAGTGACAATGCAGATATCGATCATTATGAATATTATTAATATAGGAGGAAATGCAATTCTAATCTATGGATTTCACCGTGGAACGGAAGGTGTTGCAATTCCGACACTGGTGTCCAGAATGACGGCGGCGGTTATTGTAATTGTGATGTTGTGTGATGAGAAACGGATACTTCATATAGAACGGACATGGCATTACCGGATCAATTGGGAGATGGTTAAGAAGATTCTGAGCATTGGTGTGCCGAATGGTCTGGAGAACAGTATGTTTCAGCTCGGCAAGATCATCGTACTCAGTCTTGTATCGACATTCGGAACCTATGCGATTGCGGCGAATGCAGTGTCGAATGCGATTGCATTGTTTCAGATTCTTCCGGGAATGGCAGTTACGCTGGCGATCACACCGGTTATTTCAAGATGTGTGGGTGCTGGTGATTATGAACAGGCAGGATATTATAATAAAAAATTAATGGTTATTACATATGTCAGTATGACGGCGATGGTATTATTCATATTTTCATTATTGCCGGTTATATTAAAGGCATATAATCTGTCAGATCTTACAGCAAGAACGACGGCGGATATCATACATTTCCACGGAATCGGTGCGATCTTCATCTGGCCGATTGCATTCAGTCTGCCTGCGACATTCCGTGCGGCGGGAGATGCAAAAGCGTGTATGTACATTTCGAGCATATCCATGTGGATATTTCGGATCGGATTCAGTTACGTGCTTGGGAAATACCTGGGCATGGGTGTATTTGGTGTCTGGGTTGCGATGGTCATTGACTGGATATTCCGTGCGCTCTGCTTTGTGATCCGTTATTTCAAAGGAAGCTGGAAGAAAAAGGCGATTGTATAAGATAGAAGTCTCTTGTAAAAACAGGGCTTCTATTTTATAATAGAGATTAGTCATATAGAAAACAAATAGGAGGAAATTCTTGTGAAAAAAGAATTAGTAATTGTCATTGATTTTGGTGGACAGTACAATCAGCTGGTAGCAAGACGTGTCAGAGAATGCAATGTATATTGCGAGATCTACTCATATAAAACAGATATTGAGAAGATCAAAGCTATGAATCCTAAGGGAATCATCCTGACAGGCGGACCAAACAGCTGTTATGAAGCAGATTCCCCGACATATAAAAAAGAATTGTTCGAACTAGGTATTCCGGTTCTTGGATTATGTTATGGTGCGCAGCTTATGACGCATGTACTTGGAGGAAAAGTAGAATCGGCTCCGGTACGTGAGTATGGTAAGACAGAAGTGCTGATAGATAAGAAAGATTCCAAGATTTTTGAAGGTGTATCAGAGAAGACAATCTGCTGGATGAGTCATTTTGATTACATCTCACAGATTGCACCTGGATTTGAGATTACAGCACATACAGCGGACTGCCCGGTTGCAGCAGCTGAGAATACAGAAGCAGGATTATATGCAATCCAGTATCATCCGGAAGTACTTCACACCGTAGAAGGAACCAAGATGTTATCAAACTTCGTATTAGGAGTCTGTGGATGTGCAGGCGACTGGAAGATGGATACATTTGTGGAGAATACAATCCAGGAAATCCGTGAAAAAGTCGGTGACGGAAGAGTACTTCTTGCACTGTCTGGCGGAGTAGATTCTTCAGTGGCAGCAGGACTGTTATCCAGAGCCATCGGAAAGCAGTTGACATGTGTATTTGTCGATCACGGTCTTCTCCGTAAAGATGAAGGTGATGAAGTAGAAGGTGTATTCGGACCGAATGGACAGTTCGACCTGAACTTTATCCGTGTAAATGCACAGCAGAGATATTATGATAAATTAGCCGGAGTAACAGAGCCGGAAGCAAAACGTAAGATCATCGGTGAAGAATTCATCCGTATCTTCGAAGAAGAAGCCAAGAAGATTGGTGCTGTAGATTTCCTCGCACAGGGAACCATTTACCCTGACGTTGTAGAAAGCGGACTCGGTGGAGAATCTGGAGTGATTAAATCTCACCACAATGTAGGTGGACTTCCGGAGCATGTAGATTTCAAAGATATCATCGAGCCTCTTCGTGATCTGTTCAAGGACGAAGTACGTAAGGCCGGATTGGAACTTGGAATTCCGGAGAGACTGGTATTCCGTCAGCCATTCCCGGGACCGGGACTTGGAATCCGTATTATCGGTGAAGTTACTGCAGAGAAGGTTCGTATTGTACAGGATGCAGATTTCATTTATCGTGAAGAGGTAGACAATGCTGCAGCTGAGTATAAGAAAGAACATGGTGAAGATCCTTCATGGATGCCGAACCAGTACTTTGCAGCACTGACAAATATGCGAAGTGTAGGCGTTATGGGTGACTTCAGAACTTATGATTACGCTGTAGCGCTCCGCGCAGTGAAGACTATCGACTTCATGACAGCCGAATCTGCTGAGATTCCGTATGCAGTACTGAATAAGGTTATGAACCGCATTATTAATGAAGTTAAAGGCGTTAACCGCGTATTCTATGACCTGACCAGCAAGCCGCCGGGTACGATTGAGTTTGAATAAAAAAATGGAGCTCGGAAATCCAGTGTTTATGCGGGTTTCCGGGCTCTTGCTATGTGGTTTGAGTACAGATTGAGTACAAAATATGTTAATTGTAAAAATTTATTTGTTTAAGGTAGCTGTTAATAATAAATGAAAACTCTTTATCTGATTCGGCCTCCTTTTTTATCTGTGAATATAGCAGTTTTTTATAAGTCTCATTAGTTTCTTTTTTCCATTTATCAACCAGAGGTAATAAATTTTCAATTTTTTCTTTTCTACGTTCTATTAATTCAGAGCGATTTAAATCTAAAATTGCAATAGATAACTCTCCTTTTCGTTCTCCTGGCACTTGATATATAAAAGGGCCGAATGCCATTAAATATTTATCAGGTTCATCAGCAATTGGATTTATTAAAGGATCGGAAGGATTATAATAGTCTTTCTTGTTAGTGCGATTACAAACTTCACAGGCTAAAGTCAAATTAGTCCATTCAACATATAATTCAGGACAGGCATTTTTATTTTTGGGAAGTATATGCTCAATATCACCAAAGGCAACATGTTTGATTTTACTTTCGCAATAAGCACATTTTCCATGAGTTTCTTTCTCTAATGCATCTTTAATATCGTTATGTTGATATCTATATTTTATATGGGGTGGAACAGGTGTCGATTGTTTTAAAGCAGTTAAATATTCGTCTGTCCACTGCTTAGCGTTATCTTCCAAAATTTTAGGTTTTGTGTCTTTGTTAATTTTTATCATTGCTATCACCTTTAAATAATTGATTTAAGGCAGTCGGAATGACGTTGGAGAAACCAAACTTTTCCATCTGATTACGAAAATCTGAAAGACTTTCTTCTGAGATTCCTTTGGCAATAGTGTCTCTTACTAAAATATCTATTTTTGATGAAGCCCATAAAGGATATGTACTTGAGATTCCAAGTACTTCTCGTAATATTTCATTTGAGGACGCTGCCTTGGTTACATTATCTAACAAAGTAGAACCAATTTTGTTGTCTTTAGTATAATTTAAAACATATATTAATGATGATTCTACGGATGAAATGATAAATGGATTGTGTGTGGCAACAATAAATTGTACATTAGGAAAAGCTCCTAATAAATTTGGCAAAAGTGTCTGTTGCAATTCTGGGTGTAAATGATTTTCGGGTTCATCAAATAATACAGTAAATGATTCATTGAATGGAGCATACATATATATCATCCAAGCAAGTTCAATGATAGATGCTATACCGCCAGAAACAGCGTCAATAGGAAAGTTGCCAGAATCTGTTTCTAAAATAACTTCTGGAATTTCAATAGATAATTTTTTGAAACCAATTTTAGGCGGTAATATTTTGTGAAGTATAGATTGAAAACCTTTGAAGATATCCAATGCTTCTTGGTTTGATTTTACATAATTATTGCCAGGACCAAAAGTTGCTAAAGAAATAATTGCTTCCTTTATATGTTTGGTTGCACCCTGTTCATTTGGGTTGTAGTAGGTGTCGGATAAAGGTAATGTTTTATATTTGTGGTATGCACTAAAAATTTCATCTCGTTTTAGCGCATGCGTAGGGATATTGTCGACTTTTTTGTACTGAAATAAAGAACGATGGGAGTTGATGTATATACCTTTACATGGTTTAGTATCTTTTAAATCAATATTATAAGTAGTTGATACTTGTTCAGGGACTAAAATGGATGAAGTTGTAGAATTATATGTTATATTTCCGATAACGGAAGATTTATAATTACTATCACGTTTTTCTTCCAAATCTCCTATAACACTTGAGGTATAATCAATAGAGCCATCGGCGGTCTCACTAACATTGCTAACAAACTTAACAGATTCACCAAATGCTTTAGAAAGAATGTTTAATATAGTGGTTTTTCCAGATCCATTTGCACCTGTTAATATGGTCAGTCGTTTGTCAAAATCAATAGTTAGGTTGTCAAATTGTCTCCAATCGTTTATTTGAATTTGTTCTATCATAGTTAGCCCTTTCTTTAGTATCAGTAATTAGGATCTATTTTAACTTTAATGCCATCAGAAGTATCAAGCAACATCTGACTTCTCTGCAATTCCAATTCCACTTTTTCTTTTGTCTCGGTTATCTCATCTATAGCTGCCTGTGTTGCTTCATTTGGATTATCACCAGCGGATTCCAAAACACTCTGGTAGATGTAATTCATTTTTTCCCATTTCAACAGGTCATTAAATACCTTGTAACTTCTGATATTCAACAATACATCCTGCAAAGACAGCGTATGTGCCTTCCCTCTGGTGGTGTATCCGATTTCGAGATAAGAAGAGAGAACCAGATTCAGATGGATGGATACAGTATTATCTTTTAACATCTTGTCTTCTCCACGCTCTCCGCTGATCTGGAGGATGCCGGAATTACAAAGCACCATAAGTACGCCCATCAGATCACCGACTGTTTCCAGACGAAGTCCGGCGGTATCACTGCCATTCAAAGCATTATAACTGACACCGAGTGCAGCTGCAATTTTCTCTAACTGAGGAGGTTGTGGCTGCATTTTATTTGTTTCGTATTTTCGGATAGAAACCGGATGGATGCCGGTCAGCTCAGCCAGTTTATCTTGCGTAATGCCAATTTGCTTTCGGCAGTATTTGATTTTTTCTCCTATGGTCATTTTCATCGTCCTCCATGTATCGAGATGGCTACATTATAGCATGTTTAAAAAATTTTTTCTACTGGCATTTCAAAATACTTAACAATAGCGAAGTCGCTACATATAATGAGATTATAAAAGTAGCGATAACGCTACATAGAGAAAAGGAGGATGCATACATGGCAGAAAACAAAAAGATTTATATTACTGCAAATGAACTCGCAGAAATGCTGGGTGTTTCTGTAGGTCATGCTTACAAGCTGATCCGTAAGCTGAATCAGGAACTGGAAAAAGAAGGATTTCTGGTGATTGCGGGCAAAGTTCCCAGACGCTATTTTGAAAAACGCTGGTATGGTTTCAGTGTGTGGGAGGTGGTCGAATGAAAGCGGAAAAAGACAAGAAAACAGGAAAATGGTTGATTCAGTATCGTTATACGGATTGGCAAGGAAAACGTCGGAAATCTACCAAAAGAGGTTTTGCGACCAAAAGAGAGGCGGAGGAATGGCTTCGAAATTTCCTTATTACGCAAAAAGCGGATTTTGATATGAAGTTTGCGGATTTTTGGAAGATGTATTGTGCAGATATGGAAACTCGCCTGCGGGAGCATACCATGAGAACGAAAAAGTATATTGTGGAGCTGAAAATTCTCCCGTATTTTGGGAATAAGCGGGTAAATGATATTACTGCAGCTGACATCCGGCAATGGCAGAATGAGTTGATTAAAATGGGGTATTCACCCACTTATCTGAAAACAATCAATAACCAGTTGAGTGCAATTTTTAATTATGCGGTTCGATATTATGATTTGAAAAGTAATCCCTGTGCAAAAGCCGGAAGCATGGGTAAGAGTAAGGCAGAAGAAATGGATTTCTGGACAGGAGAGGAGTTTAGGAGGTTTATCGACAGTGTTATGAACAAAAGGCTTTCTTATATGGCATTTATGACTTTGTACTGGACGGGAATGCGTTTGGGAGAACTTTTGGCTCTGAATCCGAAAGATGTGGATTTGGAAAAGAGAACAATTGCTATCACAAAATCATATCAACGTCTTGGTAAGAAAGATGTGATCACTCCACCAAAGACATCGAAAAGCAAGAGAGTGATTACCATTCCAGAGTTTCTGGCTGCAGATATCAAAGATTATATGGACAGCTTATATGATTTGCAGGAGGACGACAGGTTGTTCCCTATTACGAAATATTATCTGGAGCATGAAATGCAGCGAGGAATTAAAGAAAGTGGCGTAAAACAGATAAGAGTACACGATTTGAGGCATTCCCATGCAAGTATGCTGATTGAATTGGGCTTTTCACCGCTGGAGATTGCAAATCGGCTCGGACATGAAAAGGTAGAAACAACGCTGAACACTTATGCACATCTTTATCCGAACAAGCAGACAACTGGTCATTGCACTGCCGGAAAGTTTTCAAGAATATGATCGGAACTTGCTATTACAGTTGTTTGCAGAACAGTTTCGAAGCACTTATGGAGTGCAGTGTACGGCTGCTTTGCATCATAATAAAAAGAAAACAAATTACCATATTCATTTGATTTACAGTGAACGAAAGGTTTTGGAGAAGAAAGAGATAAAGCGAGCCAGTCGGAATATGTTTTACGATGAAAAAGGGAAGCATGTTCGAACAAAGAAGAAAATTCTGGATGAAAACGGAAATATTAAACTCGGCTGTTATATTGTTCCGAAAGGTGAAATTTATGAAATGACTTTCTTTGACAGCAAGGAAGAAATCTTTAAACATTCATCTTTTTTAAAAGATGTAAAGAAGATGTATACGGATTTGATGAATCAGTTGGTGAAAGATGAAGCAGAAAAACTAAGTGTCTTTGAACCAGATGGACCATATCTGGCAACGAAGAAGATTGGAAAGAACAATCCAAAGGCGGAAGAAATTCAGGCTGATAATGAAGCAAGGAAGGAGTGGAATCGAACAGTAGATGAAGCTTTTGTTGCGGGCGTTCCCTCTGATGAGATTGCAGAAGTCAAACAGAAAAATATCAGTCTGCCGGTAAAAGAATCTATTCAAAAAGAAGGTCAAAAGCCTGGATTACTGAGAGTAATTTTGCAAAAAGCGGTTGATATTCTTTTGGAAAAGATTAGGATGGCTGCAGCTCCTGAGAAACCAGAATTAAAAGTTGACATGGAAATATTTAAGCAGATGCAGAAAGTGCGAAGGGAACTTTTAGGAATCCGAAAATCAATTCGAGAGATTGATGATCAGATTCAGAAGAAGCAGAAACGTCTGGATGAATTGACTGGTCTATCCGGCACATTTCGTCTGAAAGAGAAAAAAGAGTTGATGAATTCCATCACATATCTGATTTCAGAAAGAACAAAGCAAAGTTCATTATTGAAAGAAACAGTGACCGAGGCTGGTTATCGCAGCGTTGACAGTTTTATGAGGGCGTTTAATAAATCGCAGATGTTGGTTGAGGAATATTTGAAAACTCAGGGCGGTATTGAAAATGGCAATAAAAGTCCTCAGCAAACACAGCAGAAGAAGCAAAGTGTACTTGATAAGCTCCATCAATATGATGAGGAAGCGAAACGGAGTAAAAGTTCCTGCAAACGCAGGGAAAACGTACCGAAAAAGGGCATGGAAGTTGAATGATAATTACAGAAAGTGAGGACAAAAGTATGCAGGAATTAAAAAAGAGAATTCATGAAAACGGAATTGATTATGTGTTGGTGGGTGATTACTATGTTCCCAAATTAAAAATGCCAGAAGAAAAAAGAAGTATCGGGCATTATGGCAGATTGCACAGAGAGTATCTGAGACAAGTAAAGCCAATAGTGTTTAATGAGCTGATTTTATTCGGACAGTTGTGGACGTATCTGGCTGATCTGAATGAGCAGGCAACGGAACGCAGAAATGTGATGATGAAGCAATTAATGGAAAAAGAAGGTGTGACGGAGGATTTAAAGAAAAAGGACAGGTACGAATGGGTACGGAGAATGAATGGGATACGGAGCAGAGTGGATGAAATTATTATAAAGGAAATGATCTACGTATAACAGAATTGTGAAACAACAAAACTCTGGATGACAGAATAAAACTGTTAATCCAGGGTTATTTGTTGTTGGATAATCCATTAAAAATTGTATTGAAATCGGTATGGAAAATTTCTGCCAATGCAATAAGTTCGCTGATTTTAATATTGTAGGTGCCGGCCTCTATTTGAGAGTAGATGCTGCGTGTGGTTGGAAGGTTGCGTAATTGTAATTGAGCAACGACCTGTTCTTGAGTAAGATTAGCTGCATTTCTTAAATTTCGTAGATTGTTTCCGAGAGAAATGTCATTAATTTGTCGTAGCTTTTGCTCCATAAAATCCATACCTTTCATCAATATCACTGTACCTGTATTGATTTTACTTTAAAAAATTCTTATAATTGCAATGTATAACTTGCAAATATAAGGGATAGAGATATGAATAAAAAATGTATATGGGTATTATGTGTAATGGCGGTATTGATTATTACAATGGAGTATTTTATAAAGCCGAATTCTGAGGAAGACGTACCAATGGCTCCAGACGTTGTTAGCAGTATAAGTATGAATCGAGATCAATATCTTACAGTAGCAGCTAATCGAGATAATATTGAAGATAAAGAAGAGTTTGCAAAATTATTGATTGAGATGTGTAAGGAAAATTCATTTCATACAATTAAATTTTCTACAGACAGAGGATATGCGACCAATGTCGATATGAGGGTATATCTTTTTTAAGACAAAATAGAAGGACATGAGCCAGTAATGATAGTGAAATATGAACCTGTTGAATACGGAAAAGGGTATGATATTGTGCATAATCCAGACCAGTTTAAATTGACTATTGATGGAAAAACATATGAATAAGTGTATGAAGAAGGATGTAAAAGAATCAAATTTGATGTATAATATCTTTAATATTGTCTAGAAAAATGTTTTTGATTAAGTAATAGAAAATGGAATTGAGTAGTGGGATTACTATCATGGAAGAAAGACAGAATTTTATAATTTTGGTTGAAAAGTTATTGTACCGAAGGGGAAAGAAAAATGGCAAAAAACGTATATGATAAATTTGGATTTGATAGAGATGGCTATAACCGTGATGGATATGATCGAATGGGGTACAATAGAGAAGGCTATGATCGTCAAGGATATAATAAACAGGGTGTGAATAAAAATGGCATTAATAAATTATCGGGAAGAGATAAAGATGGTTATGATGCAGAAGGTTTTAACGAAGAAGGCTATGGCCGAGATGGCTATAATCGAGAAGGTTATGACAAAGAAGGTTTTAACCGAGAAGGGATAGATGCGGAAGGGTATGATCGAGAAGGTTTTAACATAGAAGGTTACAATCGAGATGGCTACAATCGTGCAGGATATGATGCAGAAGGTTACGGTCGAGATGGCTATAGTAAAGAAGGCTATGATCGAGATGGGTTTAATCGAGACGGATTTGATATTGAAGGATATACACGAGATGGATTTGATGTATATGGATTTGATAGAAATGGTTATAATAAAGATGGTTTTAATTTGAATGGTATTTCTGAAGATGGTTACAATATTCTTGGTTATGGTATTGATGGCTTTGATCGAGGTGGTGTAAGCGTAGACGGATATACTAAGGATCTGTTTGATGAGTCTGGTTTTCATATTTATACCGGATTTAATTTGCATGGCTTTGACAAAGACGGCTTTAACATTAATGGTTTTGATATAGATGGTTATGATCGGGAGGGATACCATAGTGTAACTGGATACAATCATTCAGGTTATGATCGAGAAGGTTACAATCGTGCGGGATATAATGCAGAAGGCTATGATCGGGATGGTTATAACCGAAATGGGTATGATATCAAAGGCTATGACCGAGATGGTTATAATGAAAATGGCTATGATGAGGATGGTTACAACAAAGCCGGTTATGATTATAGGGGCTATGATGCCAGTGGTTATGATGAGGAAGGAAATCTTGACCCAGCAAGAAAGAAAATTATAGAAAAAGATGAAATGGATCCGAAACAGGATATGATGGAAGCTGCTTATTTCAAAAAATGCGTTGCTCAGATCAAAGGATATTATAAAGATAAACTTAGAGAAGATGTTTTGAAGGATTACGAACCATTTTCAAGAACATACATAGACCGTTGGGGATTTGTGCAAACAGATTGGGTTTATCCTGACACAAGAAATGCTGAGTATGAAGTTGATAGAAAAGTAAAAAAGGTATTAAAAGAACCCTATTTCTGTCATATTGATTATAAAGATGATTGTGAGTTATACATAGGAAGGCAAGCAATTCACGGTTGGGTAACAGACTGGGCTGATAAGAGGGCATCCCTTTATCATCAATATGAAATATATATCGGAGATGAGAAAACAGGATTAAACTTTGTGAGAGATATACATATTGTTAATTCTGCTTATAAAGGATACGAAGATAAATATAATCGAGGCGGCGGACAGAAAAAAGAAATTTTAAAGTTTACAGATACACATCTTGCTAAAATTATCGCAGCAAATCAGCAGAATAAAAGAATACACGATATTGTTGAATCTATTCAGCAAAATCAGTATAACATTATCACTTCTGATAAAGATAGGAATATTTTAGTTCTTGGTTGTGCTGGTTCTGGAAAAACGATGATTTTAATGCACAAAATCCGTTATATGAGATATAACAATCCAGATATTCGTATGGATGATATCATGGTTATTTCTCCAACGGATATTTTAGGAAGAGAAAGCAAGGAATTATCTAAGTTACTTCAAATAGAAAAAGTACAGCAGTTTACAACAGCATCTTTTTATGAGGCGTGTTGTAAGCAATATTTTGATGCAATGGGAATTAGCTATGAGCCATTTGCAGTTATAGATGATGGTACAGTCATTGAGGATTATTATGACGAAGGGTATCTTTGGGATTTATTGGAGGATGTAAAAGATAATTTCAACTCGAATACAAAAGGAAAACAATTTTTCAATACGGAGCAAAATACTATCACGAATATGATGGATAAGCATATAGCGTTGCTTGGTGGTAAAAAAGATTTTGCAAATGAAATGTATAAATTGTATACAAGTTCAGCAAAAGAGATTAGCCAGTGTGGAAAAAAAGATATTGAAAGATTGATTAGGCAAATTGATAATGCAATTCGTGAAAGAGAATTGTATGAACTGACAAAAGATTTGGTTTGTTTTTTACAAGAAAGAAAATGCTTTACTAAAGAAAAATCTAATAGAACGTTATCAAAAGAAGAACTATCAAGAGGCTTTTACTATACGAGAAAAGCATGTTCTGAAATGGATTATGACGAATTTTCCAGAGTCCGGTATTTCAAATCTATTACGCTGGAAGGTGCAGTTCCAATGTTGCAGTTATTGCAACTATATAGAAACGAAGCAATGGATAAAGAAGATGCTTATAAACTCTTAACAGAATGGAATAATATTTCTGAAGAAGAAGCGGAAGAATATTGTAAATATATTGATTGGCAATTAGCCAGAATTGAACGTCTGGAAAATAAAAGAGAAGTTTTACAGTATATTCTGGATAATAAAATGGTAATTGAACGTTCAATAGAAAACAAAAATCTTCAATACGATACTTCATTTGAAAAATTGTTACAACTGTTTGCTAAAACAGAAGAATTATTGGAGAAGGTAGGATATACGCCATTTTCATATTTTGAAGAATATGAGAAGATTGAGCGAAAGAGAAAACGCTTGGCAGAACAAAGAGGAGCAAAAGGGAAATATCAGTATTTGTTCGATGGAATTTTATCAATGCTTGGCGTGACATTTGTAACAGATAAGGAAATAGAGGTACCACTGACAAAAGCATTTGAAATGACATATATTTTGCATCAACTTTTTGGTACTTGTGATGGAAATAGAAAGTATATGTATATTGATGAATTTCAAGATTTTTCACCGATAGAATTAAGAATGGTTAGAACAATGTACCCGTCTGCAGTTCTGAATGTTTTTGGGGATGTCAACCAGTGTATTAACTGTAAAGGTATTATGCAGTTGGATGACATTCCGGAAGAAATCTATTCTGATAAGTATGAAATAAAAGAGAACTATCGTAATGCAAGAGAGATTACCACTTATGTGAAAGACAATTTGAACATTGCAATGGAACCTTACGGTTTAGAGGGCATACAAAAAACAGTTGAAGAAATACCTGAAATTACAGTTGCTGATGATGATCGAGTTGCGGTTATTGTAGAAGATGATAGTATGATTTCAGCAGATATCAGAGAAAAAACGAAATTGAATTTCTATTCAGATAGTAAGGAAATTTTGCGAGGAATATATAATGTTATTCCGGTGACAATGACAAAGGGTTTAGAATTTGAAAAAGTTATTGTTGTTCAGCGTGGGATGGATAAAAATCAGTTTTATGTTGCATGTACCAGAGCAATCAGTGAATTATATGTAGTATCAGATAATTATCAGGATATGTATGATTCAGATGATTATAAGGAAACACGTGATGAAAAAGTTGAAAACGTGATCGTTATAGAGAATAAAGATGAACAGGAAATGAGTGATTCAAGCGAAGGTACGTTGGAAGTTCTTGAAAATACAGCGGATATTCAGCAGTATAAATTAGTACCGTACAATGGAAAACTGAAAAAAATAACTGGTATGAAGCATGTTCCAACAATGCATATTTCTATCAATTCTACTAATGGAGAAAAGAAGATTCCGGTATGTTACCTGGTTGACAAACAATGTGCATATATCCCAGAAGCTACATATAAAAAATACGAAAATGAGCTTAATAGTTATTTCTCGGGTGAAAGCAATGATAAATTTGTTATGCCTTCATTGACAGAAGAACAGGAAACAGATGATGCAGAAAAAGAATCAGTTCGTGAATTAGAAGTATATGTATCAGCTAATACCAGTACAGTAAATTTATTAGATAAATTTGAAGGATTAGGTACGGATGCTCCATACGAAAGATTAATTATTAAAAATGCGATGAGAATATACAAAGGAAGTCAATCAGAAGTGATTAGCCTGGTAGTAGAGCGTAGTAAAAATCATGATTATGAAGGCGATATTACGTTTACGAAATTCAAACAAGGATATACATTAAAGTTAAAAACATTTATAGATAATCAAATATCTAAAAGTGATTTTGTAGCATATAAAAATTCAGGAAAAATGTTCCGGTTTTCTAAACCGTACCTTTTACGAGCACAAAATAGCAGAAATCGTAGTGGATATGGATGGGAGTGGGATTGGTCTACACCATATGCTCCATTAGTAACCGAAGGAACTTTGTATGGAGAAACGACGGACTATGTGTTTGTAGGAGCTTATATCGGCGACAGGTAGTTATATTTATGGAATTTTCTCAAGTTTCTATAAATGTGAAGTAATTTGTAAGTTAATGAATTTGTGACAACACTGTTGACACAAATTAGTTGGAGTAACCATCTTGCTATTATGTCTAAAGCAAAAACTGCGGAAGAAAGACATTTCTATATAACCCTTTGTATAAAAGAATCTTATTCAGCCAGAGAGTTGGATAGACAGATTAACAGCGGATATTATGAGAGGTATATGCTTTCTAAGGAAAAACTCTTGCCGGAACCGATAAAAGGTTTGAAAGAAAATCCGTTCTTAGATTCGTATGTTATCGAATTTTTGGATTTGCCTAAAAATTTTAAGGAATCTGATTTGCGAAAAGGTCTTATCCAGAATATGAAAGAGTTTATTCTGGAAGTAGGCAAGGATTTTACATTCATTGATGAAGAATATCGAGTACAGGTCGGTGGTGAAGATTTCCGAATTGATTTGTTGTTTTTCCATAGAGGACTCCAGTGTCTGGTTGCCTTCGAATTGAAGATTGGAAAATTCAAACCGGAATACATTTCTAAAATGGATTTCTACTTGGAGGCATTGGATCGTCAGAAGAAGAAAGAGAATGAGAACCCAAGCGTGGGAATGATTCTTTGTGCTTCTAAGGATGATGAAGTGGTAGAATATGCAATGAGCAGAACATTATCTCCGATGATGGTTGCGGAATATAAATTACAATTGCCGGATAAAGTAGTATTGCAGAAAAAGTTGCAGGAATTGATCAATATGCCGTTGATCGAAGAATAATTTTCATTTTGTTGTTTTGAGTTCATTTTGAGTACAATTTTTATGCCAGTCAAAATCATGGTGGAAAATATGGCAAATATAGCAACAAAAAATAGCGAAAACGCTATTGAAATCACTGTGATTAATCTTCTGTGAGACGAGTTTGAGTAGCTTGAAAAATCGCGGAAAAGCCCATAAATAAAGGCTTTGCGGG
>URTM01000017.1 GCA_900550865.1 uncultured Dorea sp. | reverse complement strand
GAACCCGTGTTACCGCCGTGAAAGGGCGATGTCTTAACCGCTTGACCATGGAGCCATATCTCAGTCACTGTTTTGTGTTTTTTATTTCTCTTGCGTGACCGAGATTTATATTATCATAACACAATACCTTTTGCAAGTGTTTTTTTGAATTTTTTTTATTTTTTTCAAAAAAACTTTTTTTTGCGTATTTTCCGCCATTTTCAGAAGTGCTCTATTCTTCTATTTCGCGCTCGTCATTGGCGACTCTTTCGATATGCATTGCCAGATATCCCGTCTCTACTTCTTCAAGCTTTACTCCCAGACTCGTCCCTACCCGGTCGCAGACGACTTGTGCCATCCCAAAAGATTCTGGGAATTTCACTTCCATATAATCGTTCATATTCACCTTCAGCTTCTCACCGCTTAAGGCTCTTGCTACCATATAACGGATATGGTTCATCAGACGGTTATAGGATAACGATGCGATGTCAATCGGCTTTCCGATTGCTTCTTCTACCATGCTGATACACTCTCTGACGGATCTTGCCATCTGCATCGCCTGCGATACTTTCTCATCCTCTATCGCCGAATGAATGTGAAGTGCCACATATCCGATCTCATCATCTTCTATATCAATGCCAAACTGCTTTTGAAGAAGCGGGCGGATGCTTTCTGCCACCTTGAATTCCATGTGAAATAATACACGGATATCCTCTGTGAGCGGATTACTGATCTGCTCATGATTCTGAATACGTTTTACTGCAAATGCAATGTGGTCAGCAAGTGGGAACAGTACCATACGGTCAATTTTCCCAAATACCTTTTCTGCCTCGTCGAGCACAGCATTCGTCAGTTCCAGAAATTCCGGTGCGATGGACTTTACGATTTCTTTTGCCCCGCCCCGCTCTTTATATTTTTGGAGAGAATATAAACGGTCTTCTGGTCTTACTTCGATTCTTTCTGCAACTTTTCTGCCGAATCCGACTCCCTTTCCCATGATTAGGACTTCTTTGTGATCATCCTGATGGATGGCCATTACGGTATTATGATTTAAAACTTTTTCTATCCTGTACATCATATCCCCACTCGCATTTCCACATTAGATTCTTTTACGCTTCATAGACATCAATCGCGAAAAGCTCATCTCCTGCCTTGATCTCTCCTTCATTCAGAAGGCGGATCTTCTGGTTATCTTCAAGCTCTGTACAGAGAACCGGTGATGCTACCGATGGTGCATTTGCTTTCAGGTAATCCAGATCCAGCTTCAGCATCGGATCACCCTTCTTCACCGTCTGTCCGTTCTCAACGAAGCATTCGAATCCTTTTCCGTCCAGTTTTACGGTATCGATACCGACATGGATCAGAAGGCTCACTCCGGACTCTGTCATGAATCCGATCGCATGCTTGGTATCGAATACGAAGCATACTTCTCCATCTTCCGGTGCTCTTACGATCGCATCTTCCGGTGTTACAACAGCACCGTCACCCATCATACGTCCGGCAAATGCTTCGTCCGGCGTTGTGGAAAGGTCTGCCGCAACTCCTGTGATCGGACTTGAGATCACGATTGTATCTACAACTTTCTTTTCTTCTGTCTTGTCTTCTATTGTAGCATCTTCCGATGCATTCTGACCAGTACTTTCTGCGTCCTTCTGTGGCTCATACAGCTCTTTTGGCGCATGTTCCAGATAATCTTCCAGGTTCGCCTTAATAACTGTCACACTCGGCCCGTAAATGACCTGTACGCCCTGTCCACGGTGTACCACGCCGGATGCTCCGGTTGCCTTTAAGATTCCGTCATTTACCAGATCCGGATTGCTTACCGTACAACGGAGTCTTGTCGCACAGCAGTCTACGTCTTCAATGTTCGCAGATCCCCCAAGGCCTCTTGTGATCTCCGCACTCGGTGAATCTTCCGAACCGGCTGCTGCACCAGCTTCCGCATTACCTGCTTTTCTTGCATTTACATCTGCTTTTGTATAAAGCTTTGTCTCTGTATCATCATCTTCACGTCCCGGTGTCTTAAGATCTAACTTCTTGATCAGGAATGAGAAGATAAAGTAATACAGGAAGAAATAGATAATTCCTACCGGAATGATTCTGATCCAGCTTGTCTTCGCATTTCCCTGAAGGATACCGAATAACAGGAGATCTAAGAATCCACCTGAGAATGTCAGTCCTACCGCAATATTCAGGATATGTGCGATCATGTATGCACTACCTGCAAGTACAACCTGTACTGCGAAAAGAATAGGTGCTACGAACAGGAATGAGAACTCCAGAGGCTCTGTGATACCTGTTAACATACATGTCAGTGCTGCGGAAAGAAGCAGTCCGCCTGCCGCTTTTTTCTTTTCTGGTTTTGCTGTACGGTACATCGCAAGTGCTGCACCCGGAAGTCCGAAGATCATGAAGATGAACTCACCTGAGAAATATCTGGTTGCATCTGCGCTGAAATGTGTAATATTGGCAGAATCAGCAAGCTGTGCGAAGAAGATATTCTGACCGCCCTGGATCAGCTTTCCGCCGACTTCCATCGTTCCGCCGACAGCTGTCTGCCAGAACGGAAGGTAGAACACATGATGCAGTCCGAACGGGATCAGCGCACGTTTTACAATACCAAAGATCAGTGTTCCGAAATATCCGGTTCCTGTTACCAGACCGCCCAGTGCATAGATGCCGTTCTGCACAACCGGCCATACAAAATACATTGCGATTCCGACGAACATATAAGTAATTGTTGAAATGATCGGTACGAATCTTGAACCGCCGAAGAATGATAACGCATTCGGCAATACGATCTTGTGGAAACGGTTGTGAAGTGCCGCAACACCAAGACCTACAATGATACCTCCGAATACACCCATCTGCAGTGTGTTGATCCCACATACAGAAGCGATGGTTCCTTCCAGCACATCCTTGGAAATGCTTCCGTCTGCCGCGATCTTTCCGCTGATTTCCAGCATACTGTTAATGGAAATATGCATAACAAAGTATGCGATCAGTGCAGATAACGCTGCAACTTCTTTCTCCTTCTTTGCCATACCGATGGCTACACCAACGGCAAAGATCAGCGGAAGGTTATCGAAGATCGCACTTCCGACCTTGTTCATGATGATCAGCAGTGAATGAAGAAGTGTTCCTTCTCCTAAGATTCCCTGCAGTCCATAAGTTGCGATCGTTGTGGCATTGGTGAATGAACTACCAAGGCCTAAGAGCAATCCTGCTACCGGGAGGATTGCGATTGGGAGCATGAAGCTGCGCCCTACTCTTTGCAATACGCCAAAGATTTTGTCTTTCATATTTTTCTCCTTTTCTTTGTACGTGTATCTATGCATAGTCTTTCCTTTTTATCAACTTATTAACACAAAAAAAGGCACTAACCCTGCATAAATACATTTAATAATTTACACATAGTTAATGCCTCGTTCATCGTTTACTAACAAGTAACATACTATATTAATATAATACTCTTTTCTACATTTCCTGTCAAGATTAACTTCTACAATTTTCTCACAATTTTCTCACGGAATTACCATTATTTAATCTTACAGGAAAACGGTATGCATAATTTTTTGTCTGCCAGTCTTCATCATCCATCATACGCAACAGATGATTCCCTGTAATATATCCCAGCTTGTTTTTCGGATGTATGGCGGACAGTAGTTTAACATCTGTATTATCCATCAGCTCCGCATCATCAAAAGATACTACCGACAGATCTTCCGGAACGTGTACCCCTCTCTCATCCAGAAATTCCAAATACACTCTCGCCACTTCATCATTATAGATCATCATTGCTGTACACTCTCTGGTGTGGCGATAAATATGAGTAAGTCCTTTCTTGCTGAACTTGTCTTCCATCTCTCTCGTGGAATACCAGCGGATACTGTCGTCGTCATATTTGATGCCGTAATCAGACAGACACTGGATAAATCCTTTATACCGTGCAATCCCCTGCATATCGTCATATTTCAGGATCCCTCCGATCTTCCTGTGTCCGTGTTCGATCAGCGTCTTTGTCAGTTCATAGGCCGATCTGGTGTCCGACATCTCCACACTGTCAAAGACCATATTTTCATAATGATTGTGGATAAAGATCGTCGGTATATTCCGCTTCTTAATTTCTTCAAACAGACGCAGATTCGGATTCGGAAATGCTGAGCGTGAACCTTCTATAATCAGTCCCGATACATTATTTTTCAACATTCCTTCCAGATAGATCGCCTCGTCATTCAGTCTGTTCTTAGTAACCGCCACATCAATCCGGTATCCCTTTTCACTCAGCGAAGATTCGATGCCGTCATATACTTCCGGAAAGAGATATTCCGAATAATAACTAAGCAGCAATCCTACTCTCGGCCGGTCATCATCTATCGTCTGTCCTTCATAAGATACATATGTCCCGCTTCCCCTCACCCGGGTGATCAGTCCTTCTTCTTCCAGCTGCTGCAAAGCCGTTCTTACTGTCTGCCTGGAATATCCGAACTTCTTCTGCAGGCTCGGCTCTGATGGAAATTTATCCATATTCTTGATCACACCGCTGGTGATCAGGGTATGTGCCCAGTTATATAATTTTTGATATTTCAGACCTTCCTGATTCGTGTTCTTCATAAATGCTCCATATACCAATTACGGGCAAAAACATCATAGAATGCCTTTGCCCGTAATGAATAAATAATTTTATTATTTGATAACTGTAAGTGATTCACGGTCTGCGAATACTGCTACGAAGATCAGGAATACAACTCCCTGGATCAACTGCATCATCTGTGTTGAGAATCCCATCATTGTCAGTCCACTGTTCAGTACGACGTAAAGAAGAGATCCGACAACGATATTTTCAAATCTTACCTTTGCTCCACCGGAAATAGGCATACCACCTAATACCAGTGCGATCAGGATCTGTGTCTCTAACTGGTTACCACCGGAAGATGTAACGGATCCGACTTTGATAACGTTGATAAATGCTGCAAATCCTGTCAGTGCACCTGCCAGTACATACATGAGGAATTTCATTCTGTCTGTGCGGATTCCTGAGAACATAGCTGCTTTTTCACCGGCTCCGATTGCTTTTAAGTATGTTCCGAATTTTGTATAACGGAATGCAATAAATCCAATGATCAGAACAACTGCTGTACAAGCTACTTTGAATCCAGTACTGTCGTAATTGATCAGTGTTGCAGAACCGGAAACAGGTGCATTCGTTGTCATGTATTTGATAAATCCACGGAATAAGAACATGGTACAAATCGTAACAATGAATGATTTGATCTTACGGTATACGTAGAAGAATCCATTGAGTGCTCCGATAGCTGCTCCGGCTACGATACCACCAAGAATTGCTACTGCAATTCCATATTTAGAAAGAATACATACAACAATTGAAGCAATTCCAAGGATAGATCCCTGAGAAAAGTCCAGGCCGCCCATCGTCATAATGAAGAACACGCCCATAGCTGCAATCATTGTAACATATACCTGCGAAAATGCCAGTGACATGTTTCCCATCATACGGAAATCTGTCAGGACATTGAACAGCAGGAAAATAACAACCAATCCTACGATTGGCAGGAGCGCACGGATCATTGCCATCTTTGAGGCTTTCTTAAGCTGCTGCTCCTTATCGTTTGTTTTTGCACTTACTTGACTTCCCATAGTTGCCTCCTTATACCATCATCGAAATCAGACCATTTTCATCCAGGTTCTGATTACGTTCAAGTTCTCCACTGATTTTTCCATCTTTCATAATAATGATACGATCACTCATACCAATCAGCTCCATCAACTCTTCTGAGATCATGATGATGGATTTACCGTTCTTTCTCATCTGGTTCATTAACTGATAGATGTCCTGTTTTACCTTAATGTCAATTCCTCGGGTAGGGCTGTCCAGAACGACGATATCAGAATCTTTTCCGATCCATCTTGCAAGAACAACTTTCTGTTTGTTACCACCGGACAGATTTGAAACGAACTGGTTTACATCATTCATCTTTACAGACATCTGTTTTGCATATTTATCGGCGAACTCTCTACGTTTCTTATCACTTAATATATGTGCTTTATTAGCAAGTTCATCTAATGATGGTAAGCAGATATTGTCACCGATACTCTGATTCAGCACAACTGACTCATTATCACGGTCCTTGGATGTATAAGCAATGCTGTGCTTAATTGCTGTAGGAATATCGTTGATGTGTGTTCCGTCAGCCAGAACAACTTCACCTTCTCTGTCATAAGATGCACCGAAGATTGCTTTACCGATCTCATGCATACCAGATTCTGACAGACCACCGAATCCAAGGATCTCTCCTTTGTGTAAATCAAAACTGATATTCTCGATCAGTCCAGGAACTGTAACATTCTTTACGGATAATACAACTTCATCCGATACTTTTTCACCATAGTCCGAACGATAGTAATCACCTGTTACCTCACGTCCAACCATCAGCTTCTTCAGATCATCTTCGTTCACATCTGCGCTCTTAACTGTATCGATATACACACCATCACGAAGGATTGTGATTGTATCGGATTTGTCAAGAATTTCCGGAAGGTCATGGGAAATAAAGATAACTGTATTTCCATTGTCACGGACACGGTTCATCTGTTTGTACAGTTCTTCACGTCCTTCCTGCGAAAGAGCAGTTGTCGTCTCATCGACAACGACGATCTTAGGATTAAAATATGTAGCTTTTACGATTTCCACCAGTTTACGGTCTTCGAAATTGTAATCGTCGATCATATCTCCTGCTTTGATCTTATCAAATCCATAGGATTGTAAAAGCTCATTTGCTTTTTTGTTCATTGCTGCGGTATTCTTGATTCCCAGATGAACGAACTGATCTTCATGTCCAAGGAAGATATTCTCTGCTACCGTCAGTCCGGAAAGAGTTCCAAGTTCCTGTACGATGATGGAAATACCTTCTTCATTTGCTTCTACCTGGTTCTTCGGATGAACTTCTTTTCCATCCAGAATGAACTGTCCACTTTCCAGTGTGTAGATTCCTGTCAACATATTTGTCATTGTTGATTTACCGGATCCGTTTTCACCGATCAGTGCGTGAACCTCACCTTTATTGATATTAAATGACACATCTTTCAACGCCTTCGTAATACCGAAGTTTTTAGAAACATGTTTTACCTGTAATCTCACTTCACTCATTGCTGTCTTCCTCCTTCTATTACTTGACAATCTCGCCTTTTGTAACCTTTGTTGTCAGAGTAACGATAATCAGCAGTGCAAATCCTGTAATAACGTCCTGGATCGCTGTAGGAGCACCAAGTGCGATGAAACCGAAGAAAATAATATTGATTACGAATTCACCGATGATAATAGCCTGCAGCGGCATACCATATTTCTTAAATGCCAGACCGAAGAAGCATCCCATTGTCGGTACGAAGTTTCGGCTCATAGATGCCATACCGGTAACCGCTACCATTGAAGAACCATAACTGATTGTCAGAATTGCCATTACTCCAAGGAACGCACCACTTAAGATGAATGCAAGTACCTTGTATTTATTAACATTAATACCCATGTTCTTAGCAACGAACTCGTCACTTCCGATCGCATAAGTATAAGTTCCGATTTTAGTGTAGTTTAAGAATATGTAAGCAACAACGCATGCTACCAATGCAAGGATGATATCCCATGGCATACGTCCGAATGCTCTTAAGTGTGCTGGAAGTGTCTGTTCCACACCACCTGCCATGTAGTTTGCCAGCGACTCATAGATAAGTGCCAGACCTGTTGTAACGATCATAGATGGAATTCTTAATTTTACATAGAAAATTCCGTTTAATAAACCAACGATTGTACCTGTAAGAATACCTCCGACGATCAGTCCGAAATATCCTAAGTTGAATTTTGTTGCCAATACGCAACCAACGATTGCGGAAAGCATGATGTTTGCACCAATAGAGAAATCGAACATTCCCATTACCATTACGAAATAGAAACCAACCGCACCAACAGTGGCAATCAGACTGGCCTGAAAGTAATTGAGCATATTGGAAAATGAGCCGAAGTTATGTGGTGTCAATATTTTAAAGATTGCCCAGGAAACAATTACAAGACCGATCAGGATTACATATCCCATTGTCTTTCCTGAGAGTTTTTTAGTAGTGCCCATATTATCTACCTCTTCTTAATCATCTTTTTAAAAGGAAAGGTGGCATCGCCTTTCTTGCGACGTCACCCCTCCCCGAATTATTTTCTGTTATCTTGTGCCCGCCTTATTTACCAGAACGGCTTTCTGCGTCAGCGATAGATACGCTTGCTGCAGTTGCTTTCAGCTCTTTCAGACTTTCTTTAGACATAGCTACTAATTCATCGTCTGTGTATGGAAGCTGATCTACGAAATATTTCTCATATGCTGCATAGTCATCTGCTGATGATACATACAGGTATGGGAATGGAACATCTTCGAATTTACCAGCGAAGTCTTTGTAGTTACCCTTTACTGCATTGTAAACCATCATGAATGCGATCAGAGGATCACAGAAGTGTCCACCAGATTCACCTGCCATAGATCCGTTCTCAAGTCTTTCTCCAAGGTCTGGAAGGAAGTCTGTAGAAACGATATCAATATCCTGAGTCTTTCCTGCACGTTCAACTGCTGCGATTGCTCCCTGAAGTGGATCTCCACCACCACCAGCTGGGATTAATGCATCAAGGTTAGGATCTGCTGCCATTAAAGCTTCTGCAGCTTTTGATCCACCTTCTGAAGTTGTACCAGCGTACTGTGGCTCAGAAAGTGTTGCCTTGTCATCTGGGTTTTCTTTGTTCCATTTTTCAACTCCGGCTTTGTAACCTTCCCATCTTCCAAGCCATGTAGCATCTCCCTGCTCCCAGCCGATCAGACCGATGTTACGATCACCTTTGTCAAGAAGGATCTTAACAAGCTCTTCACCGTTTGCAGGTTCATCTTCATGAACTGCTCCGATGTAGTAAGCGGAATCTTTTGCTGCTTTGTAGATATCTGCACTGTTTTCTTTGCTGATTACACGGAAGAACTGTGCAAGATATACTTTATTGTCATTACATGTTTTGATTGCTGATGTCATCTCTGTGTCAGATGAGTTACAGATGATGATTCCCTGGCATCCTGCTGCAGCTAACTGTTCTACAGAAGCTGTAACCTTCTCAGATACATGTCCCTGGTCAACATACTGTACATCTACATCCAGTGCCTTAGCTGCTGCATCCAGCATCTTTTTACACTGTGATCCAAGTACGTCTGTTGAAGACCAAATGGAAACTCCGATTTTAACCTTTCCTGATTTGCTGCTCTTGCTGCTCTTGTCATCTGAGCTTCCACCGTTTCCACATGCAGCAAGTCCGACTACCATTGTTGCTGCTAAAAGAGCTGCTGTTACTTTTTTGAGAACTCTCTTCATAATGTTTCCTCCGTTTTCTGTATTTATTTGATGACTAAATTATATACTTAACCAGTACCGTTTTGCAATAAAATACAACCATTTTCTTCAACAAAGTTGTATTGTCTCACAGCGCTTTTCATGGCGTTATTCTTTAATTGCACTACTTTTTGTGCGTTTTGACGGTCTCACTCACAATAATTATGAACAAACAATGAACTTTTTGTGCACTTTTCTTCATTTTTTTCATACTTTCTTTATAATGCAATACAACTTTTTACTTTATACTTACTTGTATTGTTTTTACAAAACAGCAAACTAAGTTGTATTTAATCTTATAAATAGCAAACAGGCTGATATTTTATACATGTTAATATAAAATATCAGCCTGTTTTGGATTCCTGCACTATTAAATTAGAAGCAATTACAGTTCTTCTCCATTTGTCTGGATCACATTCTGATACCAGCCAAAGGATTTTTTCTTATATCTCTTACCACTTCCGGTTCCGTCATCATTCTTATCAACATAGATGAACCCGTAACGCTTCTTTAATTCACCTGTTGTAAATGATACCAGATCGATACATCCCCATGGAGTATATCCCATCAGATCCACGCCATCAATCTCTACTGCTTTCTTCATCTCAGTAATATATTCTTTCAGATATGCGATACGGTAATCGTCATCACAGGTATAATCTTCCTTCAGAATATCAATTGCTCCGAAGCCATTTTCTACTATAAATAAAGGTACTTCATAACTTTCATATAAAGTAACCAGTGCATATCGCAGTCCCACCGGGTCAATCTGCCAGCCCCAGTCACTTGCCTTTACATATGGATTAGCAATTGAATTTGGAGAACTTCCGTCCAGGCTCCATCTCTGGTTTTGTACCTTCTTTTTCCCATTCCTTCTTTGCGAATGCCGAATAATGACCGCGGATATGTACATCTGAGAAATAATATCTCTCATGGTCTTTCTTCACCACCAGTGCACTTTCCACCAGTTCGTGATGCGCTGCCTGATACATGGCTTTCTTCTTATTATTATATTCCGAGAAACGCACTCCCGAATCTGTCCATCCAAAAATGTCTGCCGATGTATTACTCTGGTTGTTGATCTCATTGAATGTCATCCAGTATTTCACCTTATCTTTGTAACGTTCCATAACCGTTACTGCATAATGTACGAAAAAATCAATCACTTTGCGGTTGATCCATAATTGCCTTCCTTCGCTTCACATTCTCATGCATTTTCCTCCATCCATATCAAAAACTTATATTTGCAATGCATAATTGCTATTTTACGTATACTTTTCATTGTGTTATTCTACAAATGGTTAAAAAATTAACACAAAAGAAATTATTTTTATGAAAGAGGTATGAATATGGAAGACACAAAAACATGTCTTGAGAAACAGCCGTTATCCCAGGAAATGCTTGAAAAGATGAATGCCTACTGGCGTGCTGCCAACTATCTGTCAGCCGGTCAGTTATACCTTCTTGACAATCCATTATTAAAAGAACCACTTACAATGGATCAGATCAAGAAAAAGATCGTTGGACACTGGGGAACAGTTCCCGGACAGAACTTTGTCTACGTACACTGTAACCGTGAGATCAAACGTTATGATCTGGATATGATCTTATTATCAGGTCCCGGACATGGCGGTAACTTTTTAATTGCCAATACCTATCTGGAAGGTTCTTACAGCGAAGTATATCCGAACATCAGCCAGGATGAGGAAGGTATGAAGAAGATGTTCAAACAGTTCTCATTCCCATGTGGAGTTCCGAGTCACTGTGCACCGGAGACACCGGGATCTATCAACGAAGGTGGAGAGCTTGGATACTCTATCGCTCATGCATTCGGTGCTGTATTTGACAACCCGGATCTGATCGCAACAGTTGTTGTCGGTGACGGCGAAGCTGAGACCGGACCGTTAGCTACTTCATGGCAGTCTAACAAATTCCTGAACCCGGTTACAGACGGTGCTGTACTTCCAATTCTTCATTTAAATGGATATAAGATCAGTAACCCTACAATCTTCTCACGTATCTCACATGAGGAAGTGGAAAACTTCTTCAAAGGATGCGGATGGAAACCTTACTTCGTAGAAGGTGACGATCCGATGACCATGCACAAGAAGATGGCAGAGACAATGGATACTGTTATCGAAGAGATCAAGGCAATCCAGAAAAATGCACGTGAGAACAATGATCCGGAACGTCCGATGTGGCCAATGATCGTTCTTCGTACACCAAAGGGATGGACCGGACCAAAGGTTGTAGACGGTCAGCAGATCGAAGGATCTTTCCGCGCACACCAGGTACCACTTACAATGGAAAGTCCGGAACATCTGGAACTCTTAAAAGAGTGGCTGGAAAGCTATCATCCGGAAGAACTCTTCGATGAAAACGGACGCCTGATCCCGGAACTTGCAGAACTTGCACCTAAGGGAGATGCCCGTCTCGGAGCTAACCCTCATGCAAATGGTGGACTGTTACTCAAAGACTTAAGACTTCCTGATTTCCGTTCTTACGGAATCGAAGTGGAACCAGGTAAGACAAAAGCTCAGGATATGATCGAACTTGGCGGATACATCCGTGACATCTTCGAATTGAATGAAGAAAATAAGAACTTCCGTATCTTCGGACCTGACGAGAGTATGTCTAACCGTTTATACAAAGTATTCGAGACACAGAACCGTGACTGGAATGCAGGACTTCTTGACACAGATGACTGTCTTGCAAGAAACGGACGTATTATGGACGGTATGTTAAGTGAGCATATGTGTGAAGGATGGCTGGAAGGTTATCTGTTAACCGGACGTCATGGATTCTTCGCAAGTTACGAAGCATTTATCCGTATCGTTGACTCTATGGCAGCCCAGCATGCAAAATGGTTAAAAGTATGCAACCAGCTTTCATGGAGACAGCCAATTGCTTCTCTTAACTTCATCCTGACATCCAATGTATGGCAGCAGGATCACAACGGATTCACACATCAGGATCCTGGATTCCTGGATCACATTGCTAATAAGAAAGCAGATGTTGTCCGCATGTATCTCCCACCGGATACTAACTGCTTACTCTCCTGCTTCGATCACTGTATCAAGAGCAAGAACTATGTAAATGCGATCGTAGCATCTAAGCACCCAAGCTGCCAGTGGTTATCTATGGAACAGGCTGTTAAGCACTGTACACAGGGTATCGGTATCTGGGAGTGGGCTAGCAATGACTGCGGTGAAGAGCCGGATGTTGTTATGGCTTGCTGCGGTGATACACCTACACTGGAAACAATGGCTGCAGTTACCATCCTTCGTGATGAGATGCCAGATCTTAAGATCCGTGTTGTTAACGTAGTTGACCTGTTCAAGCTCGAATCAGACCACAAACATCCACACGGATTGAGTGATGCAGAATACGATGCAATCTTTACAAAGGATAAACCGGTAATCTTCGCATTCCACGGATATCCGACACTGATCCATGAACTTACATATGAACGTAACAACCACAACATTTCTGTTCATGGATATCAGGAAGAAGGAACGATCACTACACCATTCGATATGCGTGTACAGAACCAGATTGACCGTTTCAACCTGGTAAAAGATGCGATCATGCACCTGCCACAGCTTGGCAATAAAGGATCCTTCCTGATCCAGAAGATGAACGACAAGCTGGTTGAGCACAAACAATACATTGCCGAATACGGACAGGATCTTGAAGAAATCCGTAACTGGGAATGGCACAAATAAAAATTTCTACTAATTAGTTTGTTTTAATAAAAAAGCCCGGAAACTTACAATATTTTACTCCAATTCGATACCTTTTATCTTTGTCAGATCATGATTGATCATCCGAATTTGTGTAAGCTTCCGGGTTTTCTTTATTATTTGATTTTCAGAACCTGCCAACGTGGTTTTTTATTATTTCATTATTTTTCCCGATCCTTCAAAAATTTCTGGAATTCTTTTGCTGCAATACTTTGCGGATATTCTGCATCATAAATTAATATGATATTCCGCTCCGGTAATTTTTCCTTCACTTTTATCTCAAATACCTGTCCGGACTCAAGTTCCGCATCTGCAAATTCCGCCGGGATGAATCCCAGTCCCAGATTATGCCTTACCGCCGGAAGAATCATATCTGTCGTTGCAAGCTCCATATCCGGTGCAAATGTCAGACTGTTCTTTTCAAAATATTCATTTAAAAAACGGCGCGTGATCGTCTCCGCAGTCAGACTGATCCACGGGTACGATACCAGTTCCTTAAGCGAAAGTTCTTTTTCTCCGTCTTTTCCTCCACCCTTTAATTCTTCAAACCGGCTGCCGCCAATCAGAATATCATGATATTTTCTAAGGATCTTCATACGGAGCGGCTTTACTACCTGCAGATTCGCCGATACAAACGCCAGATCTACCTTTCCTTCTTTTACCGCATTCACGGATTCCGTTGTACTGTTATTCAGGATCTTAAACCGGACATTCGGATACAGGCTGTTGAATTCTTCCATTGCCTGGAACAAGTAGCAATGAAGTGCCGTCTCTGTTGCACTGATATAGATTGTTCCATTTTCCAGAGAGATCAGATTACTCAGATCATTTTCTCCTTTGAAAAACTGTGCACAGCCTGCCGCTACATATCCATAAAAGGTCCTTCCTTCCGGTGTCAGCGTCATTCCGGTCTTACTTCTTGTAAATAAACGGCATCCCAGTTCATTTTCCAACTTATGAATCGTGCGTGTCACCGCCGGCTGGCTGGTCTTCAGTACTGTAGCTGCTTTTGTAAGATTTTCATATTTTGCTACATAATAAAATATTTTGTAATATTCGAAATTAGAATTCATCTTCTGCCTGCTCCCTTCTGCTGCCTGTGTGATCGCAAACTATAACACAGTAGTTGGCAGCTATTTTTATTTACTCTTGAAAATCTTATAACAAAGACTTAGCCGCCCGGCTTTAGTTTTTCCTATCAGTATATTATCATGTATGTGACAGTCAATCAACTTTTTCTTACGATTATTAAGAACTCATCCTCTTCCCCCCTTCGATACACACGGAATAAAAATAAATAAAGTCTTCCAGTGCATTCGTAGTCAGCACAGGAAGACTTTATTTATTATTTATTTTTATTCAGGTCCAGCTATCCTTTTACCGCTCCAGCAGCCACACCTTTAATAATGTGCTTCTGGCAAGCCAGATAGAAGATAACTACCGGAATTACCGCAAGGATCAGCGCTGCCATAACAGCACCCATATCTACACGTCCATAACTTCCCTTCATATACTGGATTGCAATTGAGATTGTCTTATACTTATTCAGATCCAGTACCAGATATGGAAGCAGGAAGTCGTTCCAGATCCACATTGTCTCCAGGATTCCTACGGAAATGTATGTCGGCTTCATGATCGGAAGTACAACGGAGAAAAAGGTTCGAAGTGGTGTACATCCGTCGATCATTGCTGCTTCTTCAATTTCCAGTGGAATGGATTTTACAAATCCGCAGAACATGAATACTGCAAGACCTGCACCAAATCCGAGGTAAATGATGATGATTCCCCAAGGTGTACGAAGACCGGTACGGTCAGCTACCAGCGATAAGGTGAACATAACCATCTGGAACGGAACAACCATGGAAAATACGCAGAGTAAATATAACAGTTTTGTAAACTTACTGTTTACTCTTGTAATATACCATGCACACATAGAAGTACATACAAGGATCACAAGTACGGAACCAACTGTGATAAATACAGTCCAGCCGACTGCACTCAGCAGTTCATATTTGTCAATTGCGGACAGGAAGTTATCGATTCCTACCCATGTCTGCTTTGTCGGGAGTTTGAATGGTTCTTTGTTGATAAATACTTTATTTTTAAATGAGTTGATCAGCACGATCAGGATCGGCATGATATATACAATACCGATGATCGTAAATGCACCTGTTCCAAACCAGCTTAATTTACTTGTTTTTTTCTTCATTACTGCTGTACCTCCTTAGAACGTGTTGCACGTAACTGGATCATACCGATCACAACTACGATTGCAAAGAAGATGACTGCCTTCGCCTGTCCGACTCCTTCCCATCCGGTACGTCCGTAGAACGTATTGAAGATGTTAAGCGCCATCATCTCAGACATCTTAGACGGTTCACCGGCTGTCAGGGACAGGTTCTGATCGAATAACTTGAATCCGTTTGTAATTGACAGGAACATACAGATTGTAATTGATGGCATCATCATCGGGATGGTTACCTTGAATAATGTCTGGATCTTATTTGCCCCGTCAATCTCTGCTGCTTCAATGACATCACCAGGAATAGACTGAAGACCAGCAATATAGATGATCATCATATAACCGATCTGCTGCCAGCTGACCAGAATGATCAGTCCCCAGAAACCATACCACTCATTCAGAGCAAGTGCGGTACCATATCTGGAAAGAACTCCGTTAAAAATCAGCTGCCAGATATATCCAAGTACGATACCACCGATCAGGTTCGGCATGAAGAAGATCGTACGGAAGACATTTGTTCCGTGCATTTCTTTTGTCAGTGCCATTGCAAGTGCAAATGCTATGATGTTAATGAGCAGAAGAGATGCAATCGCGAACAGTACAGTATACCAGAATGAATGACGGAATGCCGTATCTTTCAGTGCTTCTATGTAATTTGAAAATCCTACGAATTTCGCGTCTGTTACGGTTGTAAATTTACAAAATGAAAGCCAGATTCCCATAATAAAAGGAACGATAAAGCCAAGAATAAATGCAAAAAACGTTGGAAGCACGAAAATCGGCATGTAACGTTTGATGGATTTTTCCATAATAAATTCCTCCTCCCATGCAGAGAATCTCCGCTTCATTTCCCTGCACTTTTTCGTAAAAGCGGCGGGTGTTTCTTGCAACCGCCCGCCACTACTCACTTCATATAACTATTTTAATTGTTACATTTTTATTTTTATTTTGCTGCTGCAGCTTCTTTTGCCCATCCGTCAACGAATGCTGTTGTAACTTTTGCCCAGTTTGCATCTGTCGGATCTGCTGCGTAACTTGTCAGTGCAGAACCTACTCCGTTCTTCCACTCTTCTGATGGCATTGTTGAGAAGTTCCAAGATACAGGAGTCTTTCCGTCTTCTGTATATTTGTTTGCTTCGTTAACAAGTACATTGTCTGATTTCAGGTTCTTCTTAAATGGAATTGTGAATCCCATGTCTTTGCACATTGCCTTTACACCATCATCAGATGTTACACACCAGTTCATGAAATCAAGTGTTGCCTGAATGTCGTCTTCAGATGCTTTGGAGTTTACACACCAGTAGTTCTCTGTACCTGTACAGATTCCCTGATCTTCTTCGCCTTCTACACCGATGTAGATTGGAAGGATTCCAAGATTGTCATCTCCGACGTCTTTGATGTTGTTGTATTCCCATGTACCATTCTGGTAGAATACTGCATCACCTGTTACGAAATCTGCTGTTGCATCGTCAGCTGTCTTTGTAGAAAGCTCTGTTGGTTTGCAAGTAGCGTTGTTGATGTAGAGATCCCAGATCTGGCGGTAGTTATCAAGGTATGTTCCTTTGATCGCATCTGTGTTATTGATTCCTTCATCTTTGTATTCATAGTAGATTGGAAGGTTTGCCAGATGAGTTTTGAATCTCCAGTCAGATGATCCGTCCATACCAGCGGATGTAAATGCTGAGAATCCAAGTTTGTCTTTGTTAGCTGTGATGTCTTCTACAACTTTCTTGAAGCTGTCAAAGTTAGTGATATCATCAGCTGTATATCCTGCTTTCTTTAACAGTTCTTTGTTGTAAATAATTCCGTAGCTTTCTACTACGTATGCGATTCCTGACATCTTGTCGCCGTCCATCAGTGCGAAATCATCACTTGTCAGCTGTTTTGCAACATCAGAATCTTTCAGATCGTAGCAGTAATCTTTCCAGCTTGCAAGTCCAACCGGTCCGTTTACCTGGAACAGTGTCGGAGCATCTGTCTTAGCCATCTCAGATTTTAATGTCTTTTCATATTCTCCGGATGCTGCTGTAAGTACTGTTACATCTACTCCTGTTTCTTTTGTATACTCTTTTGCCAGATCCTGCCACTGCTCATCCTGTTCTGGTTTGAAGTTCAAGTAGTATACTTTTCCTTTTGCGTCTTTCTTGTCTGACTTGCTGTCAGAAGAGCTTCCGCATCCTGCAACCATTCCTGTTGCCATGGCTGCTACCAGCATTGCTGATACAACTTTACGCATTTTCATAATTCATTTCCCTCGCCTTTCTTTTTTGAAACCTTCGTTTCTCTTGTTGTCATTATATTAACAGAAATGCGCTCAGACCCTGTATCAATAAAACAACCTGATATACAAAAAAACATATCTATTGTTCTTCTTCAAACTGCCGGATGCTTTCGTCTTCTGCCTGCGTGAATTCCCGCTCCGTTATCTTTCCCTGTGCCAGTTCCGCCAGACATTCTCCCAGTACATCCTCCTGCAGCAGTGAATTCCACTTCACCTGATAGTTCGGTACAATCTGCGGATTTCCCGTATAAGCCTTCAGATAATCGTCCAACAGCGTTCCTTCCTGTCTTGTCCTGCTGTTCAGCAGCTCTTCTTTCTGTTCTTTATTCAGTTTCGTTCTGAATTTGAGGAACTCAACTGCTCCTTTTTTCACTTTATCACTGTAAGTTGATACAACTGCCCAGCCGAATGTCTCCGGTGATCCTATCAGTTTATTTTCAGGAAATGTAGAAAAACATACTTTTTTCTGCATTGCATCCGGAATCTGATCAATCATCCAGTAACCATTAGGTATCATCGCTGCATTTCCTGCCACGAAATTATCATGAGCTACATCAAAATCATTATGCAATGCATCCTGTGTCGTATATTGGAATAATTTTTTCAATGTACCGGCTATCTCCAGGCCCGGCTCATTCTGATAGGTATCCGGGTATAATTGCTTCATGAATGCCGCACCTTCTTCACTTCCTGCTACTTCTGCTGTTGCAAGCAGCATTGCAGCCCACGCTGTTCCTTCCGTATGCAGGGCAAGCGGCGTGATCCCTGCTGCTTTCAGTTTCTCACAGCATTTCCAGAATTCTTCCCATGTCTCAGGGAATCTGCTGATTCCTGCCTGTTCAAATAACTCCCGGTTCCAGAAAACCCCTGAACAGGCGAATGCCGCCGTACTGATCGGGCCCAGATAAATCTTTCCATCCTCTTCCCGGACCGATTCCATTACTGACGGTTCGATCATATCTTTCCATTCCTGATCTTCGTTAATGTACGGTGTCAGGTCCTCAATCCTGCCTTTCTTGATCATCATCTGATAGAAAGACGGAAGCATCCGCAGATCAGTGATAATTGCCGGTAATTCATCTGTCACATTCATACGTTTCAGATTCTTCCGGTATTCTTCCTCCGTCTCCATCACCCAGTCCACGTCTATATGATACTTCCCTTTGTATGCCCTGTTGAACCGCTCCACCACTTCCTCTTCATTCTTATTACCGGTACTGGAATCTACGGTAAGGATCATTGGGATCTCTACTACTTTATTCTTTTTTCTGGTCTGTGTATTCTCTTTTCCCGCACAGCCGGTCAGTGCTGTCAGCATGACGATCACCATCACTGCTGCCATAATCCGTCTACTGTTCACTGTTTTCTTTCCCGTCATCCGGGATCTGGATAACACAGACGGTTCCATTTGTATCAGATTCATAGAAAAATCTCACATCCTCCCCATACTTTAACCGCAGTCGTGTAATAATATTTATCACACCGTAACCATGTTTTTTGTCTTCAAAACATTCTTTCATTTTTGACACCGGTATCTCCGACAGTCCGTTTAACTTCTCTGCCATCTGCTCTTCCATCGGAGTTCCGTTATTATAGACACTGAATGTAAGCTGTCCGGCCTGTTCAGTGACACTGATCCTTATCAGACCACCTTCAAAGATATCACAGAATCCATATTTGACTGCATTTTCCACAATTGGCTGTAAAATCAGCTTTAATATCCACCTTGTTTTCAGCTCTTCTGCACATTCGATCTCATAACGAAACAGATTCTCATTGCGGATCTGCTGGATCTCCATATAGCTTTTTACATTTTCCAGCTCATCTTCTACTGTCACGATCTCACGGCCTTTGCTCAGTGACAGACGCAGATACTTTGACAGTGCCTGTATCATCTTCATCGTCTTCTCTTCGCCGTTGATCCGCGCCAGCATATAGATGGTATCCAGTGTATTATAGAGAAAATGCGGATTGATCTGGCTGATCAGCGTATTCATCTCACTGATTCTTAGTTCTTTCTGCTGATTCTTGATTTCGTTCTGGAACTCTTCGATATTCTTCAACATCTCATTATAGGCATGCCCGATCTTATCCAGTTCCGTGTCCGTATGGATCTGAATGATATGTGTAAAATCATTTCCATCAAAACTTGTCATGGCATCACTGATCTGTCTGATCGGCCGGGTAAATGTCTGTGATGCATAAAGACTTAATACAAACGCCAGCACCGCGATTACCGCATAGATAGTGAGTAATACGATCAATATCTGCGTCAGTCCCTGATTCAATATTGCATCCGGCACCAGTGTAAAGATTACCATCCCGGTCTCTTCCTGCCGGTATGCCTGTAAAATCCCGCCTTCTATCTTTTTTCCCTGCACGATCACGCCGGATTTTTTCGTTCTGGTCAGTTCCGTAATCTTCTTCATTGTCTTTTTTCCGATACTGAAATCTTCCGGATCCTGCCGGATGCAAGTCTTTCCTTCCGGGCTTATGATCCCCACTGCAACATCTTTTGCAATCTTCTTATCTTTATCCATCACATTTTTCAGAAACTGTTGATTCATCTTCAGATACACGATTCCAGGCTCATGTGCATAATCCATACTGTTCACATATCTTCCGATAAACAATGCCTCGTCCCCCGTACCAAACAGGTAATCCCTGGTCCAGATCCACTGCGTCTTCGCATACTCATCCCCCATTTTCTCACGCAGGCCACTGCTTTGAAAATCCGAATAACCAATCTGGGAATAGGATTTTGCGTAAACATTTCTTTTATTATCAATGTAGCAGTAATCAGCGACATGATTCAGATCTATATATGCAAAATATTTGCTCAGTGCATTCTTCTCTAGTTCCTGCAGTTCTTTATTCTTCAGACTCTTCTGCACATCATTTTCCAGGATAATCTCTGCTGTCACGGCATCCGTCTTCCGGTACAGATTATCCAGGGCTATCCCCATCTTCTCATTCATGAATTCATACTTATCCACAATCACATCTGTCATATTCCGTCTGACATAAGTCCATACACAGATGCTCGAAAGAACCAGTGCCAGTATCAGAAGCGTACACATATACTTCAGATACTTTTTCTGGATTCCTGACATTTTACTTTTTTTCATACCTCATATTCCCTTTTGTAATCTCTCGGAAGCTGTCCTGTATATTCTTTAAACAAATGTGAAAAATAGGATGGATTACTGATTCCGACCTGCTCGCAGATATTACCGATGCTGGTTCTTCCGTCTTCCAGCAGTCTCTTTGCCAGCTCCATTCTGCGCTGCAGCAGATATTGTTTGAATGTCATATGAAAGGTATTCTTGAATACCCGTCCAAAATATACCGGATTCAGATATACATGTGTCGCCACTGATACAATCGAAAGATCTTCATTATCCAGATGTTCATCTATATATGCCACAGCCGCTGCAATGTATTCTTTCGATCCCTTATTCTCTTTCTTCTCTGCATTTTCCAGTCTTTTTTCAATAGCCGTTCCCAGAATCTTGTAACAGACATCCACCGCTTTCGCTGCCTTTAAGTTCCTCATATTCGAATAATAATTTTCAAATTGCTGATTCAGTGATTCATCCATCCCGTAACTGTCTTTTAACATGAATTCTGTCTTTACCATAATCTTGTGCATATACTGGCATTGCAGTTCTTCTCTGTGTGGCAGCTGATAAATAAAATGTACAAATGCCTGCTTTAACTGTGCGGCATCGTTCTTCCGCACGCTGTTTACCACCATCATCTCTGCCTCCGCCGGATATGGACTATCCTCTTTTTCTTCAACAGTCTCCGGGATTGTAAATACTCCCGCTCCAGATGCATTTGTAACAGCGAACAATCTCTGCGCTTCTTCGAAACTTCTTCTGATTCCGCGGATTCCTTTATATGGTTTGGATATTGCTGCAATAACCGGGCTGTTCTCTTCTTTTTTCACCTCTTCCAGCAGTTCTTTCAATTCATGTACCGCTGTGTTCTCCTGCGTCTTTATAATAAATGTACGATGTCCTTCTTCACTCTCGAATTTCCAGTATGTGAATCTCTCTGCGATCTTTTCTTCAATCATTCTGACCAAGGAAAATCTCGAAGCTTCATATTCCAGTTCATTGGTAATCTTATAGGCCAGATCAAGATCTGCATATACTGTAATAAACCGGTCTCCTTCCTTCATGACATCCTGCAGCGTATGGAATACTTCATCTACTTTTTCTTCCGGCAGCCGGTTCTGGACATATTTTTGCACGACAACCTGCAAAAATCCATCTCCGTCCTTTTTCAGAAGTCGCTCCCAACTGTCATACTTCTCCTCATTTCTGATCTGATTTTCACAGATTTTACCGACATCTGTCATCGTCGCTTGTAATTTTTCATCTTCGATCGGCTTCAGAAGATATGCGAATGCCCCCAGGTCACATGCCTGCTTCGCATATTCAAAATCCCTGTATGCACTTAATACCACGAACTGACATTCCGGGTTCTCTTTCTTGATTTCTTCCATTACCATAAGTCCGGAAATCTGTTTCATCCTGATGTCTGTCAGCACTACGTGTGGTTTTTTTTCACGTATTACCTTTAACGCCTGCTCTCCGCTCTGTGCAAAACCAACCACTTCATATCCCATACCGTTCCAGTCATACGTCTTTACCAGACCTTCCAGCAGAATCGGCTCATCATCTACGATCACCAGTTTTAATAACCCCATAGTACACCTCATACCTTTTATTAATACCATCTTAACATATTACAGTCTCATTCTATAATTTTTTATACTTTTTCTTTACCAAAAATCATATCTGTTATACAAAAAATCATACATTTTATGTCAAAAATTATACTTTTATGAAAAATCAGAGGTTTTGGCATATACAAAACAAAAAGAAAAACACAATATCCAAAACGTCTCTATTCCCTTCTTAGAGAATCCTTTCGTTTGAATATTGTGTTTTCTTTTTGTTTTCTGTTATCTTTATCTTGCGCAGACTTCTGTCATTTTTCTGATCTTCTTGATCAGTTCATCTGTAAATGCGCCTTTTTTCATTCTCCACATCCAGTTACCGCCGAGTGTAGATGGCATATTAATTCTTGCCTTATTACCAAGTCCCAGAAAATCCTGTACCGGAATGATGCACGTATCTGCCACACTTCTCATTGCCAGACTTATGAAATCCCAGTGTACTTCTTCATCCGGAGTGTATGGATTATTCAGATATTCCTTTGTCATCTCTTTATCTTCTTCGGAAAGTGTCTGATACCATCCCTGAAGGGTATCGTTATCGTGGGTTCCTGTATAGACTACACAGTTTTTATCATAATTATGTGGAAGGTAATCACTATCCTCTCCTGCCACAAATGCGAATTCCAGTACTTTCATCCCCGGATAACCACTGTCTTTTAACAATTGTCTCACCGTATCCGTCAGGAATCCCAGATCTTCCGCAATGATCGGAAGGTCACCTAATGTTTCCTTCATCGTACGGAACAGATCCATGCCCGGTCCCGGCATCCATTCACCATTTTCTGCCGTCTCATCTCCATACGGGATTGCATAATATTCATCAAATCCACGGAAATGGTCGATACGGATGATGTCATATAATTTAAAGCAGCAAGCCACCCGTTTCATCCACCAGTCATAGCCTGTCTTCTTATGGTAATCCCATGCATACAATGGATTCCCCCACAGCTGACCGGTTGCCGAGAATGCATCCGGTGGACATCCCGCTACCGCAACCGGCAGATTCTCTTCATCTAACTGGAACAGCTTCGGATTCGCCCAGGTATCTGCACTGTCAAATGCTACATAGATCGGGATATCCCCGATAATCTCAATGCCTTGTTCATTGGCATATGCTTTCAGTCCGGCCCACTGTCCGGCGAACAGATACTGCAGAAATTCATAAAACTCAATCTCTGAACTTAATCGTTCCTGATATAGCGCAATTGCTTCCGGCTTACGCAGCCTGATGTCTTCATCCCACTGATCCCAGCTTTTCCCACCGAACGAATCTTTCACTGCCATATACAATGCATAATCCGCAAGCCATACTTTTTCTTCTTCCAGATAAGTACGGTACGCCTTACTTTCCATCAATCCGTTCTTTTTGGCTCTTTTATATGCAAGTTTTAATACTTTAAATCTTGCATTATAAATTTTTTCATAATCGATTTCTTCTTCATTCTCTCCGAAATCTGCCTGGTCACACTCTTCTTTCGTCAGAAGTTCATCCTCGATCAGCGTCTCCAGATCGATAAAATACGGGTTTCCCGCAAATGTTGAAAAAGACTGATACGGTGAATCGCCATATCCCGTCTGTCCAAGCGGCAGGATCTGCCACAATTTCTGTCCTGCTTTTTTTAATATATCTACAAATTCATATGCCTCTTTTGAAAAGCACCCGATTCCGTATGCCCCCGGAAGTGCTGAGACCGGCATTAACATTCCACTCTTTCTCATTAACTTTCGTTCCTTCCTAGTTATGATACTTATAATTAAGTATAGCAGTGTTCTTTGGATGCTTCAAATAAAAAGTATACTCTGTATATAAGAAATCATAGGTTATTCCACAGATGTCACCGTATAATCCTTGTCTTCCACTGTCTTCTTCAGCACATCATCTGCGATCTCTGCATTTAATGTCAGCTCTGCTGTTCCTGCCTCATGGCTTACAACCGCTTCATCTACCTGCGGAAGTGCTTCCAGTGCTTTCTTTACGGCTGCCTCACAGTGTCCACACATCATTCCTTCAATATGCATTACTTTTTTCATTGTCTTGTCCTCCTTCTTGGATCTCTTTTTTTCTTTTTTTGCTTTTAATTTTTTATCTTTGGATGCATCATACATCTTAAAAAGATTCAGTCTCAATGCGTTCGATACTACACAGAAGCTTGATAAGCTCATGGCTGCCGCACCGAACATCGGATTTAATTTCCATCCGAACAGCGGATACCACACGCCGGCCGCAAGCGGGATTCCGATAATATTATAGAAGAATGCCCAGAACAGATTCTCATGAATATTACGGAGTGTCGCACGGCTCATGCGGATTGCTGCCGGCACATCACTTAACCGGCTCTTCATCAGCACAACATCTGCCGCATCGATCGCAACATCCGTTCCGGCTCCGATCGCGATACCCATATCAGCTCTTGTAAGTGCCGGTGCATCGTTGATACCGTCTCCGACCATCGCAACTTTTCCTTTTTCTTTCAGCTTACGGATCACCTGCTCTTTTCCTTCCGGAAGTACGCCTGCAATCACTTCATCAACTCCAGCCTGCTGCCCGATGGCTTTTGCAGTACGTTCGTTATCTCCGGTCAGCATGACTACATGGATTCCCATGTTCTGTAATTCTTTGATCGCCTGCGGGCTGTCTTCTTTGATAACATCCGCCACTGCAATTACACCTAATAAACGGTCTTCATTTCCAAAGAATAATGGTGTTTTTCCTGCTTCGGCAAGTTGCTCTGCCTCCTTCTGGATATCTCCATCAACGGATACCTTACTGCTGATAAATGTATGATTCCCTCCATATAATGTATGACCATCCAGTATGGCTGTCAAGCCGTTACCCGGAAGGGCCTGGAATCCAGTAACTTCTTCGATGCCGGCATTTTCCTCTTTTGCCTTTTCAAGTATTGCTCTTGCCAGTGGATGTTCACTCTTATTCTCCAGTGCATATGCACATTTCAATAAGGTATCTTCTGTCACTCCCACTGCCGGAATGATATCTGTCACTTTCGGTTCTCCGCTTGTGATCGTACCGGTCTTATCCAGCGCAACAATCTGCATCTTTCCAGTCTCTTCCAGTGAAACTGCTGTCTTAAACATAATACCATTTCTGGCGCCCATTCCATTTCCGACCATAATTGCTACCGGTGTTGCAAGTCCGAGCGCACACGGACAGCTGATCACCAGCACCGCAATTCCTCTGGATAATGCAAAACCAATACTCTGTCCTGCGATCAGCCATACAATCATTGTAATCACTGCAATCGTAATAACCGTTGGCACAAATACTCCGGATACACGGTCCGCAATCTTTGCGATCGGTGCTTTCGTTGCAGCCGCGTCACTTACCATCTGAATGATCTGTGAAAGTGTCGTATCCTCGCCGACTCTAGTCGCACGACACTTCAGATATCCGGACTGATTTACGGTTGCGGCTGATACCTTATCACCGACAGCCTTATCTACCGGAATACTTTCACCTGTAAGAGCAGATTCATTGACTGCACTGTTTCCTTCTATGACTTCTCCGTCAACCGGAATATTCTCTCCCGGTTTTACAATAAAGCAATCTCCCTTTTGCACCTGTTCGATCGATACCTGAACCTCTTTTCCATCACGGATCACAACCGCTGTCTTGGGTGCAAGCTTCATCAGTCCTTTTAATGCGTCGGTCGTCTTTCCTTTGGATCTCGCCTCCAGCATCTTTCCGACCGTAATCAGTGCAAGGATCATAGCTGCCGATTCAAAATAAAAATCATGCATATAAGACATGACTGCATCCATATCTCCACGCATCTGCGCATCTGTCATTGCAAACAATGCATACGTACTGTATACAAAAGACGCTCCGGATCCAAGTGCCACCAGCGTATCCATGTTCGGTGCTCTGTGGATCAGTCCTTTGAATCCACTGATAAAGAATTTCTGGTTGATTACCATGACTACGATCGTCAGAAGCATCTGCAACAGCCCCATCATCACATGATTGTCCTTCATGAAGCCTGGGACCGGCCATCCCCACATCATATGTCCCATGGAGAAATACATGAGGATGATCAGAAATCCAAGCGATGCGATCAGACGTCTCTTTAGTACCGGTGTCTCTCTGTCTTTTAACATATCTTCTCCGGCTGAAGCAGATGCCGATTGTGTCTTCGCTGCTCCTTCTCCTTTTTTCGATGCGCCGTATCCGGCATCTGTGACTGCCTTTATGATCTCCTGTTCACTTGCAGTTCCTTCTACTCCCATCGAGTTGGTAAGAAGACTAACCGAACAGGACGTTACCCCCGGTACTTTTGAAACTGCTTTTTCCACTCTTGCGCTACAGGCTGCGCAGCTCATACCGGTTACAATATATTGTTCCATTATTGTTTTGTTCCCTCCTGTCATTTCTATTTTTATTCTTCTATAGTAAATATCAGAAAATATGCTCTGATCAAACTATACATCTGTAAATTTTACATACTTTTTTCCGATACTGCATAGCATCCTGTTTACCTCATCAGCTTCTGTAAAACCTTTACCAGCTCATCAATCGTCTCATCTTTGCCATCCCGGATGTCATCCGCCACACAGGTACGGATGTGATTCGCCAGTAATACTTTATTAAAACTGTTCAATGCCGCATTCACTGCCGACACCTGTACCAGAATCTCCGGACAATACGCATCCTTTTCCAGCATTCCTTTGATACCGCGCACCTGTCCTTCTATCCGGCTTAAGCGGTTCATCAGATCTTTGTATTCTTTTTCCGAACGGTGCTTGAACGTGTGGCAACAGCATCCTTTGTCTATATTTTTATCTTCCATATATCTTCTCCTTCTTAATTTTATACCCTTACCGGGTATATGTATTTTATCTCTTATTTACAGATCTGTCAAGAACCCAGACAACAGACCGGAGCCGGAATCCTGTCACATCTGACAAGAATCCGGCTCCGGTCTGTTCGGTTATGTATTCATTTCAATCAGAACGTCGTCTAATTTACCATACTATCCTTTATTCATTCTCCGTTCGATACCTACTCTTTGGATTTACTTCTTTCTTTTTTAAATACACGTATCATGAAATAACTAAATCCGCCAATATATCCAACCAGTGTAATCACCATCATAATAATTGCATCCATCGTCATAGCTCATACCTTCTTTCTATTATTTTGCAGCTTCGTTATCTTTCATAGCTCCCTTTGCAGTCTTTGTATTAAAGAACCTGGAAAGTGCGAGACCTGCAATGATCACTACTGCAAACTGAAGTAATACGGTTCCTGTATTATCCTGGATAATAAATGGATTCAGCCATGTATCCGGGAACCATTTTTTTGTCTGCAATAACCAGTAAACCACCATGATCACTACCAGAACCGGAATCAGATACATACATCCGGTATAATATGCTTTCGGAAGATGTACATCTGCGCCTTTTGCATTGACTTCCTGTGTACGTAATTTTTCCACACCATATTTCCAAGCAAGGATTGCGATAAAGGCACCACTTACTAAAAGTCCAAGTCCCCATACCCAGTCCTGATTGTCGATGTTCGCCAATGACCAGCATGAGAAGCATCCTACTAAGAATCCTGCGAAGCAGACACTGACAACAGCTTTCTTACGCGGCAGTCCAAGGTCAACCACGCATTTTACTCCAACTTCGATCATGGAGAACAGTGATGTGATCGCTGCAATTGCAAGTAATCCAAAGAAGATAAAGGAAATAAATCTTCCACCTGGGATTGTTGTAAATAACTGATAAATGTAAATAAATGTAAGTCCGAAGTTACCCTGACTGAGCGCTTCATTTGCTGCTTCCGGTGTAGCGGAAAGTGCACAGATTGCAGGAATAACTACCAGTGCTGAAAGGATTGCTCCGAGGTTATCGCCAAGTCCCATGATCAGACAGCTTGTCGGAACGTCTTCATCTTCTCCTACGTAGTTCGCATATGTAATAATGAATCCCCATCCGGCTCCGGTGCTCCATGCTGCCTGGATGAATGCCTGAATCCATGTATTTGGACTTAAAATGTACTCTTTCTTAATAGTAAAGAGATACTGAAGTCCCTGACTTGCTCCATTTAATGTAACTGCGTAAATTGCTAATCCTACAAGGATGATAAACAGTGCCGGTATCGCTACTTTACAGAATTTTTCAATTCCACCTGCAATTCCCTGATAAACGATGAAACATGCCAGTGCAAATCCGATCGCATGGAATAAAATAACCTGCGCCTGTGAATCTGTAAATGCTGTCCACATTGCCGATGTCGTCTCTGTTGACAGATTCGGTTTAAATGCTGAAGTAACCGAATTAACCGCGTATTTCATACAATATCCCTGAAGTACACAATAATAACTCATCAGGAAGAAACATACTGCCGCTACAAAGAATCCCATCCATGTATACTTCTTTCCACCTGCATCACGGAAAGTACCGATACATCCAAGTCTCGTCTTTTTACCGAATGCCATCTCTGTGGAAAGGAGCGGTACTGCAAATACCAGCATTGCAATCGTCCATGCTAAGATAAATGCTCCACCACCGTTTGCCGCACACACTCGTGGGAATCGCCATACATTACCAGTACCAATACACATACCTAACGCGGCGGCTATGTAACCTATGGTACTAAATTTTTCTTGTTTTTGTTCCATAACAAAACCTCCATTCATATACCAATTTTTTAGAAATGAATACCTTATAACCATAGTGTAAAAGATGGTTATATAATTGTCAATGGAAAATATTATATTTTTTTATACAAATATAAGAAAATGTAATATTAAACGCATTTTGTTTTATTGCTTGTTAATTTCTGATAATTTGTCAGTAAATAGACTGGTTTTCATACTTTAGTCTAATGCATCTACAATTCTGGATGCATACTTCGGTATCTACAGGACCTGCCACCAGAAGCTCCTTCCGAACACATGGCGATGCAAAAAACCTGTACCAGACTTTCTGTCATCTGATACAGGCTTCCCTTTTTAACATAACAACCATTATGCTATATATTTTCTTTTTTGATTTTAACTCTTTGTATTCTTTCACATAAGCTTCTTATGCTACAGATCTTCTTCAATATGCTCTCTTCCCTGGTCTACGATCGTACGCACATGATCGTCTGCCAGTGAATAGAACACGGATTTTCCTTCTCTTCTGCTCTTGACCAGTTTGTTCTGTTTCAGGATCCTGAGCTGATGTGAGATTGCAGACTGTGTCATATTCAGTGCCTCTGCCAGATCGCAGACGCACACCTCTGCTTCGAACAACACGAACAGGATACGCATTCTGGTCGAATCACCGAATACCTTGAATAATTCTGCAAGATCATACAATTCCGTTTCTTCCGGCATCTTTTCATTTACGATCTTCAGAAGATTCTCGTGTACCTCACATGATTCGCATACTTCCATTCCTTCTTCTGATTTTGCCATCTGCCCACCAGCCTTTTCTATAAGTTTTTCACAAATAATGCGCGGATCGCATTCAAGACGGCAATGACCATAACTCCGACATCAGCGAAGATCGCCATCCACATATTCGCGATTCCGAGTGCTCCCAGAATCAGGCAGATTGCCTTGATTCCAAGGGCAAAGTAAATATTCTCATATACGATGCGCATACATTTTCTGGATATCTTGATTGCTTTTGCGATCTTCTTCGGATCATCGTCCATCAGGACAACGTCTGCTGCCTCGATCGCTGCGTCTGATCCGAGTGCTCCCATGGCAATTCCGATATCTGCCCTTGACAATACCGGTGCATCATTGATTCCGTCTCCGACGAATGCCAGCTTTTCTTTCTCTGATTTCTGTTCCAGAAGTTCCTCTACTTTCGCAACCTTATCTGCCGGAAGAAGCTCACTGTATACTTCTCCGATTCCCAGTTCTTCTGCAACCTTATCTGCCACACGCTTCATGTCACCAGTCAGCATAACAGTCTTCGTGATACCTGCTTTTTTCAGGTCTCTGATTGCTTCTTTTGCATGTGGTTTCAATTTGTCAGAGATCAGGATGTGTCCTGCATATTTTCCGTCTACTGCAACATGGACGATCGTACCGACTTCTTCACATTCACTGTATTCCACATTCAGATATTTCATAAGTTTGGCATTACCTGCTGCTACCGGAATACCGTCAACCTTTGCAGTCACACCCTTACCGCTCAGTTCTTCAATCTCTGTCACACGGTCACGGTTGATCTGTTTGCCATATGCTTTCTGAAGGCTCTTACTGATCGGGTGGGAAGAGGAACACTCCGCAAGTGCCGCATACTCTAATAACTGTTCTTCCGGTATCGTATTGTGATGAACTCCGCTCACCTCGAATACGCCCTGCGTCATGGTTCCTGTCTTATCGAATACCACATATTTTGTCTGTGCCATCGTCTCCAGATAGTTCGATCCTTTTACCAGTACACCTTCATGACTTGCTCCACCAATTCCTGCAAAGAAGCTGAGTGGGATACTGATCACCAGTGCACACGGACAGCTGATAACCAGGAATGTCAGTGCTCTGTAGATCCAGTCACCCCATTCCGGCGCAAGCGCAAACGCAAACATTCTAACCAGTGGCGGCAGGATCGCAAGTGCAAGCGCACCGTAGCAGACTGCCGGTGTGTAGTATCTGGCAAATTTGGAAATAAAGTTCTCAGATCTTGATTTCTTGGAACTTGAATTCTCTACCAGATCCAGGATCTTGGATACTGTAGATTCTCCGAATTCTTTTGTTGTACGGATTTTCAGAAGACCAGTCAGGTTAATGCATCCACTGATGACTTCGTCACCGGCTGCTGCTTCTCTCGGAACACTTTCCCCGGTCAGTGCACTGGTATTCAATGTACTGCTTCCTTCTTCGATCACACCGTCGATCGGGACTTTTTCTCCCGGCTGAACGACAATGACCGTTCCGACTTCTACTTCATCCGGATCTACCTGTTCGAGTTCCCCGTCTTTTTCAATATTGGCATAATCCGGGCGGATATCCATCAGATCACTGATATTCCTGCGGCTCTTTCCAACTGCATAACTCTGGAATAATTCCCCGATCTGATAGAACAGCATAACCGATACGCCTTCTTTATAATTACCAAGTGCAATTGCTCCTATCGTAGCAACTGCCATCAGAAAGTTCTCATCGAATACCTGCTTATTCAGGATTCCTTTGAACGCTTTCCGTAAAATATCATATCCTACAACCAGATACGGAACCATATAAAGTACGAACTTCAGCCACCCTTCTACAGGCAGGAACTTTAATATGATCATAAGTACCGCTGCGATAACAATTCTGGTCAGAGATTTTTTCTGTCTTTTCGTCATATCTTCCCCCAGCCTTTCTCCTTGCCACTCTTCTCAACGCTTCTTCATCCTGCCTGATGAAGCCGCTTCACAATCATTTTCCTTCAAAAAATACTGTGTAAATCCCGTCTTTATGGGCATTCTCTCTTACAGGAAGATCTCACAGTCATCTTCTACAATTTTACAGTTCTTCTGTACATCCTTCATTACTTTCTTAGGATCTGTACCTTCTTCAAATTCCACGATCATCTTTAACATCATAAAGTTCACAGTTGCGTCCTTTACTCCGTCCGTGTTCTTAGCTGCCTGCTCCATCTTATTTGCACAGTTTGCGCAGTCTACATCGATTTTGTAAGTTTTTTTCATGATAAATACTTCCTTTCTTTTTTCGTTGTTTAATTAATTGAATATATGAACAGTTATTCATATGTTTGTTTTAATTATAGCATTCCTTGGTGCGTTGTCAATAGATTTTTTCTACTTAATTCACTAAACTGGCTACCCGGACCGGAATAAAAGTTGGAAAATCAAGGCCTTCACCACAACTTCCCGGTTACACACAAAGATTACTGTTCTTCTATTGAATTCACTATCATTGGCCAATCACGACATGAGAAAGAGTTGGTATCCTGTTGCAGGCGTATATGGAGCGATGACTAGAAGTTGTTAGGGCGCCAGAATTTTCGTTACCCGGAATATGTGCCACTGTTTGAGCCGAACGGCGAGTTTGGCATATATTTCGGGTGCTTTTAAAAAATTCTGACGCCCTTATAACTTCTTCATCGTGGAATCTTAGCCAGCAACAGGATACCAACTCTTTCTCATGGACCGGGGTAAGCCACGATGATGAATTAACTAGAAAACCTACAGCATCTCTATAAATGCCGCAATTCGAGTATTCAACTGCCCGATATCCGCCTGCGAATAATCCGTCTCTACATTAATGTACGGAATGCCCTTCTTCTCATTCACGAATTTACGGATTGCCAGTGACTCTACATTATATGTATGACATGCCTGCAGTGTCATCTCAACAACTCCGTCTACCTTGAATTCGTCGATCAGGCGGTCCAGAAGGTCCAGTCTGTTTGGATTCGGTGTCATTACGGAACAGCCGATGTTCAGGTAACGTCTTGCCAGTGCATCGTATACATCCGGATTCTCTTCGTCTACTAATTTGTCGAAGGATTTTGCTCCGTTGCAGTTCTCGAATGCTACTACAACTCCGCCGTTGTCTTCTACGGCACGGATTACTTTCTCAGTTGCTCCGCCGATCGGACATCCGGTGATCAGGATACGAGGCATCTTATCGAGTCTCTTGCCTTCTTCGTATTCTTTTTCAATCTTGTCTTTCATAGCTTCAATCTCTGCCGGGATTGCTTTACGGTCGAATTTGAATCCGCTTCCGTATAATACTTTGAACAGGTCACCACCTTTGATTGGTGCCGGATCAAGTGCCATGACATGATACAGGTCTTTCATTGCTCTTCTTACTTTATTTTCTTCTTTTACTGCCTCTGATACTGCTTCATCTGTGATCTCTACACCGAATTTCTTCTCCAGATATTCTTTGAAGCGGATCAGCTCACTCTTCCAGAGCTGCAGCGCCATCTCGCTCTGTGTGTTTGGCAGTTCCATTACGAATACATCTTTGAAATCTGACATGTACTCATACATTTTCTTCTTTCCGTCACAGGTAGTCTCCCCAACAACTACATCTGAGAAATAGAAGAACGGACATTTATCTGTCTTGGCAAATCCATAGCTTGATTTGATCAGTGGACATAAGTTCTTTGGCAGATCCTTCTCTGCATCCGGGATCGTCTCGTCGGATACGGAACATAATCCAACCGTAACCGCTCCCATTGCTCTTGCGATCTCTGCGGGGAAATAGGTACAATATGCGCCCACAACCGGAACTCCCTGATCTTTTAACCCTTTCATTGCCATAAATGATTTCTGACGCTGCTCAGCAAATTCTTCAAACACTTCTGGTAGTTCTTTAATTAACTCCATAATAAAATTCCTCCGTACTTTTCCTTTTTTTATTCTTTGATAATTTTTTTCATAAAATTATCATACCACTTGAACATATTTTTACCTAATAGGAAATATTAATAAATCGTTTCATCTTATCTGCATTATCTATAGTCTTTATTTGTTTTTTCTATTTTTTATTCTCTCATATTCTATTTCTTATATATCTGAATGATCCAGAGTGCACCTGGACATTTGGTCACTAAAATCAACCTGATATCCAGCCTTTCTCTTTCTTATACAGCTTATTCTATACACGACACTCCGGAAATCTGTTACAATATCCGTATCGGATACTCTGTAATACATCATTGGTCTAGCATATCACTGCAGCCAGCGTTCTTCCTATTGCAGAGCTTATGGTATTGTATCATATAAATCATGGAGGTTTTTCTATGGAACGAAACATATATTTTGACAACGGCAGCACATCCTGGCCGAAAGCACCCCAAGTTGCCTCTTCTATGGCAGAACTTTTAGAGTCCGGTGCCTTCAATATCAACCGGGGAAATTATGAAGGTGCCTACGAACTGGAAAGTCAGGTACTTCTCACACGCATGCAGCTTGCCAGACTTTTTCATGCACCGGATTCCAGGCATGTCATATTCACACCGGGGATCACTTATTCCCTGAATTATCTGATCAAAGGACTCCTGAAACCCGGAGACCATGTACTGGTCAGCAGTCTGGAACATAATGCCGTGATGCGTCCGCTCTGCCAGCTTGCTTCACAGGACATTCATTACACGACGATCCCTGCAGAAACAGATGGTACCACGCATCCGGAATCTGTCGAAACCCTGATCCGTCCCGAGACAAAAGCGGTAATCATGCTTCACGCTTCCAACGTATGCGGAACGATTCTTCCGATCCGCGAAATCGGTGAGATCTGCAGACGTCATCATCTCTTTTTTGCCGTGGATACTGCCCAGAGTGCCGGTTCTGTTGATATCGACATGCAGGAATGTAACATTGATTTTCTCGCATTTACCGGACACAAAGGGCTTCTTGGTCCTCAGGGTATCGGTGGTTTCCTGATCTCCGAAGCATTGGATCAGGAACTGACACCTCTGATCGCAGGCGGAACCGGAAGCCAGTCGGATTCACTCCTTATGCCGGACTATCTCCCGGACAAGTATGAAAGCGGCACGTTGAATCTTCCGGGCATCATCGGGCTGCACGCCGCCCTGACGTATCTGGAGGAGCTTGGAATTCCCGCCATCCATCAGAAAAAAATGGAACTGACCGGATACTTTCTTGAAAAAATACAGGAAATTCCACAGGCACACATTGCCGGCAGAACATCACTTAAGGACCGCCTTGCTGTCGTGTCCCTCAACTTTCCGGAATATGACAATGCGCAGATCGCATTTGCACTGGAACAGGATTACGGAATCATGACAAGGGTCGGTCTCCACTGTGCTCCGATGGCGCATCAGACCTTACATACCATGCCGCAGGGAACGATCCGTTTCGCCTTCAGCCACTTCAATACCACGGAAGAAATCGACCGGTGCATTGACGGATTTCGAGAATTGTTCTCAGTATAGAATTCATAGATATATTCTATTGAACTTGTGAATTATCTATAACCAATTCTCCCGGTATGCATTGCCCCATCCCCCTAAAAGTGTTACGGTTATCTTATCGATACAATCGGATCAATTACACTATAAGGAGGTATTTTAAAATGGCTGATTATCGTAAAATGTGGGAAGAACTTGGGATGGATGTAGAGCTGCATGACCAGCTCTGTGCAGTGCTCCCACAGGCATTTGGGGATGTATTTTTATCACAGGAAAACCGTCCGGATTCTATGGACTATTATAATATGGTAGTTGCTGATATTCACGGTATCCGCCCTGCTGAACTGATCGAGCATCAGAAAAAAGGCGGCAAAGTATTCGGTACATTCTGTGTCTATGTACCAGATGAGATCGTATTCGCAGCAGATGCGATCGCAACCGGATTATGTGGAGGTTCCCAGTTCTGGGTTCCTGGCGGAGAGAAAGTCCTTCCTGCCAATACCTGTCCACTGATCAAGGCCTCTGTTGGTGCACGTCTTGACCGTACCTGTCCATTCTTCCGTATCGCAGATATGTTCATTGGGGAGACAACCTGCGATGGTAAGAAGAAAGCATGGGAGATTCTTTCCAAAGATGTACCGTTACATGTGATGGATCTTCCACAGATGAAGCGCGCCAAAGACATCAAAGCCTGGGCAGAAGAAATCGAGACATTTAAGAATGTCGTGGAAGAATTTACCGGAAATGAAGTAACTGCTGAAAAACTGGCAGAAAGCATTACCTTAATTAATAATAAACGAAAAGCCCTGGAACGTCTTTATAACCTGCGCAAGAATGAGAATCTTCCGATCAGCGGATGTGATGTGCTTCTGATCTCTCAGATTGCATTCTATGATGATCCTGCAAGATTTACACAGATGACAAACAAGTTATGCGACGAACTGGATCAGAGAGTGAAAGACGGTGTGAGTGTTGTTCCTGCCGGAACCAAACGTATCATGCTGACCGGAACTCCTCTTGCAATTCCGAACTGGAAGCTTCATAATATTGTAGAGACCAGCGGAGCAGCGATCGTCTGCGAAGAGATGTGTACCGGAACCAGATATTTCGAAAATCTTGTTGATGAAAGCAAGACAACCCTGGAAGACCAGTACATGGCTCTGGCCGAAAGATACATGAAGATCAACTGTGCATGCTTCACACCGAATGAAGGACGTATCGATGACATCTTACGTCTTGCAAAAGAATACAAAGTTGATGGTATCATTGATGTGAACCTTAAGTTCTGTAACCTGTATGATACCGAGGGATATTTTGTAGAGAAAGCAATGAAAGAAGCCGGTATCCCTGTTCTTGGAATCGAAACGGATTACACCGACAGTGACGCCGGACAGCTTCGTACCAGAATCAGTGCATTTATCGAAATGTTAGATAACAAATAAGTAACCGAGGTAACAGATCATGCAAAAGATACAGCATTATGTATTATTTCCCAATCATGACAACGGGATGCGTCTGTATGGGATATTAAAAGAAGCCGGTATCAAGGCCACCATCGCTCCTACGCCGCGCGTAGCCAGTAAGTGCTGCGGTATCTCACTGCTCGTCAGAGAAGAGGATCTGGAAGCGATCCGGAAATTCATCGACGAGAATCATATTGAGATTTTGAAAATTGCCGCCATTGAACGGGATATTAATCCACGGCGGGACAAATATTGTTAAAAAATTAGAGTTAAGCGAGGAAAGAATTTATGAATTATATTGGAATTGATATCGGATCTACCGCATCCAAAGTCGTTGTGAAAGGAGATCACGACATATATTTTGTACTTCCGACCGGATGGAGCAGCAAGGAGACCTGCCAGACGATCAGGGATCGTCTGCTTGAAGACGGTGTCGATGTACTGTCAGAGGATTCCAAAGTTGTTGCGACTGGATATGGACGTGTTGCCGTAGATTTTGCTGATCATGTTATCACAGAGATTACCTGCCATGCAAGAGGCGGCCGTGAGATGGCCGGTGATGAATGTGCAATTATCGATGTCGGCGGACAGGATACCAAGATCATCCTGGTGTCCGGCGGTATGGTGCAGGACTTCCAGATGAACGACAAGTGTTCCGCAGGAACCGGTAAGTTTCTGGAAATCATGGCAAACCGTCTGGGCGTAACACTTCAGGAACTGTTTGACATGGCTGACGCAGGAACCGTTCTTCCGATCAGTTCTCTGTGTACTGTATTTGCCGAATCCGAAGTGATCAACTATATCGGGGAAGGCCAGAAGCGCGAAGATATTGCTGCCGGAGTTGTAGATTCTGTTGCGAACAAGGTGGCACAGCTTGCCATGAAGAAGAATCTCCCGGACAAGGTCATCCTGACAGGCGGACTCAGTAACAGCACCTACTTTACGAAGATTCTCTCACAGAAACTCGGACAGACCGTATCTCCTACCGAACATGGAAGATATGCGGGTGCACTTGGTGCCGCACTCCTTGCAAAGGAAAAGAAAAAAAGATAATAAGAAATAATACAGAACCGGATTTATAATTTCAGAAATCCGGTTCTGTTTTTTTCCGTATACATAGATTGACATACCTTTTCTGCCTTTTTATAATGAACAGCGGAGACGGTATCTGTCCCTGACAGAACCATACTCAGAACTGAATCACTGGAATCTCATAATTTTCAACAAAAATGAGCTTATATTTTCAGGAAATAAGACTCAGGACCAGATATATTCTGGCTGAATTTTTTTCCTTAAAAGGAAAGGATATATGAGATGACACTTGAATTATTAAAAGGAAAGATCCACCGCGCTACTGTCGTTCAGGCAGAACTTGATTATGTAGGAAGCATTACGGTGGATGAAGCATTACTGGAGGCTGCTGGAATTCTCGAATATGAGAAAGTCCAGATCGTTGATGTAAACAACGGAAGCCGTTTCGAAACGTACACCATCAGCGGACAGCGTGGGAGTGGAATGATCTGCTTAAACGGAGCTGCTGCAAGATGTGTCAGTACCGGAGATAAGATCATCATCATGGCTTACGGACAGTATACGCCGGATGAAGCAAAAGAACACAAACCTGCGGTTGTATTCGTAGATGAGGAGAACAAGGTAAGCCGCGTGACCAATTATGAACGTCACGGACTGTTAAAAGACATGGAATAAAAAGATACTCAATTATCACAACGTATTTTTTTGCATGCAATCACCTGAGATCACAGTGTATTCAGAAGAGAACTCTCCGAATTATAACGAATAAAGGAGAATACCAATGCAGGTAACTAACACAATTGAAAAAACAAGAGAACTCGTAAATAACTGGAAGAAAGAAGGTAAGACCATCGGTCTTGTCCCTACTATGGGATATCTCCACGAGGGACATGCCAGTCTGATCCGCCGCTGCCGCGAGGAAAATGATATCGTTGTTGTATCTGATTTCGTCAATCCGACACAGTTTGGACCGAATGAAGATCTGGAAGCTTATCCAAGAGACTTTGACCGCGACAGTGCACTTTGTGAAAGCATCGGAGCAGATCTGATCTTCTGCCCGTCACCGGCGGAAATGTATCATGATCCCCACGCATTTGTCAGTATCGATACTTTATCTGATACTCTGTGCGGCAAGACACGTCCGATCCATTTCAAAGGGGTGTGTACCGTTGTATCAAAGTTATTTAACATCGTAAAACCGGACCGTGCTTACTTTGGACAGAAAGATGCACAGCAGCTTGCTATCATCCGTAAAATGGTTCTGGATCTGAACTTTGATATCCAGATCGTCGGATGCCCGATCGTACGTGAAGAAGACGGACTTGCCAAATCTTCCCGTAATACATACTTAAGCTGCGAAGAACGCAAAGCTGCCCTCTGCCTTTCAAAAGCTGTAAAAAAAGGTCAGGAACTGATCCGGAATGGTATTTCAGCATCTGAAGTATTAGAACCGATGTGTGAGATCATAAACGGTGAACCGCTGGCACGTATCGATTACGTATCCATGGTTGATGCACTCAGCATGCAGCCTGTTGACGCTGTAAATGCCGACGTCCTGGTTGCTATGGCAGTTTACATCGGAAAGACCCGGCTCATCGACAATTTCAGTTACGAGGTATAATATATGGAGCAGATAACAAAGGTATTATCACGGATCAGTTCTGTTCTTACCAAATATATTGGAATGATTATTATCTGCTTTTCTGTCATTGCCTTCTTCTGGCGTGATGGATTTGCATGGACTACAAACTATACTTCGATCTTTCTCGGCGTTGCCATGTTCGGCATGGGACTGACGATTCATATCGGAGATTTTAAAGTAGTATTTACCAGACCAAAAGAGATCATTATCGGATTTGCCGCACAATATACGATTATGCCGCTGATCGCATGGGGACTCTCGGTCCTCCTTCATCTGCCAACGGATATCGCACTAGGTGCCATCCTGGTCGGATGCTGTCCCGGCGGAACTGCCAGCAATGTAATCACTTATATAGCAGGTGGTGATGTTACACTTTCTGTTGGTATGACGATCACTTCAACTCTGGCAGCACCGGTTATGACGCCGCTTCTGGTATACTTACTTGCCGGTGCATGGGTTCAGGTATCTTTCCCGGGAATGGTGATCTCGGTTGTAAAGGTCGTACTGATCCCGGTTCTTCTGGGTATCCTTCTACGAAGACTGATCGGCAGACAAATTGAAAAATTATCCGGCATCCTTCCGCTGATCTCCGTTGTATCCATCGTCATGATCATCAGCGGAATCGTCGCAGTAAATGCGGAAAAGATCATGACATCCGGATTCCTCGTACTCTGTATCGTTATCTTACATAATCTTGCAGGTATGGGGCTTGGATTACTTGCCGGGCGCATCTTCCATGTGGAATATGACAAAGCAACTGCCCTTGCGATCGAAGTCGGTATGCAGAACAGCGGTCTTGCTATCACACTTGCCACCGCAAACTTTGCCGCAAACCCATTTGCCACACTGCCCGGAGCAATCTTCAGTGTATGGCACAATATTTCAGGCTCTTTATTCGCAAGTCTCCGGCGCAGCGGAAGGTATAAGATAAAGGAACAAATAGCAAAAGCAGAGCATGTAATTTAATATATGCAACAAAAAACTCCTGTGAATGGAACATATCTAATTCCATCCACAGGAGTTTTTTATGACTCTTTACATCACCAACGTACCAATCAGATGCACGATAAATGCTGCGATCCACGCAACCACACACTGTCCCAGCACCACATATGCCGCCCATTTTGCGCCAAGTTCTCTCTTGATCGATGCAATAGCCGCAACACATGGTGTATACAACAGACAGAAGACCAAAAGGCTTGCTGCTGCCACCGGCGTAATTGCTCCCGTCAGTTCTGCCGTACTTCCAAAGAGTACCGAAAGCGTAGATACCACACTTTCCTTTGCCATAAATCCTGTGATCAGTGCAGTAGAAATCTTCCAGTTTCCGAAACCAAGCGGAAGGAATACCGGTGCAATGATTCCTGCCACAACTGCCAGGATACTGTCCTTGGAATCTGCCACCACATTCATGTGTAAGTTAAATGTCTGCAGGAACCAGATGATAATTGTTGCAAAGAAGATTACGGTAAATGCTCTCTGCAAAAAGTCCTTTGCTTTTTCCCACAGAAGCTGCCCTACATTCTTTGCTCCCGGCATACGGTAATTCGGAAGTTCCATGACAAACGGTACGGCCTCACCTTTGAACATCGTTCCTCTTAAAAGCAGCGCCATCAGAATTCCCATCAGTATTCCACCAAAATATAACGCTACCATCACTACTGCTCCTTGTTTTGGGAAAAATGCTGCCGTAAAAAATGCATAAATCGGGAGTTTCGCCGAGCAACTCATAAATGGTGTCAGAAGTATCGTCATCTTACGGTCTCTCTCCGAAGGCAGTGTCCTGCTCGCCATAACACCTGGAACCGTACATCCGAATCCTACCAGCATCGGTACGATACTCCGTCCGGAAAGTCCGATCTTACGGAGTAATTTATCTATCACAAATGCAACTCTTGCCATATATCCGCTGTCTTCCAGAATGGACAGGAAAAAGAATAAGGTAACGATAACCGGAAGGAAACTTAACACACTTCCCACACCGTTAAAGATTCCATCGATTACCAGCGAATGAATAACGGAATTGACATTCCAAGATGTCAACGCACCATCTACCAGATTCGTAAGTGCAGAAATTCCCATATCCAGCAGATTCGACAACGCAGCTCCGATCACATTAAATGTCAGCCAGAATACAGCCGCCATAATTGCAACAAAGCACGGAATAGCTGTATATTTTCCCGTCAGGATCTTATCCATCTTCACACTGCGCAGATGTTCCTTGCTTTCTTTCGGCTTCACAACCGTAGCATTACAGATCTTCTCAATAAATGTAAAACGCATATCTGCGATCGCTGCGGACCGGTCAAGTCCTCGTTCCTGCTCCATCTGCTTTACAATATGCTCCAGAAGCTGTTTTTCATTCTCATCCAGCTTGAGCTGTTCCAGGATCAGTTCATCCCCTTCTGCCAGTTTGCATGCCGCAAATCTTACCGGAATGTCTGCCTTCTTTGCATGATCCTCGATCAGATGCATGATCCCGTGCAGGCATCTGTGTACTGCTCCGCCATGGTCATCTGCATCACAGAAATCCTGTCTTCCCGGACTTTCCTGATATTTTGCCACATGCACGGCATGCTCGATCAATTCTTCAATTCCTTCATTCTTCGCAGCCGAGATTGGAATAACCGGTATTCCAAGTTCCTGCTCCATCTCATTTACCAGGATCGATCCGCCGTTATCCCGCACCTCATCCATCATATTCAGTGCCAGAACCATAGGAATATCCAGCTCCATCAGCTGCATGGTCAGATACAGGTTCCGCTCAATATTGGTTGCATCCACGATATTGATGATTCCCTTGGGATGCTCATTTAACACAAAATTCCTGGTCACGATCTCTTCGCTGGAATACGGAGACATAGAGTAGATCCCCGGCAGATCTGTTACCAGAGTATCACTGTGTTCCTTGATCACTCCATCTTTACGGTCAACTGTCACTCCCGGGAAATTTCCCACATGCTGATTAGAGCCGGTCAGCTGGTTGAACAGTGTCGTCTTTCCGCAATTCTGATTTCCTGCCAGTGCAAATGTCAGTGTTGTTCCATCCGGCAGTGGATTCTCATCTGCTTTTTCATGATATTTTCCACCTTCTCCAAGTCCCGGATGATCAATCTTCTCTTTCGGAATCTGATTCTTAATCTTAATTTCATCACGGACATCTGTAATCTCTATCTTTTCCGCATCTGCAAGTCTGAGTGTCAGTTCATAACTATGGATACGAAGTTCCACCGGATCACCCATTGGCGCGTATTTTACCATGGTAACGTCTGCCCCCGGAATGAGTCCCATATCCAGAAAATGCTGTCTCAATGCACCTTCTCCACCTACGACTGTCAATGTTGCACTTTTACCGATTGGTAATTCTTTTAATGTCATCGTCTGTACTTCCTTCCAAATTTATCTACAGAAAGTGGGGTTATTCCCACTGTTACTGATAATATTTCTCAACTCGTAAGGTTAGTATAGACTTATTGATAATTTTTGTCAATAACCACGGGGACAGGAAATTTGGCTTTTTATCTGTCCCTCATGGATCTTTCTGATGCTAGACACCTCGTTTTTCTAACATTGACAAATATGAATCCCTTACTGTCTCTGTCTTTTCGCATCCCAACATTCTCATTAGCTCATATATCATATCCAATCCACCTGCTCGTTCTTCTTCTTTTGCAACAATTATTTCCAATTCCAGAAAGTTGCCCAGATTCTCTACCTTATCTGCAGCCGCTGTCATATGATCTTTTATATAATAACCTCTTGTCTTCTTCACTCTGCAAGACGCTGGATAAAATTCAAGTTCTTTAAGAATGTCTTCCATCTTTTCCGGCTCATAGATATCAATCTCTGTTTCTTTCCTGGTCATGGATACCTGGTCTAATTTCGGTCCTTTGCAGTTAAGCTGTGCTTTTACTTCTCCCGTATCCAGATTCTCCGTCTTACGAATGCGCAGTGCCTTGTCCTTCTTTCGCATATTATAGTGATCACTGGTAAAATAAGTATCTGTCTCCACAACGGTTTTCTGATATATGAACCCTGTTTCAAGCAATTTTTGCTTTATCTTTTCTATATTTTCAATGGGTATTTTTACCTCTACTTCTATCATCTTTTTAATGCCTCCGGTGATTCTGTTTTCCGCGCTTAGACGATTTCCAGAAATACATCCACTTCCCCGCCACAGACCATACCTTCTTCTTCAGCTTCATTTCCGGTCATGTCTACATGGCAGATCCTTGCCTGTTCTCCTTCTCCTGCTGCCATAAGTCTGGCAATCTGGATGACTCTTGCTTCCATACATCCGCCGCCGATCGTCCCAACGCAGCGGCCATCTCTGTATATCAGCATTTTGGTTCCCAGCCCCTGTGGTGCGGAACCGTGTCTGGTAATGATCGTTGCCATTATCTTCTTTTCCGGATACGGTTCCTGAGCAGTCAGCGCACGCATAATTTCTTTGGAATATCCATAAGTCCGTTTCTTCCTGTTCTTTACTTCAATAATCTCTGCAATAATTGCCACTCCGATCTCTGCCGGTGTCTGCGCTCCGATATCCAGACCGATCGGTGTATACACTGCATCCAGCACCTCCTGATCCACGCCTTTTTCTGCCAGACTTTGTTTTACCAGTGCTGTTCTTCTACGGCTTCCAATCATACCGATATAGGCATGCTCTTTTGCGGCTATTTTCTCCAGACAGATCTGATCATACCGGTGTCCTCTCGTCAGGATCACAAAATACGTATCCGCACTTCCCTGTATCTTGTCCAGTGCTTCTTCGAATGGTTCACAGATAACCTGTGACGCCCCGGCCATTCTTGCATGATCCGCATACATCGGACGATCCTCCAGTACAATTACCTCACAGTCCATCATCACTGCCATTTTAATCACCGGAATCGACACATGACCGGCACCACAGATCACAATCTGTTTTTCCTGTCCCAATGTATCGCAGAATACTTTCTCATTTCCAATATAGGTGATTCCACTTTCTGCAATCTTCTTTATCTCATCTGTATATCCATGAAAATAACCATTTTTCCTGCTTTCCCAGACAATTTTTCCATCTATGACCAGTGCCTTTTCAGAAATGTATCTGCCACCCAGCAAAGTAAGCACCCTGCGTTCTGCCTGTCCTTCACTTTCCTGAATCGCTTCCATTAATTCCGTCATTTTACTTTCCATAATAGTTTCCTTTCCCACTATCTTTCTTCTGCATTCTATTGTAAAATTGAATGTACAATAAGTCAATGAACGGAAATGTTCTGAAAGGAGGGATTTTTATGAATCCCACAAAAGAATTCAGAGATTATCTAATCTCACAGGGTGCTGCTTTGGTCGGAATTGGGGATCTGACCGCAGTCCCATCTACTGACTATCCGGTCGGTATTGCAGTCGCAGTCCCGTTACCGAAGCATGTCATCAAAGACCTTCAGCTTGCTCCAACAAGAGAATACTACGAACTTTATAATTCTTTGAGCGACAAACTGAACACCATCGTAACTGCCGGTGCGAAATACCTGACCGCCAGAGGCTATCATGCTTATGCCCGGACGACAGACCAGGAAATGACAGATTCAGATAACTGTATTCCTTTGCCACACCAAACGATTGCCGCCAGAGCTGGTCTTGGTTGGATCGGCAAAAACAACCGACTGGTAACACCACAATATGGTTCTGCCGTAAGGATTGCTTCTCTTCTGACCGATGCCCCGCTGACCTGCGATGTTCCGGTTACACACTCTCAGTGCGGTGCCTGTCATGCCTGCGTCAGATATTGTCCGGCACATGCCCTGAAAAATACTTTGTGGCGCCCCGGCATACCTCGTGAAAATATCATAGCCATCTCCACGTGTCATAAGAAATGCCGTGAGATCATGCAAAAAAGCACGGGAATTGATGCAGATCTGTGCGGAAAATGCTTTGCAGTCTGCACTTATACGAAGCAGTATTTGAAGCAGTGCAGGGATGCATAAGATGTGCAGCAGGGTTGGGATTTAATTCAGGAAGGCGTTGGATACCCGGACTTGCATAAAAAGTAGGTATCAAATGCCTTACGAATTAAATGGCAAATGCGTAACCGTAGTGGACTCCACCGGGTTACACTTCCGGGCATTTCATTTATTAACATCCTCTACCAGTCACGACTTGAAGAAAACAGCATAAAGTGGTTCTGGTGAATGTGGAATGCTCTTAGTTTTTCTTAGAGCATGGAACCTGAACAATACGCACTTTATACTGTTTTCTTCAAGGATCGAGAGGCCACCTCGATTAATAAATTAATTAAAAAAATGACCGATCCCAGGCGTATCAGTCATTTTTTAACTTTTCTATTTCCATTCCCATCAGAATTCTTTCACATTCTATTCCGTCTTTTTCGTCCAGATCTAAAAGCTCATTGATCCGTGCGATTCTTGGCAGTAACGTATTCCGGTGGACTCCAAGTCTTGCGGCCGTCTGTGCAACGTTCCGTTTCATCCGTAGATACCAATACAATGTCTCATAAAGTTCTTTTCCTGTTTTCCGGTCCTCTTCTTTCAGAATCTCCAATTCTTCCAGATATATGTTCTCCTGCCCCAGATTCTCACTGATGCAGTTAATTGCAAGTGCATGATAATAATGTTCCACGAGCAGGACCTGTTCTTTCTGATTCTGCCCTGCAGCCATATTCAGTACCCGCCACTGAAGCTGTCTGTTCTCTTCCTTTTTCTCACAGTCTGAAAATCCATTTCCAATCATTACCTTTCCGTCTGCATCTTCCATAGATTTCCGGCAAATATCGATCACACAGTTTCTGGCTTCTTTTCCAGCCATTCCCAACAGGAATAACTCATTCTCCTGTACCTGCCGCAGTTTCAGTCCTGTTATCATTTTGTTCTCTTTCATCTGTTTTGTCAGATTCTGTTCTATCTGCAGGAGGTCTTTCGAATCTTCTGCCACAATCCACATATAATCAGGAAGTTCTCTTTCTTCCGTATCATGGGAATGTGTTCTCATATAATAACTTTTTGCCAAAAGTTCCAGAAGTTCTTCCACATTTTCCCTGCTGATGCCATCCGGAACAACGGCCATCACAACTCCATTCTTCCCGGACAGCTTATATTCCATCTTTTTCCGGCTTTCCTGTTCTGCTTCTTTCCTGCTGATTCCGATCCATTCTCCTGCTTCCTGTTCTCCGGTCTTTATACATACCGGGATATGCGTATATTTCCATATCTCTTCCAGAATTTCTTTTCTGGACTTTTGTTCTGTCAGCCCAGCCAGCACAATCTTATAGCAATAATTGATGTCCATGTGTTCATCCGTCCCCGGCTGGATCATCTCCAGAAATGCCGTCAGTCTGGTAGCAATCTGTCCCCGATCTGCGGCAGAATAATCCGTATCGATTGCAATATACGGCAGGTGTTTCTCTTCCGTCACAAATTTTCTTATATAGACAGATTCTGCCCCTGTTGCATGACATCCTGTCAGGATCATCTCGACCACGCCGTCTACATGATATTCATCTATAATCTCACCGATCAGATCGATCCGGTTATCATTCGGTGTCATGATCGAACATCCTGTTGACAGATATTTTCTGGCAATAGCCTCGTAAATATCTTCACAGTCTTCCTCCACCGGATTTCCCAGTGTCCGCACACCGCTGCAGTTTTCAATCGCCACAACGACTCCGCCATTATCTTCTATCGCACGGATCACTTTCAGGCTGTCACCGCCGATCGGGCATCCTGTCACCAGTATTCTCGGGCGTTTTTCCAGATGTTTTCCCTGTCTGTATTCTGTCATGATCTTATCGATCACTTCTTTCACCACGCCCGGAGTCGTCGCAAAATCGAACCGGTATTTGCTTCCCTGCACCATCTTCTGGATGTCCTCGCCCCTTACCGGAGCCGGATCCAGTTTCATCACTTCGCAAAGATTTTTCAAAGAGGTACGGATCTGATTATTCAAATGTACCGCATCCCGGATCATCTCTTCCGTAATTACGACATGAAAGAATTCTTCCAGATATTCTTTCGTCCGGATAATTTCGCTTTTCCAGAAAGCAAGTCCTCTTTCAGACTGACTGTTCGGAAGTTCCATTACATGCACCGGTTTGAATTCCGACATCAGCTCATACATCTTCTTTTTTCCGTCACAGGTCGTCTCTCCGATCACGAGATCTGCAAAATGAAAAAACGGACATCTGTCACTGATTGCGAATCCATAACTGGATTTTACCAGTGGACACATACTTTTCGGCAGATCCCGTTCCGCCGCCGTGATTGTCTCATTGGAAAAAGAACAAAGTCCTACCGGAATTGCTCCCACCGCCATCGCAAGTTCTGTCGGAAAATAGGCACAATACATTCCCACAACCGGAATTCCCTTATCTTTATATTCTTTTATTTCCAGAAATGCTTCCCTCTTTTTTTCTCCAAACTCTTCAAATATCTCTGGTAAATCCTGCACCAGTTTCATATATGCTCTCCTCACTTCTGCCTTTTCTGATCTTGTCTCGATACATCATACATCATCATAAATGCCAGCAGTTCCCTTGCTGTTTCGTTATCATTGATATCAGCCTCTATACATTCCCGGATCTGCTTTAACCGGTAAACCAGTGTATTTCTGTGAATATGAAGACTGTCTGCTGCCATTGTTACATTATTTTCATTCAGCAGATATACCTTTAACGTATAGTACAGATCCGTATTATTCTCTCTGTCTTCCTGAAGTAGCCGTAACAGCCGGTAATCACTTAATCCCGCTTCTTTAACGAGCGGTGTGGTATATGTATAAAGTCCCTGTACCGACCATTCCTTTTCCAGCTTCATAACCGGGTCATTTTCCAGTCCGCTCACCATAGCCATACGGTTTAACAGCTTATACTTTACCGCACATCTGTCTAATTTCCCAAATGGTTCACTGATGCTGCATCTTATCCCTTTTTCCGTGATCTTCCGGTAAATTTCTTCTGTATTTTTCGTTCTTAATCCATAAAATAATATCAGGATCCTGTCAGTTTCTTCGCAGATACAATAACTGTCCCATATTGCTTTTACCCACGAAACCTGTTTTTCCTGAAGATCCTTCTTTAAAACCAGTACCTCTATATACTGTCCGGTCCATATCTCTTCTATCTGCAGTATCCCATCTGTCTTTCCATGGAACAGACTCCAGGCAAGCACCGCTTCACGCATCGGCTGTAACACCACCGGTGCTTTCTCTGCTTCTTCAAAATAATGCTTTACTGCCTGTCCGATCACATCTGCCAGCTCTTCAAAAAACTGCCGGAACTCTTCTTCCGAATACAAAATGACTACATATCCGTCCGGTCTTCCCGGTATTTCAACCGGTCTCACAGCAATCCTCTCTTCCACTGCAGTCTCTCCCTGACGGAACTTCTCATATTCCGAAAATGTGACATGGCTCCATTTGACAGATTCGCTGTTATCCTGCTCACATGCATGCGAATATGCCAGGATCTTTCCGGACCCTGACACAAATATAATCTTCACACCCGTATATTCATTTATCTTTTCGGCAATATTCTTTAATGCCGGTTTTTCCAGCATTGCTTCAAAAATTATTTTATAACAGACATCAATCTCATACATATCTTTTTCACTCCATATACAGATATTTTCTCGTAGAAAATTATTTCTGTCAAATAGAAAATCATATGCCATTGATTCTGTCTTATTGATAATTTCTATAGTTATTTTCTCATTAAATTCGTGATCAGAGCATTGACACCAATCTCTACATTCTCTTTTGATGTCGCAAGATTCATTCTTATAAATGTACCAAAGCGTTCTCCGCCAAACCAGTCACCGAAATCAACGGCCAGACGGCATTTCTTCTGGATCATTTCTTTCATCTCATCTGCACTTACATATGCTTCCAGATTAATCCAGCAAAGATACGTTCCTTCCAGCGGAGTCACAACCGCCTCCGGAAGTTTTTCTGCAAGTTCCGCTTTCAGATACTGATAATTCTCTTCGATCTGATCCAGTACCAGTGTCAGCCATTCATTTCCTCCTGCATATGCAGCCTGCGCTGCAACATAACCGAAAGCATTTCCACCCAGTACTCTGTTGCCTTTTACATAAGCATCCCACTTTCCCTGAAGTTTTTCATCCGGAATGATCACCATAGAATTCTGTGCTCCCGCAATATTGAATGTCTTCGATGCTGCCGCAATAGATACCATAATATCGTCATACTCTCCGACTGACAAAGATGGGATATGCTTATTCTCTCCAAATACCAGATCCTGATGGATCTCATCAGATATGATATACACATGATGTGCTCTGCAGATCTCAAAAAGCCGCTTTAACTCTTCTTTTTTCCATACTCTTCCCGCCGGATTATGCGGTGAACACAAAATAAATAATTTCACCTGATGATCTGTGATCTTTTTCTCAAAATCATCAAAATCAATCGTGTATTCTCCATTCTCATTCTTAAGATCGGAACAGATTAAAATCCTGTGATTGTTCTTTACTGCATCCAGGAACGGATAATATACCGGTGTGTTTACGATTACCGCATCATTTTCTTCCGTCAGAATCTGTAACAGCCAATGGAATCCCGCAACAACTCCCGGAGAAAAACGGATCCATTCTTTTTTCACTTCATATCCGTGATGCTCTCTCTCCCAGTCAATGAATGCCTGATAATAAGCATCCGGGATCTTATAATATCCATATACACCTGATTCCACATATTCCCTGAGCGCGCTGACTACACACTCCGGTACCCGGAAGTCCATATCTGCCACCCACATTGCGTGAAGTCCTTCTTCTCCGAACATCTTCTGCTGTCCGTCCCATTTATTACAGTTTGTATTTCTTCGATCTACATAAATCAGCTTTTCCATTCTGATACCTCTCCTGTCCTTTTTAATTTTCTTCCAGTTCTCCCATACAGCCGTGAATCGCAATATTGGCAAATGCAGCGGCCGCTCCTGCCAGTACCGTATCATCAAACTGATATTCCGGGCTGTGCAGACCCGGAATCGCTTCTTTCTCTTCCGGTTTTATTCCAATAAACATATAGACCGCCGGAACACGGCTGCTATATTCCGCAAAATTCTCTCCGCCCAGATTGTCCTCTTCTATTATGTAAACATTTTCCTTTCCAAGTACATCTGCCGCTGACTTTTTCACTCCGTTTAATAATTCCAGAGCATTCTTTACACTTCCTCCATGAATCCTGATATCTGCCTCATAAGAAGTTCCGTATACCTGGCAGATTCCTTTGATCTCTTTTTCCAGTTCTGCTTTCATTTTTTCCAGAACTTCTCGTTTTACGGCCCGCATCGTTCCGCCAAATACGCAGTCCTGTGGAATGATATTTCTGACATTCACATCCCCTGCCTGCATATAAGTAACTGACATGATCTTAGGCTCTGTTCCGCTGACTGTACGTGTCAGTATTGCCGGGATATGCTGGTAGATCTCATTTGCCGCCGCAATCGGATCAACCGTCTGCTCCGGCCATGATGCATGTCCCTTCTTTCCAATAATTCTGACTTTAAAATCCCCCACACAGCCAAATGCATAGCGTCTCACGATTCCGATCTTTCCACTCTCCACAGACGGCCAGCCATGAGCGGCAAATGCCATATCCATCTTTGGATCTTCCAGTACTTTTTCTTCTTCTATCATCGTATCCGCACCAAGTCCGACTTCTTCCCCCGGCTGAAATGCGAATCTTATACATCCGCCGAATTCATCAGTCAGCTGTGCCAGAATCTTTGCCGCACCGATCAGCCATGTTGCATGTCCGTCGTGTCCGCATGCATGCATACGTCCGTCATGTCTGGATTTATAATCACTTTCCACTTTCTCTTCCAGTGGAAGTGCATCTATATCTGCCCGCAGCAGAACATTTTTCCCATGCTCTTTCTTCCCCTGAAGTTCTGCGATCAGACCATATCCGCCGGCAGCATGTTCTCTTATCTTAAGCCCCGGAATCTTATGTAATTCACGGCTGATGATCTCGTGTGTCCTTGGAAGGTCGATTCCAAGCTCTGGATACTGATGCAGTTCTCTTCTGATACGGATCAGTTCCGATTCTGTCTCTTTTGCAATTTGTCTTATCTTATCATCTATACTGCTCATTGTACCAACTCCTCAAAAAAGGCCTGCACAAATCCTGTGCAGACCTTTCAGTCATTCTATTTACGATTAACAAAATTCAGGAACTGCTGAAGTCTTTGATTCTCTGGATGATCGATGATTTCTTCCGGTGCTCCATCGGCCGCAATTCTTCCTCCGTCCATGAACAGGATTCTGCTTGCTACTTCTCTTGCAAATCCAATCTCATGCGTAACCAGAATCATTGTCGTTCCTTCTTCGGCAAGAGATTTGATCGTATTCAGTACTTCTCCTACCAGTTCCGGATCCAGTGCCGATGTCGGCTCATCAAATAATACCACATTCGGATTTACTGCAAGTGCTCTTGCAATCCCAACTCTCTGCTGTTGTCCTCCGGACAGTTTCGACGGGTAAAAGTCTTTTCTTTCACTCATTCCAACCTTATCCAGCAGCTCTAATGCAATTTTTTCTGCTTCTGCCTTTGATTTTTTCTGTACAACGGTCAGCGCTTCCATTACATTTTCTAATGCAGTCTTATTCTTAAAAAGGTTATATCCCTGGAATACCATGGAAGAATGTTTTCTCAGTTCTATCACATCCTTCTTTGTATGGTTCTGTGCATCTACCGTTACATCACCGATTGTTATCTTTCCTTTTGTCGGTACTGTCAGGTAATTCAAACATCTGAGTAATGTCGATTTACCGGTTCCCGAAGGTCCTAAAATTGCAATCACTTCATTCTTATTGATCGTCAGATTGATATCTTCTAATACTTTTGTATTTTCATCAAATTCTTTATATAAATGTTCAACCTTAACCAACTGTGTTTCTGTTCCCATACGTTTTAATCTTCCTGACTCTTCTTATTTCTGGATTAATTATTTCTGGATCAATTTTGTCATATCGGCATACATCCATTTTTCAGTAATCTTTGCTACTGTTCCGTCATCTAACATATCCTGGATTACATCATCTAATTCTTTGGTAAGCTTTTCTCCGTCATCTGTTTTTGGAAGGAAGTAAGCTACGTTGTTTGCCAGAAGCTGTTCATCAAAGAAACGGAATTTTGCATCTGTATTGTTATGTGTAAATGCATTTACATTTGTTGTTGTGTTCGCATATGCATCAATTCTTCCAAGTTTCAGATCGTTCATACCTACAGCACTGTCTTCGTAAAGTTTTACTGTAAATCCTTTTTCTTTTGCCATGTCTTCGATGATTGTCTGTGCAGCCTGTCCGTTTGTACATCCTACAGTCTTTCCTTTTAAATCATCAGATGTCTTGTAATCAGAATCATCATTTACGATAATGCACTGTGAATCTCCATAGTATGGGATTGTTGCATTATATTTGTCTGTTCTTTCTTCTTTTACTGCAAGACAGTTTGCAACTACATCAGCACGTCCTGTATCCAGTTCTCCCCACATAGCGTCGAAAGAAGCCTGTTTTACTTCTACTTCCCAACCGGTACGTTTTTCAATTTCATCCCACATATCTGCGTCGATACCAGTCCATTTTCCATCATCAGACATAAGGCTGTATGGTTCTCCTGTTCCGGATGTAACGACTGTTACTTTCTTTCCGGAATCTTTTTTGTCATCACTTTTAGAATCAGAGCTTGCTTTCTTATCTGAATCATCAGATTTTGCATTGCTTCCGCATCCTGCAACACCTCCAACAGTCATCATAGTTACCAATAAAGCAGCTAATACTCGTCTTTTCATAATACTTAATCTCCTCTTTGTCATATAAATAATAATGCATCTATCTCAATGGTTGTTCCATTTAAGATCTTGTCTTAATACATATTTGCACATTTCTTTTCTAATAATTTGTGTAAGATTCCAAGCACAAATATGATCAGCCAGTACACCAGCATAACGGCCGCATAAATTTCAAAATATCTGAACGTTCTGGCTCCCTCAATCTTGGCGGCTCCCATGATATCCGGTACCCCAAGCATAAATGCAAGTGAAGTCATCTTGATCAGGTTAATGATGTCGTTAAAAAGCGGCGGCAATGCCACACGTACAGCCTGTGGAATTACGATTCTCGTAACCAGCTGAAAATTCGTCATTCCCAGTGAATATGCAGCTTCTTTCTGTCCTTCATCAACGGATAATAATGCTCCTCTGATACTTTCTGACATAAAAGCTCCCATATTAAAACTCATAACGACCGCTACTGCGATAAGAGGTGTCATATTTCTTACAAATGCACTGTATAATGCAATTCCATAATAGAAGAAATATAACTGTGCTACAACCGGTGTACCTCGCATAATAGAGACATACACTCTGGTCAGCTGATACAACACCGGAATTTTGTAATAACCGATGATTGCAATAATGACTCCCACGATCAGTGCAAATATTGTCGCAGCTACCGTTAATTCAAATGTAATATTAACTTTACTCGCAATAATCGGCAGGACTTCAAAAAAATAACTTACTTTAAACATTTCACCTACTCCAGACCTGTTATTTCTATTCCTAACAAGTTAACATTTTAACATTTTCAAATTATTTTTCATCGTCATTGACTTACAAAGCATTGGTTAATTTTTGTATCTTTCGCACATATTCTATAAGCATTATGATTTATAGAAGTTTTCTATATATTTTTCTTTAAGTAAATGTTTTCTTATGATTGTTGTGTATTCCTTCTTATTCTATATGATACTCCCTTAGTTTTTTCCTGCGTTCTTTATAATCCGGCATATACTTCTCTACCACATTCCAAAATGCATTCGAATGGTTCATCTCTTTTCTGTGTGCCAATTCATGCACCACTACATAATCAACCAGTTCTTTTGGTACAAATAACAACCGATTATTAAAATTCAGATTTCCATTGCTGCTACAGCTTCCCCATCGTGTTTTCTGGTTACGCATAGATATCCTTCCATATGTAACACCCATTATTTTTGCATAATATTCAACTTGCCCTTCTATATACTGTCTGATCTTCGCTTTTCCTTCTTTTGTCTCGACCGGTGGAAGACCTGACATATCATCCCGATTGTTTCCAGCCAGACTCCATTCCTGCCGCTTTCTGATAATCCATGCTTCATGTTCCCGGATAAATCTTTCTATAAGCTCTCTTGGTGCCCGCATTGGAACTCTTGCATTTACTGTACCATCATATTTCACTTCTAACCCCAGTGTCTTCCTTTTTGATCGTATAATCGGAATCTCTATTGTTTCATTATCTGTTTGTAAAATGTATTTCATATTATTTATCCTTCTCATTCATTATAAAGTACTCTTTTATAACATAAAAAGACAGAAATCAAATCGATTTCTGTCTTTAACTCCCCGAGTTGGGTTCGAACCAACGACCCTTCGGTTAACAGCCGAATGCTCTACCACTGAGCTATCGAGGAATACTTATATAGTATAAACCCTTTTGTCTCTTTTGACAAGGGTTTTTACTTGCTTTTTTATTTTTATGTACCTTCAAAACTGCATACAAGAAATATTTTCTTTCATCCTACCTATCACCTTGCTTGGTCATGCCCTCGACCGATTAGTATC
>URTM01000016.1 GCA_900550865.1 uncultured Dorea sp. | reverse complement strand
TGCGACCTCCTGGTCCCAAACCAGGCGCTCTAGCCAAGCTGAGCCACACCCCGATGGAGTTGTTTCTGTGTCACATTTTGTTACCGTTCCGTGACACAAGACATATTATATATGAGCTTATTATAAATGTCAACAACTTTTTTCATTTTTTTTATTTTTTTTAAAAACAGAGCGGAACCCCTTGAAAATACAGGGTTTTCCGCTCTGTTTCAATACAGATTCTTTCACATCTACTACTTATTTTCTAAATTGTTTCCTGTAAATCATCTACTATGGATTCAGATATTCCTGTGTGATTTCCATTTTGCCATCACCATCAATCTCCATGATCATATAGCTTGGTTTTCTTCCCTGCTGTCTCGGATAGCAGAGACTTCCCGGATTCAGAGTGATCAGTCCCTCTTCTTTTTCATAAAACGGCCGGTGTGTATGTCCATACATAGCAATATCGGCGCCACGCCCTCTTGCTTCCTGTTTCAGCCGTTCTTCTCCCATAGACACATAATATCCATGTCCATGCGTAATAAATATATGATACCCCTCGATCATGAATTCTTCCTCTCCAGGAAGATCCGAAAAGAAGTCATTATTTCCGCGCACCATATGTACCGGACAATCCGCAACTGCCGGAATATAATCCTCATCACCTTCTACATCACCGAGATGGATCAACATATCCAGCGGCTGTTCTTTTTCTATCACACGGTCAAAATTCCTGTGCGAACCATGCGTATCACTTATGATCAGTATCTTCATATTCTCTTACCCTATCTGTTTCTTCTATCTGCTTATTCTATCTGCTTCTCCGGAATTCTATTTCTGTTCCAGGATCTTACGGATTTTTTTCAGTCCCTCTCCTCTGTGGCTCAGCTCATTCTTCTTTTCCGGTGAAAGTTCCGCACTGGTGCATCCATATTCCGGAAGGAAGAAGATCGGGTCATAACCAAATCCATTTTCTCCCGCAATCTCATGTCCGATGATTCCCTCCATCGTTCCTCTTACCACTTCACAGGAACCATCCGGCATAGCTGCTGCGATCGCACAGACAAATCTTGCGGTACGTTTCTCATCCGGCACACCATCCAGACGGTCCAGAAGCGCCTGATTCTTGATATCATACGAAGTATCCTCTCCCATATACCGCGCAGAATAGATTCCCGGTTCTTTATTCAGATAATCGATCTCCAGTCCGGAATCATCTGCCAGAACAACTGCATGCGCATATTCCGGCATCTCATGCGCGATCTTTGCGATCTCTGTTGCTTTGATCATCGCATTTTCTTCAAATGTTGCTCCGTCTTCTACCACATCCGCTTTGATCCCTGCTTCTTTCTGCGAAAGGATCTCTGCTCCCAGATCACTTAAGATTGCACGAATCTCTATCATTTTATGTTCATTTCCTGTTGCAAATATAATTTTTTTCATCTTACTTCTTCTCCTGTCTGTCAGCCGGACGCTTTGCCTTTGGCGGCTTTGGTCCTAAGAACTGGTAAAAATATGTCTTTAACATACCATTATAAATCTTGCGGTTGCGGTCCGCTTTTCTTCCAAAATAACGCTCTGCATCTTCATAAGAAGTAATCATATATGCAGACCAGGAATCCAGATTCTTAAAGCTCTCGCCAAATGCCTTGTATAACTCCGGCAGATCCTTCTTATCTTCCAGTCTCTCTCCATACGGCGGATTGGTGATGATGAATCCATATTTTTTCGGATGGCTTAAGTCCTTCACATCTCTTTCCTGGAAATGGATCAGATGATCGACTCCTGCCTCTCTCGCGTTACGTCTTGCAATCTTGATCACAGAACCATCCACATCATATCCCTGGATATCAACTTCGATATCATCGTTGATCAGCTCATTCGCCTCATTTACGGTCTCATACCAGAGCTTCTTCGGAATCAGGTTCGTCCATTTTTCTGCTGTAAAGGAACGGTTCATTCCCGGTGCGATATTTGCTGCGATCATTGCTGCTTCTATCGGAAATGTACCACTTCCGCAGAACGGATCTACCAGAATTCTGTCCTTATGCCATGGAGTCAGCATGATCAGCGCTGCTGCCAGTGTCTCTGTGATCGGCGCTTTTCCAGATACTTCACGGTATCCTCTTTTATGCAGGGATACTCCGGATGTATCGATTCCAACGGTCACAACATCCTTTTTCAGAAATACACGTACCGGATATGCGGCTCCATCTTCCGAAAACCACTCTACCTGATACTTCTGCTGCAGCCTTCTTACCATTGCTTTTTTCATCACCGACTGAATGTCCGACGGACTGAATAATTTACTCTTTACAGATGCCGCTTTTGCCACCCAGAATTTACCGTTTTCCGGGATATAATTCTCCCAGTCCAGAGCCTTTGTATTCTCAAATAATTCTTCATAGCTTGTTGCTTTGAAGCTTCCTACTTTCAGAAGGACTCTCTCCGCCGTTCTGAGGAAGATATTCGCACGGCAGATCGCCTCTGCGTCTCCCCAAAAACCGACCCTTCCGTCTTCTACTTCCGAGATATCATATCCCAGATCCAGTATCTCTCGTTTTAATACCGCTTCCAGTCCAAAATGACAGGGAGCGATCAATTCCATTTTTTTCATTCAATTCTCCATTATCTGCTATATTCATGCAGTACAACTGCATTTCATCTATTATTTTCTACTTACTTATCTTACTGATAACCTCCTCCCTTTGTCAACCCATTTCACATACAGAACACCCCTGGTTGTCCGCCCGGTCTCCTTCTTTTGGAAGTTCGTTACACATACACGGCATCAAAAAAGCAGGACGTACTTTCGCACGTCCTGCCCGGAAACTCTTTTTTCTAGTAGCTACTGTTCTCATTTCCATAATTATATGAATTCTTATCTTTTGCATCTTTGCCATATGCATTTTTGTTGTTTGCATTCTTGTCTGTTACATTTCTGTCCGATGCATTCTTTCCATATGCATTCTTGTTCGATGTGTTTCTGGATGCATTTCTGTTCGATGTGTTCTTGTCTGCTTCGTTATGACAGTTTTCTGATGAGTTGTAATTTTTAGCCATTTTGAATTCCTCCTAATCACTTTTTGCTACACGATTAGTATGTCCTGGCATTTTCCAATTATACATCCCGGCACATATTAAGATTTTTTTAATATTTTTCTTGATTTTTATTTTTTACTATATTATACTGTTGGTGTAGAAAGGACACTTTCTACAACCCCTTATTAATTATTTATACTCCCCTCAAAAGACCGATGGCTCCCCCATCGGTCTTTTACTTATTACCTATTCACTTTCTCCTGCCGCTAATCAGCTTAATGATCAGACACACGATCAGAAGCGGTACGAATATCGGTGCAAGCAGACTGATAATTCCTCCAACCACCGCTGCAACCAATACAACGATTCCTATAATTCCAAGGATCAGAACCAGTTTCTTCCACCAGGTATCAAGTCCAAAGACGTGTGTGCCCCTGTACCCGGATTCGCTGCCATAGTCCTGTTCATAAGAACTCTCTCTTCGTCTTCCCGGCTCATAGCTGTCATATGATTCCTGTGTGTTTCCTTTCATTTCTTCCGAAGTAATAATATTCTTCGCAATTGCCCACGGATCACCAAGCTCTTCAATTACCTCCGACTCTCTTCTGCCCTTTCTTACTTCTTCTGTAATATAATCATTGTAATAACTCACATTATCCTGAATTACAGTTCCCGAAAGATCATTGGAAAGTGCTTTTTTTAATTTATCTAAAAATTCTCTTTTCGTCATGATTGCCCTCCTTACAGGATACAAAAACCCTGAACTTAGAATAGCACAATCATGTGTCCATTCCAAGTCCAGGGTTCTTAAATTTTTCTAATGTATTTCTAAACTAATTTCTTCGTCTAACGAACGATCTGCGCTTTACGCTTATACTTCAAACATCAGATCTCCGTAAGAAGGCATTGGCCATGCTTCTTTGTCAACGATCATCTCCATCTTATCAACTGGTGCACGGAGTGCTTCCATAGCCGGCACAACATCGAAGTGATAGAATCTTGCCTGATCTTCTCCTTCTTCCATAGCTGCTGCCTGGTCTGCTACAACTTTTAATGCTTCCAGTGTTTTCTTTGTCTCTGCAAGAAGTCCGGATACTTCTGCAAGGATATCTGCCTGTACTGTTGCATCTGCTCCAGCTTCTTTTACAGCGATCACTGTATCAGCCAGTTCTTTTGTATATTTGATAAATGCAGGAATAAACTGCTTGCTTGCCATATCGATCATTGTACGAGCTTCAATATTGATTGCCTTTGCATAGCTTTCATATTTGATCTCTGCACGGGATTCCAGCTCAGCCTTTGTAAATACTTTGAATTTTCCGAACATATTTACAGCTTTCTCTGTTGTCAGAGCTGGAATTGCTTCTACCATAGATCTGATATTCGGAAGTCCACGTCTTTCAGCTTCTTCTACCCATGCATCTGAGTATCCATTTCCGTTGAATACAACTCTCTGGTGCTCTGTTGCATATTTCTTGATCAGATCATGAACTGCTTCATCAAAGTTATCTGCTTTTTCAAGGATATCACAAGCCTCTGAGAATGCTTCTGCAACGATTGTGTTCAGTACTACGTTTGGTCCTGCGATGGAATCACGGGAACCTACCATACGGAACTCGAATTTATTACCAGTAAATGCAAATGGTGATGTTCTGTTACGGTCTGTTGCATCTTTTGCAAGATCCGGAAGTGTATCAACTCCTGTCTGGAGTTTTCCGCCGTTCAGACTATGTGTAGCTTCGCCTGTGCTGATCAGCTGTTCCAGTACATCCTCTAACTGTTCTCCAAGGAATACAGAGATGATTGCCGGCGGTGCCTCGTTAGCTCCGAGTCTGTGATCATTACCAGGATCTGCTGCAGATTCACGAAGAAGATCTGCGTGTTTGTCAACTGCTTTCAGGATACAGGTAAGTACCAGTAAGAACTGAATATTTTCGTGTGGTGTTTTGCCTGGCTCTAACAGGTTCTTTCCATCATCTGTTGTAAGAGACCAGTTGTCATGTTTACCAGAACCATTGACTCCTGCGAATGGTTTCTCATGGAGTAAGCACTTCATGCCATGCTGGCATGCAACTCTCTTTAATGTCTGCATTACAATATGGTTATGATCCAGTGCCACGTTGCACTCTGCATAGATCGGTGCAAGTTCATGCTGTGCCGGTGCAACTTCGTTATGCTGTGTCTTAGATGTAACACCCACTTTCCAAAGTTCTTCGTTGACATCTTTCATGAATCCTGCGATTCTCTGACGGATGGTTCCGAAATAATGATCATCTAACTCCTGACCTTTTGGAGGCATTGCTCCGAACAGTGTACGTCCTGTATAGATCAGGTCTTTTCTCTGTAAGAATTTTTCAGCATCTACAAGGAAATATTCCTGCTCCGGTCCTACGGAAGGTGTTACTTTCTTAGATGTTGTATTTCCGAACAATCTTAACAGTCTCAGTGACTGCTCATTGATTGCCTGCATAGAACGAAGAAGTGGGGTCTTCTGGTCAAGTGCCTCTCCTTTGTATGAGCAGAATGCTGTAGGGATGCAAAGTGTTGCTCCTGCTGCATCATGTCTTACAAATGCCGGTGATGTACAATCCCATGCTGTATATCCTCTTGCTTCAAACGTTGCACGAAGTCCGCCTGATGGGAATGAAGATGCATCCGGCTCACCTTTGATCAGTTCCTTTCCTGAAAAGCTCATCAGAACCTTACCACTCGGAAGTGGTGCGGAAATAAATGAATCATGCTTCTCAGCGGTTACACCTGTCAGAGGCTGGAACCAGTGAGTATAATGTGTAGCCCCTTTCTCAATTGCCCATTCTTTCATCTCATGTGCAATTACATCTGCCGTAGCAAGGTCTAATTCCTTACCTTCCTCAATTGTTTTCTTCAGATCCTTATAGACTTTCTTTGGAAGACGTTCCTGCATTACAGTGTCGTTAAATACGTCTTCGCCAAATATCTTGGCTACATTGATTGCTTCACTCATGTCTCTTCGTTTCCTTTCTTATTGTGATGTTGGGGTTGGTATTTCATACTAAAGTATGCATAAAATATATATTTTCTGTGCATACTTTGATATAAAAAAAGGCACTCCAACTTTCGTTGGAACGCCTTTGTTCTTCCTATGCCAGTTAGTATAACTCAACAAGTCATAAAAGGCAAGTGAAAATTTTTAATTATTCAGCTTTTCCAACTGAACCAAATAATTCCATCTTCTCCTTAACTGTTGCCTGAATAGCTTCAGCACCTGGTTTCAGAAGTTTACGAGGATCGTATCCTTTTCCTTCCAGATCTTTTCCTGCTTCAATATATTTACGTGTAGCATCAGCGAATGACAGCTGGCACTCTGTATTAACATTAATCTTAGCAACTCCGAGACTGATTGCTTTCTTGATCATATCGTCCGGAATTCCTGTACCACCATGAAGAACTAATGGCATTTTTCCTGTCAGCTGCTGAACAGCATCCAGAGTCTCAAAGCTTAATCCTTCCCAGTTAGCCGGGTATTTTCCATGAATATTACCGATACCTGCTGCAAGCATGTCAACACCGAGATCAGCGATCATCTTACACTCGTTAGGATCAGCACATTCACCTTTACCGATTACTCCGTCTTCTTCTCCACCGATAGATCCTACTTCAGCTTCGATAGACATTCCTTTTTCTCTGCAGATAGCAATGAGCTCTCTTGTCTTCTCTACGTTCTCTTCGATTGGATATTTAGATCCATCGAACATGATTGAAGAGAATCCTGCTTCGATACATTTCTTACATCCTTCGTATGTTCCATGATCAAGGTGTAATGCTACAGGAACTGTGATGTTGAGTTCTTCCATCATAGCTTTCACCATAGCTGCTACAGTCTTGAATCCTGTCATGTATTTTCCAGCTCCCTCAGACACACCTAAGATAACTGGTGACTTTAACTCTTCTGCTGTAAGAAGAACAGATTTTGTCCACTCTAAGTTGTTGATGTTAAACTGTCCTACTGCGTAATGACCTTCTACTGCCTTATCAAGCATTTCTTTTGCTGATACTAACATATGTTATTCCTCCAATTCTTACTGCCATAAGTATCTCTACTTTTCATATGACAAATTTGTTTCACTTGCATTATATATCATAACTTCTAAAAAGACAAGAAACTTATCCGGCCAATTATGAAAACAGCAAGATATATCAAGATGACAATATATCCTACTCTGTCTTCTTTTTTATATGTCAACGGATACATTCTTGAAGTTTCTGTGCTTCCGGTATACCCCCGCGCTTCCATCGCCATAGCCAGATCTGATGATCTTCTGACCGTCATCAGAAACAGCGGGAATAATAATGTCATAACCCCTTTACATTTTTCGACAACATTTCCTTCTTCAAACCTTGCTCCTCTTGCCGCCTGTGCATCCATCAACACATTTAACTCTTCCAGCATAATCGGAATAAAACGGAATGCTATCATTACGATCACTGCCATCTCATGTATCGGGACTCCAATCTTCCCCAATCCTGAAAACGCCTTCTCCAGACCATCTGCCAGTTCTTTCGGCGTTGAAGTGTAAGAAAGCAGAGATGCACCTGTGATCATCAAAGCTATCCTCGCTGTCATCTGCACAGCTTTCCATATCCCCTGTTTTGTTATTGTAAATATCCAGATAGATGTAACCACATCTCCTGGTGTATACAACATACGGAACAGAAAAGTAAAACAAAGCAGAACAAGAATTCCCTTCAATCCTTTTAATAAATATCCTACAGGAACTCTTGCAAGTTTATAAAGAGCCAGCATTACAATCAAACAGCCAAGATACCAGCAGACATTTTTCACAAGAAATAAAGAAATAATATAAACCAGAACCCCCATCAATTTTGTTCTCGGATCCATCCGGTGAATCACAGATTCCGAATCATAATATCTTCCAATCGTAATATCCCGAATCATATTTCTTTCTCTCCTTTAAAAATTCTTACCAGCATTTCCTCTGCTTCTTCCACGCTGACCGCCGGTCTTGGCAGAGGAAGACCTTCTTTTATCAGTGAATATGTTAAATGTGTAATCTGCGGGATACCTATATGCATGTTTTCTAACTCTTCTACTCTTGTATATACCTCTTCCGGGGTCCCGTCCATTGCGATCTTTCCTTCATGCATCACCCATACCCGGTTAGCAAATTGTGCCACATCTTCCATATGATGCGAAACCAATACAATTGCATTATTTCGTTCTTTCCTTATCCTGCACAACAACTCGAATATTTCATTTTTTGTTTCAGGATCAAGTCCTGCTGCCGGTTCGTCTAATACCAATATCTCCGGCTGCATCGCCAGTACTCCCGCAATCGCAACGCATCGTTTCTGACCTCCCGAAAGCTCCATCGGACTCAAATGATAATACTCTTTTGAAATCCCGACAAGCTCCAGACTTTCTACTGCCGACTTTTCAGCCTCTTCTTCACTCATTCCAAGATTAAGCGGACCATACATAACATCTTTCAGAATCGTCCTGCCAAATAATTGCTGCTCCGGATACTGAAATACAAGACCAACTTCTTTTCTTAATTTTGAAATCGGATATTTTTTACTATATATATTTTCCCCATTGAAAAAGATCTCTCCCGATTCCGCCTTCAGCAGACCATTCAGATGCTTGATCAATGTTGTCTTTCCCGATCCGGATGTCCCTATCAGTCCTATAAAATCATGTTCTCTAATCTCAAATGAGATATCTTTTAAAACATCTATCTTCCCTTTCGCCGAATCCGAATAAGAAAATGTGATATGTTTACCTTGCAGCATCCTTTTTGCCTCCACATTTACTTCTGTATAGTTTCACGATTTTTTCGATCATTTCCTCTTCCTGTAAAATCGGCCCCTCTAATCCAATTTGCTGTTTTTCTAATCTCATTCCCAATTCTACAATCGGCGGAATATCCATTTTTGCCTTTTTTAACAATTCGTAATCCGCAAATATTTTCTTCGGAATGTCATCACCGATAATTTTCCCATCCTTCATCAAAACAATACGGTCTGCATCTACTACTTCATCCGTGTGATGCGTAATCAGAATAATCGTCATTCCTTCTTTCCGATTCAATTCTTTCACTATATTTATTACTTCTTTTCTTGAATCTGGATCAAGCATAGCTGTCGGTTCGTCTAACACCAGACATCCCGGAAGTCCTGCCAGAGCATCAGCTGTTGCCAGCCTCTGTTTCTGTCCGCCGGATAATCTGGAAGGTGAAGCCTTTCTCCGCTCCCACAGCCTCACTTTTCGCAAAACAGTTTCTACAATTTTTCTTATTTTTTCCGGTTCTACATTTTTGTTTTCCGGACCAAATGCAACATCTTCTTCTACACTTGTCCCAATGATCTGGTTGTCCGGGTTCTGAAATACCATACCAACCTGACTTCTGATTTCCCAGAGTCTTTCTTTTGCATGTGTATCTTTCCCGTCAATCCATACCGTCCCTTCATTCGGAAGCAGCAATACATTTAAATGCTTTGCCAATGTAGACTTTCCTGAACCATTCGGTCCTAAAATTGCCACAAACTGACCAGACGGAATATCTAATGATATTCCGTCCAATACTGTCTTCTCACTTTTTGTATTTTCATCTTTCCATATCGTATACTTATGTACCAGATTTTCAATCTTTATCATATGAGATTTATGCCTCTTTCTTAAAATTATCCAGGAATCTCATCGGCATCGCCTTAATGAGCAGGCATCCAATAATACATGTTCCGATCTTATCGATTAAGTTTGATGCAACATTTCTAAGGAATGAAGCCTGGAAAATTGTTTTTCCGCCCTGTACCAGTGACATTACCAGCATATCAGATACAGATCCATTCAGACCACCATATACATAGATTCCGATTGGCGTTCCAATTGCCGGACAGATAAAGCTAAGTGCAATACCTGTAATCACTGCAGGTACGATTCCAAATTTCCATTTTTTCGCCACAAGACCTACGATCAGACCGACTGCCATATTTACCAGACAGAATGGAATATCTGACACACTATAGATCAGACCTGTAATAATATTGCTCAATGCTCCCACGATGATTCCCGGTACCGGACCAAGAATTGCTGCAGAAAGCACAGTTCCCAGTGTATCCAGATATAACGGGATACCCAGTGCCGATGTGATAATTCCAAGCACGATATTCATCGCTACTGCGACACCGCAAAAAGTTGTTACATAGACTTTTCTGTTCTTCATTTTGTTCTCCTCTTTTCTCTCAAACCACTATTTTTCCAGAAGTTGTACTGCTTCTTTCATCGTCACGATAGGAATTTCCAGATTTCTCTTACAAAGCTCTTTTTCCAGTACTTCCATATATACCCCCGGAGTTTCCGTCATCTTCAGGGAATTTTGAATATCCTGTATTCTTTTTTCGTCTGTACCAATCTCACCTTTCCATTCACCTTCGCAGGTAAAATGATATCCACAGTTCGGGCTTCCTTCTACCGAAACAATCCCCATAACATGGAACTTTTCCACATGCTGTGCATATTCCTGCAACTGAAGTAAAACCGGTTCAAGAATCTTTCGGCATTGTTCGATATAAAATGGATGCTGAAATTGATTCTTCACATGTCCCCATCTTTGAGATCCGTACATAATAAATTCCGGACAAGGCAGTTGAAGCAGTTGTACATCTTTTTTCAGGATAAGCTTCAGCAGCTCTTCCCGAATCTTATATTCTTCGGCCAGCTCTGCTTCATCCTGTTCCACCTTTGCAGCATTATTCAAAATACAATGAGATACTATCAAAAGATTTTTCATAATTTTTATTCCTTTCTGACTACTTCAATAGTATCATTTATTATCTTCTTGTTGAAATCGTTTTTTTCAATATAAAAAGTTGATTATAGATTGTGTCTATAAATTAATAATTGAATTTTGATCGATTATTCCGAATTCTTTTCATGATATACAGAACTTGTCACCAGTAGCTTCTCTCGCATACTTTGACAAAAAAAGATCTGCAGAATATTCTGCAGATCTTCATTAGTGACTCCGAGGGGAATCGAACCCCTGATTCCAGCGTGAGAGGCTAGCGTCTTGACCGCTTGACCACGGAGCCATTCGTTTGGTACTTGCCTAGTATAGCAAGGATTTTGCAAAAAGGCAAGTACTTTTTTAAATTTTTTTAAATTTTTTGGATTTTTCTACAATTCATGGATTTTTAGTCTTCTTCATGCGTTCCCGGAACCATGATCTGAAGCTCTTTATTCAGGTTTTCGATCACAACTTCATCATGTTCACCGCCGAATTCCCCGTCCAGCGTCCATGGAATCTCTTCGATAGATTCAAACATAATCCGTCCACTCTTAAATGTATACATATATTTAGAATCCATCTGCTCGATCATCAGTGCAGCAATGATCTCCTGCAATTCGATTGGATTCTTAGGTGTCTTAATCAATGTCACTTCAAAAACCCCGTCATCGAATCCGACCTGTTTTCCGACTAGATTACGGAACCCTCCGACGGATCTGGAATTTGTAACCATTCCATATACGAATTCGTCTTCGATCACTTCATCATCATGTGTCACCTTCACTTTATATGAAGGAATATTGAACAGACGTTTCGCGCCTTCCAGCACATACGCCAGATGCCCCAGCACATTCTTCATAGACTGTTTTGTCTGGTAAGACACATCTGTAAACAGTCCGAATGCCGCAATATAGACAAAAATATCATCATTAAATCTTCCGGCATCACAGGCAAATACTTCCCCATTTACTGCATTGTCCGCCGCCTCCAGTAATCCTCTCGGAATATGAAGGCTGCTTGCGAAGTCATTTGTTGTACCGGTCGGAATATATCCAATCGGCTCTCTCTTATCTCTGTCGCGTTTCATCATTCCGGTTACGACCTCGTCAAGTGTTCCGTCTCCCCCGCTGCATACGACCAGATCATATTCGCTTGAGTCATATTTTTTAATCTTCTTATAAGCATCACGGTATGCCTGTGTCGGATATGCCACGACCTCATATCCGGCTTTCACAAAGATATCAATGACATCTGCAAGCTTCGGTTTTAAAAGTTCTTTTCCTGCATGTGGATTATAGATAAAAAGCAAACGCTTCATAAAACATGCCTCCTCCTTATCTTTTTTTAATAACGAAGAGGCTATTGTAACTTCCATCACAACGGCCCCTTTATTTCATATATTGATTCTATATTTTCCAGTATTATTTCTCTGCTCCAAGAAATGTTGCAACACCGCTTACGGCTACATCTTCATCCTGGCCTTCTGCTACGATCGTAACATTTTCACCTTTCTGAAGCTTCAGACTCATCATACCCATAATACTTTTTGCGTTAATCTTTTTGCTTCCCATCAGAATATATACCTGGCTCGCATACTGGCTTGCTTCCTGTACGAGATGAGCCACCGGACGGTCTTCCATGTCCATATTGTTTTGAATGGTAACAGGCTTTCTAATCATAACGACTTGCTCCTCCTTGCTGTTCCCTTAACCCTTGTGCTATTTCACTTAACTTCCTGAGTCGATGATTTACCCCCGATTTACCAAGCGGGTTCGCCATCAGTTGTCCCAGTTCTTTTAAAGCTGCTTCCGGATATGCCAGACGCGTAAGGGCAACGTCTCTTAAACCTTCCGGCAGCTTTTCAAAACCGATCTGATCTCTGATATATGTAATATCCTCCATCTGCCTGACTGCAGCAGATACGGTTTTATTAATATTAGCAGTTTCGCAGTTCACTTTACGGTTCACAGAATTACGCATCTCTTTCATAATACGCACATTCTCCAGTTCCATCAGCGCCACATGCGCTTCCATCACATTCAGAATGTCTACGATCTGTGATCCTTCTTTCAGATATACTACATATGTCTTTTTACGCTGTACGATCTTCGCCTCTACATCGAAACTGTTGATCATATCTTTCAGATGCTCTGCCTGTTCTTCATTATTGCATACAATTTCAAAATGATAGGACTTACTCGGATCGCTCATAGACCCCGATGCTATAAATGCGCCCCTGATATATGCCCTTTTACAGCAGACCGCCTGCACGATCGTATCACGAATCGCCAGCAGTTCTTCACCTCTTGCGTATATATAATAACTGTAGTTATCTTTCCCTGCATTTCTGCGAACTACGGTATCAGTTTTTATATTAAACGTTTTTGACAATAATGTAAAGCATTTTCTTGCAACGCCGACATTTTCCGTATGGACTTTCAGGCAGCATACACCTTTATATCCCGTCTTAAATTCCCCGGACATATGCACGATTGCAGACAACTCGGCAATATCACAATGCCTTGCTCTGGCGTAATGCTCCAACAATTCTTCTTTTACTTTTCCCGAAAACGACATCTGATCCTCTACCTCGCTTTGGTAATAGCATCCTTTTCTATATCACGGTGTTCAATACGGATACCATAATTTTCATTCTTGCTCAGTTCTTCGTAAAGTTCATTCGCCAATGTAACCGAACGGTGCTTTCCTCCGGTACATCCGATTCCGATCACCAGCTGTGTCTTTCCTTCCTGTACATAATTCGGAATCAAAAATTCTACCATATCAGTAAGCTTTGCAAGGAATTCTTTTGCCTTATCATTATTCATAACATATTCCCGCACTTCTTTATCATTTCCGCTTTTCGGCCGCAATTCGTCAATATAATACGGATTTGGAAGGAAACGTACATCAAATACCAGATCCGCATCCGCCGGGATTCCATATTTGAATCCAAATGACAATACAGAAATATACAGATTCTTATATTCCTTATTCTCAACAAAGATCTTCGACAATTCCGCACGCAGCTCTCTCGTCAGCATATGGCTGCTGTCAATCAGGTAATCCGCACGCTCTCTTAAGAACTTCAGTCTCTTTCTTTCTTCTTTGATTCCTTCTTCTACTCTTCCGCCTTTGCCGGACAATGGATGAAAACGTCTCGTCTCTTTGTATCTTTTGATCAGCACATCATCACTGGACTCCAGATACAGGATCTCGAATCTGGTTCCGGACTGATCCAGATCTTTTAAGATTGTCTCCAGTTCATGGAAATTCTGTCCGCTCCGGATATCAACACCGAGTGCCGCCTTATTGATCCCCGTTCCCGGCACGCTTAACAGATCTGCCATCTTCGGGATCAGCGGTACCGGAAGATTATCTACACAGAAATATCCCATATCTTCCAACATTTTCAGCGCTGTACTTTTTCCTGCTCCGGACATTCCGGTAACGATCACACATCTCATCTTAGAACTCTCCCAGTCTCTTTACTTCCGGCTCCAGCCGTACTCCAAATGCTTCATATACCTTATCAGACACCTGGTTCATCAGATTCATTACATCTGATGCCGTAGCCTGATCTTTATTGATCACAAATCCGCAGTGCTTTTCAGACACCTGTGCTCCGCCAACCTGGAATCCACGAAGCCCTGCATCCTGGATCAGCTTTCCTGCGAAATACCCTTCCGGACGCTTGAATGTACTTCCCGCACTTGGATATTCCAGCGGCTGTTTGGTTATACGCTTTTCTTTCAGTTCGTCCATCACTGCCTGAATAGCTTCTTTTTCTCCCTTTTGCAGTTCGATCACAGCTTCTAATACAATATATCCTTTTTTCGCGATCACACTGGTACGGTATCCCAGTTCCAGCTCTTCTTTTGCAAGAACCTTCACTTCGCCTTTATCTGTAAGCACCGTTACAGACTGCAGGACATCTTTCATCTCCCCGCCGTATGCTCCCGCATTCATCACACAGGCACCGCCGAGTGTTCCCGGAATTCCTGCTGCGAATTCAAATCCGGTAAGTTCTGCATCCAGTGCCCGTTTTGCGACCAGGGAAAGCAGTGCTCCTGCCTGGGCACGGATCTGTGTTCCTTCCACTTCTATCTGATTCATCTGTTTGTAGATCTGGATGATCACTCCTTCATACCCTTTATCTGATACCAGAAGATTACTTCCATTTCCTACTATATAATAAGAAACATTTTCCTGTGTACAGGCTTCGATCACCTTCGCCACTTCATCTGCTGTCTGCGGCGTCACAAAATAAGCTGCCGGACCGCCCACGCGAAATGTCGTGTGGCTTTTCATCAGTTCGTCTTTTTTTACCTGTTCCTCTTTTAAGATACTCAATAATTTCTTTCCTAATTCCTGATTCATTCTTATCTCCACCCTTTTCGTCAGGTTGCTTTTATTTCACCGTACATCATACACTAAACGCCCGGTAAATTCAACGTACACTTGCAAATTTGCCTTAAATGCGGTATATTAGTGCCAAGTATTTATTTTTAAAAGGAGTGAATTATACAATTGGACACGAGTGTCGCGATACAACTCATTATTCTATTGATTTTATTGATTCTTTCAGGATTTTTTTCATCTGCGGAGACAGCTTTAACAACGGTAAACCGGATGCGTATCCGCGGTCTTGCCGACGAAGGCAACAAGCGGGCAAAAACCGTTATGCGTATTACCGATGATACCAACAAGATGCTGAGTGCAATCCTGATCGGTAATAATGTGGTGAATCTTTCCGCTGCTTCCCTTACTACCACCCTGGCTTACAACCTTGGCGGTTCTATGGTAGCAGCTGCAAGTGCAGTTCTGTCTGTACTGATCATTATCTTCGGAGAGATCACGCCAAAGACCATGGCTACACTGCATGCGGAAAAGATGTCTCTTCGTTATGCTCCGGCTATCAATCTGTACATCAAGGTCATGACACCATTTGTATTCATCATCAATAAGCTTTCGGATATCATTCTCCGCATTTTTCACATCGATCCGAATGCTGGAAACAAACAGATGACAGAATCCGAGCTCCGTACGATCGTGGATGTCAGCCATGAAAGCGGTGTCATCGAATCCGATGAAAAAGAGATGATCTATAACGTATTCGATCTTGGCGATGCGAAAGCGAAAGATGTCATGGTACCAAGAGTTCATGTTACATTTGCCGATGTAAATGCCACTTACGAAGAATTGATCGACATTTTCCGTGAGGACAAATTCACACGTCTTCCGATTTTTGAAGACACAACGGACAATGTTGTCGGTACGATCAATATGAAAGATCTTCTCTTATATGACAAGGAAAAAGAGTTTCACATCCGCGACTTTATGCGCGAGGCCTATTTCACTTACGAATATAAGAATATTTCAGAATTACTTGTAGAGATGCGTCAGGCTTCTTTTAACATTGCCATCGTTCTGGATGAATACGGCGAGACTTCCGGTCTGATCACACTGGAGGATATCCTGGAAGAGATCGTCGGAGAGATCCATGACGAATACGACGAAAATGAAGAAGACTTTATAAAACAGGTCGGAGAACGCGAATATATCATAGAAGGTTCCACAAATCTGGATGACCTTAATGACAGACTGGATCTTGATCTGACTTCAGAAGAATATGATTCCGTCGGGGGATTCATCATTGAACACCTGGACCGTCTTCCCGAGATCAATGACGGTATTACCACCGATGACGGTATCCGTCTGGTTGTAGAAAAATTAGATAAAAACAGAATTGAAAGCGTACATTTATATCTTCCGGAACCAAAACCGGAAGACGACGAAGGAGACGAGGATTAACCCCGTCTCCTTTTTCGTATTGCCAGTCATCATTCTTCGTCTTTTACTTCTTCTCCCGCAAGCTTCAGAATATCTTCGATCTCATCCTCACTGATCCCGAGTCGTTCTGCCACTTCATCCACACTGACTTTCCGTCCATATTCTTCTTTCATGCTCTTGATCGCTTCATCAAGCTCCGTTACTTTTTCAACCATCTTTTGGTCTCTTCTCTTCACCTCTGTCTGAGACTCCAGGGAAGCCATCATTCCGGCGCGCACCTGCTCCAGAATCTCTTCTTCGTCTTTTTCCTTCGGAATCTCTTTCAGCGCGATCATCAGTGCAATATTGCCTTCCTGGATCATGTCACCGATGAAAACTTCCGGATGATGTAATCTGACCGCTTCTTCCACGACCTTTGGAAGATAATAAGCCATACGCACTTCTTCCTGCGTCTCTTCCTTCATATCGCCAAGTCCGCGCAGATACTCTTCCACATATTTTTCTTCTTCTGCGCTTAATGACTGTTTTTCTTCTTCCTCAGCTTCTTTCACCGTCCCTCCGGTCTGTTTGTAGCCGACTACTGCCATCTTCATTGACAACAAATAATCACAGACCAGATTCATCTGTTCCTGCGAAAGTCCGTCTTCTTCAAAATATTTTTCCACTTCATCTACCGTGATTTTGCCGTTCTGTCCTTCTGCCAGTGCCAGAACTCCCGCCAGTTTTTCTTTAAATTCCAATCTATCTGCCATATTGATAATTCCTCCGTCTCTCCTGATGGTCTTGTTTCTTCATCTTTTCTCAAAGTAATTCCATCATATTATGAAAATACGGTCATGTCAATCTGCTTTCCATCCCTCATCATTTACAAGAAACTTATCTTTTATACTTCTGTACACAAAAAAAGATCCGCCATACACTTTCCTGTAAAGCAGATCTTTTTATTACATTATAATTATATATTTATTCTTATTATTCCATAGAATGATGTCTGTATAACTCATACAGATACAGGCTTCCTCCGATCAGACCCACGATCAGACCGCCATAGATTCCTGCACACATAAGATTCGTCATGTTACCGACAATCGAGAATCCAAGGAACTTACAAACCAACATTCCCGCTCCCATTGTGATCAGCGTCCAGGCAATGATATTGATCACCAGAAATGCACTGACCGCTCCTTCTATTGTAAATTCTTTATTCAACATATTCCATAAACTTTTCATCTCAAAACGCCTCCCGTTTTCCTTGAATCTTCTCTCTATCTCATTTACTGATTCAAGTATAAGAAGGTTATGTTAAATAGAATATCTCAGTAATGAAAAATCTATGTTAAATCTGTCACTGTACGATCAGCGTCTGATACCCTGCGCGTTTCAGGCGCCACTCCATCTGCACCGCATCATTTAAGTTATCGAATTCTCCCACATATACCCGGTGATACGGTCCGGACCGGTCAATGTACGCCGGATATTCCTGTTCCAGCAATTCGTTCAGCAGGCGGTTCGCATACCGCTGATTCCGGAACAGGCCTACCTGCACACGGTATACCGGAACTTTTTCTCCCCGGATCAGACCATTGCTCTCCAGAGTATCCAGAATTCCGTCTGCAATTGCCTGTGCGATATCTTCAAAATTATCGTCAAACAGCTGATTATCCGTATTGGAGTTAATGAATCCGGCTTCCACCAGTACCGCCGGCATCTTTGTACGCTTCAGTACTACAAGATTCGGTCTTGCTTTCACCCCCAGATTCACAAAGCCAACACCTTCTAACTGTTCATTAATATTCTGCGCCATTTCGTATTTTAAGCCTGACAGATCATAGACCAGACTTTCGACACCTTCCACCTCATTATCGACAGGAAACGAATTTCTATGGATAGAAATAAAAAAGTCTACACCCGCGTTATTGGCTTTCATCGCTTTTTCATACGGTGTCTCATAGACATCCGTCGTTCTGGTATACTCCACATCAATCCCTCTGTCTGACAAAATTTCTCCGACCGCAAGTACCAGTCTCAGATTATCATCCTTTTCCTGGCGTCCTTCGTATACAGCCCCCGGATCTCTTGCACCGCCGTGACCGGCATCCAGCATGATCGAATATGCCATAAGATGCCTCCTTCAGATTATTCTTTCATATATAAATTATGATACGGCCTCTAAAATGTACCAAAACAAAAAGAAACTTCACCTACAGAACCCGCCGTCATCAGCTTCATCCAGACACACGATGATTCATATTCCGGCTCATTCTTCCGCCCCGGTATTCTTATACCCGATCAAGGACCTGATCGATCATACGGAAATGTTCTTCTAATGCTTCCAGACCTTTTTCTTCATCTTTTTCTTTCAATGCTTCTACCAGTGTTCTATGGCACTGATTCAGCCGGTCTTTCGTAACTCCTGTTCTCAGAAGTTTCTCCCTTACATCTTTAATGAACATATCGATCACCCCGGAACATGCCTCCAGGAAATCGAGTACCAGTATGTTTCCCGAACTTTGTGCCAGTGTAAAATGAATCTTCTTATCAAGTACTACATTCTTCTCGTCATTTTCACTCTGATCCAGTTCTTTTACCGCCTCTTCCATCTCCGTGATCTGCTCTTTTGAAGCACATTCTATAGCAAGCGAAAAAGCCAGACGTTCCAACGCCTGCCGGATCTGGCTGATCTGCTTATAATTAATCTGGTCCATGGCAAACATCATGGTCATGGTCTCTGCAAGACTCTTCTGAAATTCACATGTGATGTAATTTCCCGAACCCTGCTGCGAAGAGATCACTCCCGTCATGTCCATGATACGAATTGCTTCCCGCACCGAATTACGGCTTACGCTCAACTGTTCTGCGATATCCCTCTCCGGCGGCAGCTTCTCCCCCGGACGAAGTTTCCCCTCTATGATCTTCTGTTTAAAATAATCTATGACACCTTTATAAGCTTTCTGCTGTTTTTCCATCTGAATCTTCTCCCACTATGCAATCACTAATGGAACGTCCAGTTCTTCCGCTTTCCGGATATTCTCTCTGGAAACTCCGTCATCTGTAATAATCTTATATACTTCATTTGTCGGACAGATTACAGACAGATAGCCGCCTCCGAATTTACTGCTGTCTGCAAGTACATATACTTTCTCTGCCGCTTTCATGATTGCTTTTTTCACTTCCATCTGTGGCGTGGCAATGGAGGTAAGACCCACATTAAAATTAATACTGTGAACACCGATAAATGCTTTATCCACATGGAACTTTGACATATTCTGAATTGCCACATCCCCCATTGTTGCCGCAAGATGTCCCGTCACATAGCCTCCGATCATAAAGAGTTCCACATGTCCAACTCCCGCCAGCTCATTTCCGGTGATCAGGGAATTGGTCACAACTGCAATCCTTTTTTCCGGATGGTTCCGGATTTCCCTGGCAAGGTAAAAACTGGTCGATGCATCATCGATGATGATCGTATCCCGGTCTTCCAGAAAATCATAAGCCATTTCCGCAATCTGCTTTTTCTGTGCGACATTCCGGTAGAGGGATTCTGTCGAATATCTTCCGCTTTCAGTTTCTGCCGTTTCCAGCTTCACCGCTCCGCCATGGGTTCGCTTCAACAATCCTTCTATATCCATCGCTTTGATATCATTCCTGATCGTCACTTCCGAGCATCCGAATTCCCTGCTCAGATCTGTTACCTTTACTTTTCCTTTTCTGTCAAGTTCTCTTAATATCTCATTTCTACGTTCTTCCATGGCTGCCTCCCTGCAACTATCTCTTAATAAATAAGTTTACACTATCTGTTTATATTGTCAAGCACACAGCCATTTCCTTTTTCAAAACAATTCCGATATTTTCACTGTTATCTCATTCTCACCTTACTCTGTCCAAGCTGTGTGGCGATGATGGTAAATATCGGTACAAACTGGTCTCCAAAATCCTGTTTCGGAAGGATCATTGCACATTCCGGTGCATAATAGATTCCAATCGTCTTCGGTGTCACTACCGCTCTCTCGATATGATCCCATTCATAGGTTCTGCTCTCTCCGTTCTGCTTTATCATAATACCAGCTTCCGAAAACGTATACTCTGCCGGTGAATTATATTCTTTATTTATAACAACCTGTTTTTTTGCCCGCATCTTAAGCTGAATCGGTGTACCGCTGAGGAACAGTGCTGCCGCAGCAAGATAAAGTGTTGCCCCCACACCATTTACCCTTCCTGTTGTATAAGAAAAGATTCCCATAAAAACGATTGCAAGTCCAAGGATATTGACCAGAAAACCACTGAATTTGGAATATGCATGGAACAAAAGGAAATCATACAATGCTTCTTTTGTCATATTGACCGTCATCTTATTCTCTGTCACTTTTTCTGTTGCCGCATTTGGAATTACTGATCCAGTTGTCTCTTTTTCTACTGTACTCATTTAACATTACCTCCCGTTGTTTTTAGCGTTTATTTTATTTACCTCTTTTTTAGAAAAGTCCTTTTATACTTTGACATATAAAAGGACTGGAAATGTTTGTACTACTTGTATTGCTATTTCAGATTAGTTTGCTTTTACTTTATCGTAAGCCCATCCTTCCGGACTGTAGATACCTTTCTGTCTCTTCTGCATCCATTTATCAAATGCTGCTGTAATGAATGGGCAGAGGAACAGTGTAATGATAGATGCTGTAGCGCACTGTGCTGTTGCCATACTTACCATACCTTCCATGGAAGGGTCAGCTTCTGCAACTGCTGCAGGTGTCATAGCTGAGTTCAGAGCTGTTGTACCGATAGCTGCACCCATCGCATTTCTTTCCTTCTTTGGAAGAAGAAGGTTGATCACGAAGAAGAAGATAACTGCTGTTGCTGCAGAGATCAGTCCAAGTACGATACCGTAAGCTCCTGCTGTCAGGATTGTCTTGATATCTGTCTTCGCACCAATGGAAATGGTCATGAAGAATGTTACGATCGGCTGAGCTGTCTTGCAGGCATCACGGAATCCTTTGTCAAGATTTCCCCAGATAAATCCGATAAGCAGTGGAACTAATACTGCGATCAGGGATTTGATCGGGATATTTGCAAGTCCTGTTGCACCAAGAGCGATCAGTGTGAAGAATGGTCCGTCATTCAGTGACAGGATTGAGATAGCTCCTGTATCTGTTGCATTTCCGAACTGTGAAGAAAGGGAAATGTACAGTGATCCATTTGAGTTTGTAATTGTTGCAATTAATACAAATGGTGCGATTCCGAGGAATCCTTCTGGTCCGCAGATCTTACCAACAATGAGACCAACGATAACTCCAAGTAAGAACTTGGTACCTGTCATAATTACACCTTTGTAAAGCGGCATACCTACCTGTTTGATGTCGATCATAGATCCACATACGATCAGGAAGAATCCCATCATACATGCATTTCCTTCATAGAAAAGTGCTGTTACATATCCACCGATCTGGAATACCTGTGGTACAAATGTTGCAAGTACAACCGCGATTACCAATGGGATGATTACCAGACCTCCCGGGAGGTTTTTCATTTTATTCAGAATGTCTAAATCTTTTCTTTTATTCTGAACCTGTGTTTTTTCTTCGCTCATTTTCTCTCTCCTTTTCTCTTTATGATGCGTTTAACGTTTATGATCAGGATGGTATCCCCCGATGCTATCTTGCCGATTCTTTAAACAGACGTTCAACGATATCGCAGGCTGTATTGTCATTACCTGTAAGTCCGCCCTTTCCTACGACCGGAAGTCCGTCATATTTTCCAACTAATCTTCCGACATCTGTCTGTGGAATTACGTAGTCCATCACTTCGATGCACTCGACTCCAAGCTGATAGCATACATTTACCATCGTGTCACCACCTGTAGTATACAGACCGGCTACCTTTTCTCTTCCTACCTGTTCCAGTACCTGTGAGATAATGGTTCCAAGTCCGGCATTGATACGGTTTGCACTCATTCCGCCTGCATAGCCACGTTTTTTATCTTCTTCATCCAGATTTAAAAGGTCTCCGTGAAGTGCTGTCTCGAACAGGATTGCTCTTGGCTGCCTGCTGCTTTCGATCAGCTCGACTGCTTTGTTCACAGCTTTGAATGCTTCATCTAACGCTTCATCTCCACCATTGATCAGCGGGATTGGTTCTACACTGATTCTGACATGTCTGGAATCTTCACATAATACCTGCATCTGTTTCTTCGTAACCGGTGTTGCACTTCCGGCTGCGATCAAAACAGTCTTTCCTTCTTCACTTGCTGCTGGAGGTACATTCGGCTGTTCTTCCTGAATGAGCCCTCTTCTGTATGCAAGTTTTGAAGTAAACGGTCCTGGATCCACTGCGACTACGTCCCAGTCAAGATCGATACAAGCCTGTGCGATCCGATCTACATCTTCCAATGTGATCGCATCTACAATGATGACACCTGCACCATCATTTCTTACTTCTATAAGTGCTTCCTTGATTCCGCCTTTTCCTTTCAGAACCTGATCTAATGTAACCAGTCCGACCTTTCTTCTGGTCTGGCCTGCAAGAAGTCTTGGTATGTAATTCTCTTTTACCGGTGTACGCACATCCTGTGCAACCGGTGTGTTGATCAATGCTACGCCATCGATCACTGAATATCCGCCAACCAGGATTCTTCTGGACTGCGGCATTGCCGGTACGACAACTGCCACTGTATCTTCATTCAGCTGATCTAACATTGCATCAACTTCTACACCTACGCCGCCGCGTAAAGTTGTATCAATACGTTTTGAAAAGTATTTTACGCCCATTGCTTTTAATGCATTGGTAGCTGATTTTACTTTGTCATATGCTTCCTCTTTTGGAAGTGGTCTTGAGTTGCTGCTGATCAGGATCGCATCCAGAGACGCTGTCTCTCTTGCTTTCTGTGCTGCTTCCTCATTAAAAAATACTGCTGTTCTTGCTTTCGATCTCGCTAATAATACACCTGTCGTTGTTGCTCCTGTCAGGTCATCTGCAACTGCTCCTATCAAAGGCATGGCACATTCCTCTCTTTCTATCCGTTCACATATGCTCCGTACACAAAAGGGATCCGCCATCCCTTTTGTGTACCTCTGTTATTATCTTGTTATTGCTTTTTGATTAAGCTTCTTTTTTCTCGTGCTGTTTTGCTGCATATTCAGCAACTACTTTTGTAGACTCGATCAGACTGATGCATCCTGCAATTCCCTTACCTGCAATGTCAAATGCTGTTCCGTGGTCTACAGAACTTCTGATAAATGGAAGTCCGAATGTAAGTGTTACAGATTTTTCAAAGTCTAATGTCTTGCATGCGATGTGTCCCTGATCATGATATAAGGAAAGGATTGCATCGAATTTTCCGGATTTTCCAATGTGGAATACAGAGTCAGCCGGGCAAGGTCCGATTGCATTGATTCCTTTTTCCTGAGCAGCTTTTACTGCAGGTTCGATCTCATCGATCTCTTCACGTCCGAATAATCCGTTGTCTCCGTTGTGTGGATTTAATCCTGCAACTGCGATCAGTGGATTCTCGATTCCGACTTTTCTTAACTCTTTATCAATGTTGATGACATCTTCAAGAATGACATCTTTTGTAGCGTAGTGACATGCATCTACCAGTGACATATGTCGGCTTACGAAGAATACTCTTAATTTATGGCAGGAGAACATTGTCAGAGCGTATGGAGAATGTGTTACATTCTGATAGATCTCTGTATGTCCAGGTTCTTTTACGCCGATCAGTTTGATTGCTCCTTTGTGGATTGGTGCTGTAGAAACTGCATCGATCTTTCCTGCTTCTCCAAGTTCGATGGATTTCATGATCCAGTCAACTGCCATCTGTCCGGCAAGGGCCTGAACTTTTCCCCATTCGATAGAGTCTGTATCGTAATCACCTGTCTCAATGATGTCTACGGTTCCGAATTCATATTTTGCTTCTGATGGATCTTCGATCTTGTTGTATTTTAATTCTTTTCCGAGAACCTTTGCAGCTCTTTCCATGATTGCAATGCTTCCGATTACGAACGGACGGCAGCAGTCGTGGATTTCTTCGCTTAACATTGTTCCTACTACGATCTCAGGTCCGATGCCTGCAGGATCTCCCATTGTGATTGCTGTAATTGGTTTATACTGTGTACTCATAATTCTTTACTTTCCTTTCTTTTTCGTTTTGCTTTCGATTATGTTTTCGTTTCGATGTCTATATCTTACATTTCTTTTTTCGTTTTTGCAATAGTTTTTATCACTTTTCCGTAACTTTATCACAATTGCATAGATTTATTTTTTAGTTTTTGTGCATTTTTCAGTAGTTTGTTAAGGTTTTATCACTTTTTTGACTTTATTTTCATTTTCTTTCGTTTATTTTCGCTTTTATTATTGCTTTTCTTCTATTTTAGAGATATAATCAAAACAAGCAAAAAAAAACAAAATATCGAAACTGGAGGGTATCATGAGTAAAAAACTTTTTTTTGGAAGTAACTTGAAAATGTACAAAAACATAAAAGATACCGTTTCCTATCTTCAGGAACTGGAATCCCTTACAAAAGATATAAGCAGGGACGAGATCGAACTTTTCATTATTCCTTCTTATACAACTCTGGACAGTGCTTCAAAAGCCATTGACCAGAAGAACATCCGCTTAGGTGCACAGAACATGTGCTGGGAAGAGCAGGGACAGTTTACCGGAGAGATTTCTCCTCTGATGTTACAGGAAGCCGGCATCGGACTTGTCATGATCGGTCATTCCGAACGCCGTCATGTATTCGGCGAGACAGATATCGAAGAGAATAAGAAAGTTCTCTGTGCACTGGAACACGGATTCAAGACTCTTTTATGTATCGGAGAGACTGCAGAGGAAAAAGAATTCGGCATCAGCGCCGAAGTGCTCCGCACACAGTTAAAGGTAGGATTCCATGGCGTATCTGCAGAAGATGCCAAGAACATCTGGGTAGCATACGAACCTGTATGGTCCATCGGAGTCAACGGAACTCCTGCTTCTGCAGATTATGCAGAAGAGATGCACAAAGTCATCAAGACAACCTTACGCGAGATCTTCGGCGATGCAGCCGATGAGATTCCGGCACTTTACGGTGGAAGCGTAAATCCTGGCAACGCATGTGATCTGATCGTTCAGCCATCCATCGACGGACTGTTCACAGGACGTGCTGCATGGCAGGCAGATAAATTCGACACTTTGATCCGTGATGCGATCAAAGCATATGACACAAAATAAAGCTTCTTAATATAGAAGACATTTTAGCAAACTGTAATTCATTAAAAAACAATTTAATTTTTATATCTAAGGAGGATATTCACTATGAAAATCGCAATCGGATGTGATCCAAACGCACAGCAGGCAAAAGAGGAACTGATCAAATTTATGGAAGATAAGGGTTACGGAGAGATCAAAGACTTCGGAAGCGAAGATCCTATCTACGCCAACACAGCAGTTGCAGTTGCAGAAGCTGTTGCTTCCGGCGAGTATGACCGCGGAATCCTGATCTGTGGAACAGGTCTTGGCGTTTCTATCGCAGCTAATAAAGTAAAAGGTGCTTATGCAGCATTACTTTCTGATGTATACTCAGCTAAGAGAGCCCGTCTCAGCAACGATGCCAACATCGCATGTATGGGAGCTTTCACAATCGGCAACAAGTTAAGAGAAGAATTAACAGACGCTTTCCTGACAAACGAATTCGTTCCGGGATGCTCTTCTCAGCCAAAGGTAGATGCTTTCAGAGAGTACGAAGCAGCTCACCAGAAATAAGTTATAAAAGGCGGCATGCAGATCACAATCTCTGCGTGTCGTTTTTTTGTCCTAAAAAAGAGACCACTGTCAGTAGTCTCTTCCTCCATATCCATAATATGTCTCTATCTCAAAAATGCATTCTATAAATTATGATTTCTCTTTTCCACGTCCATGATCATGTCCACTCTTGTGGCATGTCTTCCGCCTTCAAACTTGGCGTTCAGCCATGCATCTACGATGCATTTCGCAGTCTCGATACCGATCACACGTGCTCCGAATGCGATCACGTTCGCATTGTTGTGCTCTTTTGCCATTCTTGCTGTATATGGATCGCTGCACACTACTGCACGGATTCCATTTACTTTATTCGCTGCCAGCGAGATTCCGGCACCGGTTCCGCAGATTGCAATCCCCTGCTCTACTTCACCGCTTGCCACTGCATTCCCGATCTTCTCACCGAATTCCGGATAATTACAGCTTTCATAAGAATCTGTTCCATAGTTCACGACTTCATGTCCCAGACTTTCCAGATATTCTACAATCTCATTTTTCATGTCCACTGCAGAATGATCATTTGCAATTCCAATCTTCATATCCCTGTTCCTACCTTTGTCTTTCATATTTTACTCATATATATTATAATTAGTAGCGAAATAAATATCAATGTTTTCAGAAATGTTTTATATAAGGAGTTTTTTATGGTTAAATTAATCGCCAGCGACCTTGATGGCACACTACTTCAAAATGGCGCACATGATGTCAATCCAATTGTTTTCGACCAAATCCGCACCTTGAAAGAACACGGGATCATGTTCGCAGCCGCAAGCGGACGCCAGTATCTGAATCTGCGCAGACTGTTCACTCCGGTTCAGGATGATATCGCATACATAGCCGAGAATGGTTCTCTCTGTATATACAACGAAGAAACTATTTCCAAAGGAATTATTGAACAGGATCTTGCTTACCGTATCCTGGATGAAGTTGCAAAATATCCACAATACAACTGCATCATCTCCGGCGAACGTGTCTGCTACAGCACCTCGAAAAATCCGGAATTCTATAATCACATGGTAAATGTCATCCAGAATCATATGAAATTCATCGATGACCCAAGAACTGAGATTCCGGAACCGATCCTTAAGATTGCAGTCTGCGATTACAGTGGAACCGATGCGTGTGAAAAACACTTAAAAGAAATGTTTTCATCCGACATCAAGGTTGTTACTTCCGGCAATCTCTGGGTAGACTTCATCTGCCCGACCGCCAACAAAGGAAGTGCATTAAAAAATCTGATTGATCATTTACATATTGATGCAAAAGACTGTGTCGTATTCGGAGACCAGTATAACGATGTGGAAATGCTGCAGACCGCCGGCACAAGCTATGCCATGGCGAATGCTGCTCCCGGTATCGATAAATACGCAACCCATGTTACCGATTCTGTAGAAAAGATCCTGAAGCAGATTATTGATGAATTGCCTGCGGTATAACACTGCAGAACCGAACATCTCTGCCGGAGGTTTCGCAAGGAACTGCCCCTGACAGTTCCTGCAGACAGCAACTTATCCTGCATACTTTGATCTCTACAGAAAATGGGCAATATTACATACAGGCGGCAGCTTTGAATGAAGCAAATATAGCCGCATGTATATAATATTGCCCATTTTCCGTCCTCTTTCTGAGGATCTTATTGGAACACTACTAATACAATTTACTTTTCATATTTTTCAAAAATCCTGCACAGGAGAAATGCCTGTACATATGCCAGTACCGCAAATCCAAAGAACACCCATATAATACTTGCGATCACAAAGGATCTGGATGTGAACAATGTTAAGATCAGCGATCCGACACTTAATCCTACGATCACGATCGTAGATGGAATATGCGCTGCCGCAAGAAGCAGTGCATTGCGCAGTGTTGCAAAGATTCCATTTTCAAATCTTGCAATATATGGAAACAGATACTGGAACATCAGTATCCACATTCCAAGGATCACTGCAAGTACAATACGCATAATGCTGTACATACTTTCGCTGCTTCTTTTCAGAACTCCGATGATCCGGAAATCCACAAACAGCAGTACGGCAATGACAGCCATGACCAGCCAGCAGATGGTTGCCGGTCTGAAGTTCCTCTTATAGGCTTTCCAGAATTCCTTCCACACCGACGGATCTTCCCCTCTTGCCATCTTCATCGCCACCGCATACAGAGCACTTAAGGAAGTTCCGATGGTGATCACCGGAATACATCCGACTACAAAGATCATGTTCAGTATAATAATATCCCCCAGTCGTCCAAGCACTCTCATTACCGGACTGTCAATTGCCCAAAATTTCATATCTTAACCGCCTCTACTTACTTAATCTGATTACATTCCAAGATGCTTTTCCAAGAAGAGTTGTCATGATTCCACCATCCATCTTTGAACGGTTTACTGTCTTTGGTACTACTTTTTCTTCGTAAGAACTATTTACCAGCTTCAGGTCGGATTCTTCCATAACGATATGCTCTACCAGATGGAATCCTTCCATACCTCTTAAGTCTGTTGTCAGTTCAATATCATCTTCCAGTGTACGGTTAACAGCGAAGATTGTAAGCTCTTCTTTCTCTTCATTATACACTGCAACGCTTTCTACGTCAGTAACATTTTCATGTTTTGCTGTGTCATGCTTTGTTGTCTGTACCAGAGGCATCAGTGCTACACCACGGCCGTATTTGGAAGCATGAAGGAATGGATAGAAGATTGTCTGCTTCCATGCAGCTCCGCCGCCCTGATCGGTCATGATCGGTGCAATAACATTAACCAGCTGCGCCAGGCATGCAATCTTTACTCTGTCTGCATGTTTTAATAATGTGATCAGCATCAGTCCAACTGCCAGTGCATCCTCAAATGTGTAAATGTCTTCCAGCATCGGAGGTGCTACCTGCCATGGATGGTTCTGTGTGATATCATCATCGGCTGCATTCGAATGGAACCATACATTCCATTCATCAAAACTGATATTGATATCTTTCTTACCACGTTTTTTCGCTTTTACATAGTCACATGTTGCAACAACAGTACGGATGAATTCATCCATATCATCTGAGCATGCAAGGAAATCAGCAGTATCATTATCACGGTTTCCATAATACTGGTGCATAGATACATAATCAACGTAATCATATGTGCTTTCCAGTGTTGTAGATTCCCATTTCGGGAATGTCGGCATATCAAGAGCTGAGCTTCCGCAGGATACCAGTTCGATCGATGGATCGATCAGTTTCATTGCTTTTGCTGTCTCCTCTGCAAGACGTCCATACTCCTGCATTGTCTTGTGTCCAAGCTGCCATGGTCCGTCCATCTCATTTCCCAGGCACCATACTTTGATGTTGTGTGGATCTTTTACACCATGTTTGATACGCAGATCACTGTATTTTGTTCCACCCGGGTGGTTACAGTATTCCAGAAGGTTGCAGGCATCTGCAATTCCTCTTGTACCAAGGTTTACAGCCATCATCATGTTGGAATTTACTTTGTCTGTCCATTTTGCGAATTCATTTAATCCGATCTTGTTTTCTTCCAGACTTCTCCATGCCAGTTCCAGACGTGCCGGACGCTCTTCAACAGGTCCTACGCTGTCTTCCCAGAAGAAGTTGGATACGAAGTTTCCACCCGGATAACGGATGATTGGTACATCCAGTTCTTTTACCAGATCAATGACATCTTTACGGAATCCGTCATCATCTGACAGCGGATTGCCCGGCTGGTATAATCCATCATATACTGCACGTCCAAGATGCTCGATGAAAGAACCGTAGATTCTGTCATCTACTTTGGAAATTTGGAAATCTTTGTCAATGATCATCTTTGCTGTCTTACTCATTTTCAGCCTCCTATTATATTATATCTTACACGTGGAGAACCTGCCGGTGGCAGATTCTCCTGTATCTTTGTGTATTCATAGTTTACAGTGATTATTCTTTTACCGCACCTGCTGTCATACCTTCGATGAAATACTGCTGGAAACATACAAACAGTATAAAGATAGGAATAATTGAGAAGAACGAACCTACAACCAGGAGTGAATAGTTATCTCCATATGGGTTGATCAGTGTGTTCAGTCCAAGTGTCAGTGTATATTTTTCAGAAGAACGGATTACCAGTAATGGCCACAGGTAGTTGTTCCATGCATTCATACCATTCAGGATCGCCATCGCTGCAAATGCAGGCTTCATGATCGGCATGATCAGCTTGAAGAAGATACCATACTCTGTTGCTCCGTCGATTCGTCCGGCCTCCAGAAGTGACTTCGGAAGTCCCAGAAGATACTGTCTGAAGAAGAAGATTGTGGATGCATGCGCAACGAATGGTAATACGATTGCAATATAGTTATCCATCAGTCCCCAGTTTGTCATCTGTTTGTACAGAGGAAGCATGATAACTTCCAGTGGAACAGACAAGATCAGAAGAACGATAACGAACATTACGTTCTTTCCTTTGAATTCATAAGCTGCAAATCCATATCCTACAAATGCACTTACGAGAAGTGTTGCCACTACTGTAACTACAGTAAGCGTGATACTGTTAAAGAACCATCTCCAGTAATCATGCTGGCCTGTGAACAGAAGTACATAGTTATCAAGACTCATCCGGCTCCAGTCAATTCCAAGGTTCAGTCCGTACTGGAGAAGATCTCCGCCCGGTTTGAAACTGGCAAGGAAGATCGTGTAGATTGGAAGGATCACCAGGATAGCCAGGATGGAGAAGAAGATGATCATTAATACAGTACAAAGCCGGTCTTTATTTTTTCTCTTTTCGCCCATACTATCTCTCCTCCTTCTTGAATGTTCCTGTAGCTGCCAGCTGGATCATATTTACGATCATGACAATGATCAGAAGTACAAGTCCTACGGCGCAGGCATAACCCATTGCTCGTTTTTCAATTCCCTGCCTGTACAGATATCCGACGATCGTAAGTCCGATATTCTGCGGCGAGTTGTTACCTTTCCATAACATGTAACTTTCATTAAACATTGCAAGTCCTGCATAGATACTGATCGTTAATACATATACGGTTGTTGGTTTCAGAAGTGGAAGGGAAATTCTTGTAAACTGCTGCCACTTATTTGCTCCGTCAATAGAAGCTGCTTCATAAAGATCTGTTGAAATGCTCTGTAATCCGGCAAGGAAATACAGGATATTAACACCTGTCCATCTCCAGCATGCCAGAAGTAACAGTGCAAAATATCCGGTCAGATCATTCTTTAACCATTTGATCGGTCCAAATCCGAACATTCCGATCACCTGGTTTGCAAGAGATGTCTCCATCTCACCGAACATCAGACGGAAGATCGTACCTGCAACTACGACTGATGTAAGTGCAGGAAGGAAGTAGATGGATTTGAAAAATCCAGGTTTCTTCATCAGCTTACTGTTCAGAAGTGTTGCAAAAAGCATCGGAAACGGAATCAGAAGTATCAGTGTTCCGATCATGTAACGTGTACTGTTAAATAAAGCTTTTAAAAAGATCTTATCGGACAGAAGTCTCTTATAATTATCCAATCCAACCCATTTATCCTGTAATACATCCTGAAAACTTAAAAGGACTCCGTTCGCGATTGGAACTGCCCAGAAAAATATAACAGTAAGGACAAAAGGAAGGATAAACACATAAGGAGCTAATTTCTGAGAATAGAAAAATTTCTTCATGGTTTTTATGTATCCTCCTTCTTATTAGAAAAGGGGATGCGGCAGTTTTTGCACGCAACCCCATGCTTATTGCTTTCCTAATTACTTAATTGCAAATTCTTATTTGTCGCCGAATTCATTTTCAAGAGTTTCCTGAGACTGTTTCAGTGCATCTTTTACGTCCATTCCTTCTTCGAAAATGTTGTTCAGTGTTGTTGTGCAGAACTCGTTGTTGATAGATGGATATTTTGAACTTGTGTAAGAATCAAGTCCACCGATGCTATCCTGGAGCTCTAACAGAGTGTCAAATGGTTTTGTCTTGAAGTATTTTACGAACTGGTTGTCCGGATTCTGTGTAAGGTCTGTGTCTGTCCATACTGATGTATTAACAGGGTCAAATCCTAATACGTTCCAAACTTCTTTGTTGGCATCTTCAGACAGTTTGATATAAGCGAATACTTCTGCTGCAAGGTCTGCATTCTTAGAAGATTTTACAACTGCTGTACCGGTTCCGCCGCCACCGATTGTCTTAACTGCATCGTTGTCTCCAAATACCGGAGGAGCTGCGATTGCGATCTTTCCTTCAAGGTCAGACATGTAGTTTGTAAATCTTGATGTCTGCCAGAAAGGCATGATCTGTACTGCAAAGTTACCGCTGTTGTATTCTGGATAAGCTTCTTCGTTATCCGGCTGTCCACCAGCTACAGTAGCAAGTGCACCTGCATCCTGCATATCTTTGATGTACTGAAGAACCTCTACTACTTTATCATTTGTAAGGTCAAGGTTACCATCTTTGTCAAGATAATCTGTACCCTTCTGAGCTAACATAAGGTTAACCATCCACTGAGCTGTTGTCTCAGCACAAGCGAATTCTTTTCCTGTAGCTTCGTGATATTTCACACCGGCTGCTTTGAAGTCATCCCATGTCTTGATTGTTGTATAATCAATTCCTGCTTCTTTTAACAGATCGTCATTGTAGAATGCAACTGTTGTACCAACGTGTGTTGGGAATCCGTAATATTTTCCATCTTTTCCGTAGATGTCAAGTCTTGATTCAACTACGTTGTCTTTGTATGGTGCAATTGCATCTGTCAGATCCATAAGTCCGATCTTACCGTTTGTGAATGATGGGAATTTTCCGAGCTCGATATCAACAACGTCCGGAGCTCCTTTTCCTGATTCCAGTGCAAGTGATAATTTGTTGTGCATATCATCATACTGCATGTTGGAAAGCACTAATTTAACTTTCTTGTCTGGATGTTCCTCATTCCATTTCTTAGCCATCTCTGTGTAGAATTTCTGGTGTAACTCGATGAATGTCCATACATTAATGGTTGTTGCATCCCCGTCAACCTTCATCTCTGTTGTTCCGCCTGATTCACTCTTAGATGATTTCTTGGAATCACTCTTTTCACTTCCTGCGCTACATCCAAGCAGCATAGTTGCTGTCATAGCCACGCATAAAAGTACTGACACTACTTTCTTTTTCATAGATTTTCCTCCTTTATAGATATATATTCTCCACAGGGTCTATGTTCCCTGAAAGATTCAATTATCAGAACATTTCTTTCATCCATACCAGCATCTCACCTGTCTTACGGTTGTCCCAGCAGTGATATGGAATTGCTTTCAGTTCCACTTCTTCGAATTCCGGCTCTCTGGCATCGTACAATGCTCCATCCTGCCATGTATGCAGTCTCTTTCCTTTTAACCGGAGTGTTGTCACCCCTCCTAAAAGTTCAGGTTCAAATGTCTCTTCTACTTCCTGATTCGTACTTACGAAGATCGATGGGAGGTTCTCCCCATTATCTGTCTCTTCCAGACAATACACCAGCGGTCCTTTGACAAGTGCAACCTTTCCTGCATCTTCTCTGACATTTGGATTTGCTCTTACAAATCTTACCGGTACTTCAAAATCAATCGTGATCTCTGTCTGTTTATCCACACCTTCTATCTTAAGATATGACTGACAGATATCTGTATGTTCCTGGATCATGCCATCTTTTCTGATCACATAATTCTTTACATAATCCGGAATTCTGAGTGCCAGATCATGGCTGCCTCCTTCTTCCGGTATAACCGTCATCGAGATGTGTCCGGTATTCGTAAGATCACTTTCCATCTGAATCTTCAGTGTTCCTTCTTCCAGCTCTATCTGTGCTTCATTGGAAATATATAAGTTTACATATGCTGTATTCTTATCTGTAAAATATATATACTGTCCCATAGAAGCCAGTGTTCTTGCAATATTCGGCGGGCAGCATGCCACTCCGAACCATTTCTGTCTGACAGGTTTTACATGTTCTTTCGAAGTCCGGTTGATGCAATTATCCGGCCATACTTCCAACGGATTCACATAAAAGAAACTCTTTCCATCCTGGGCAATCCCTGATAACAACGTATTGTAAAGTGCTCTTTCTACAACATCCATATAGGCTGCATCTTTTGTAATCTGTGCCATTCTTCTACCGAAGAGTGCAAGTCCGATCGATGCACATGTCTCTGAATAATTACTGTTATTCGGGAGATCATAATCCGTTGTAAAGCGTTCCAGAAGTCCGGATGCCCCGATACTTCCTGTGATATACATCTGACGCTTTGTCATATCTTCCCACAATGTCCTGCATGCTTCCAGCAATTCTTCATCCTGATATTCATACGCCAGATCTGCCATTGCACAATACATATAGACCGCTCTTACCGCATGTCCTTCTGCCGTTTTCTGTTCTCTCACCGGCTGATGGGACTGTGAATATCTTGGATCATATCCTGCAAATTCCGGAAAGATCTGCTCATATTCCGGTCTTTTTTCTTCTTCTAAGAAGTAATTCTCTCCAACGCCTCTGCGGTCGATGAAGTATTTTGCAGTATCCAGATACTTTTTCTCTCCGGTTACATGATACAGACGAATCAGCGCCAGTTCAATCTCCTGATGTCCCGGATATCCATGATTCTGTCCCTCTTCAGGTCCGAATGTCCGGCAGATCAGATCTGCGAATTTTTTCATAATTTCCAGAAATTCTGTTTTTCCGGTTGCTTTATAATATGCAACCGCAGCTTCTGTCATGTGACCTGCCGTATATAATTCATGTCCTTCTTTCAGATTTGTCCACCGTTTTGACGGATCCTTGATTGTAAAATATGTATTCAAGTATCCATCTTCACATTGCGCACGTCCTATAAGATTAATCGTTTTATCAGCAAGGTAAGATAAATGTTCGTCTGGTTCTACTGCCAGCGAATACGCTACAGCTTCCAGCCACTTTGCCACATCCGTGTCCTGGAACACTGCCCCTTCAAAATCACCCTGTGATTCTCCTGCCGCAATCTTAAAGTTTTCGATGCAATGACTCGTCTCCACATCCGGAAGCCTGTCATTTAAAATGTCCCACTGATATGGAATCAGAACATCTTTTACCAGATGTATATATCTGTCCCAGAAGGGATCCGATATCTTAATCCTGTTCAGCGGTACTGTTTTCAGTTTCTTGTCATCCATAATTTTTTCCTCAGAATATTAAAAATATTATGATCAGATTTCCATTTTTCTTAATCGTTTAATACTCTTTTTTTAATTTTCCCTTTTTTTCAATATACAATGCTTTTTTTCTTTTCTTCAGGCTTAAAATCTTTGTCTTTTCTGCCTGTTTTTTTGTTTGATTTGATTATACGCTCACTTTTATGATAAGTGCAAGTAAAACTTAAACGTTTAATTTTGTGCATTTTTCACAAACTCATGATAAAATAAGCACTTACAGAACCTTTTTTGCTTCTGTAAGTGCTTATTTTTTTCTGATTTCCGTTATTTTCTTATTCTTCTCGAGCATTTCCGTTGATATTACTGACCGAATTGCGCTCCAGCATATGACATCCGACACGGTATACCCCGTCCGGTTCCTTCAGTTCTTTTTCTTCTACCATACGCATGATCACTTCGCTTGCCATATATCCGATATCATGCAGCGGCAGAGAGATCGTACTAAGCGGCGGTTTATAATATCCGGATAATTCACGGTTATCATATCCTGTAACAGCTATATCTTTTCCCGGAATCAATCCTTCTTCTTCCAGGCGGTCATATACCCCGCCTGCCATCAGGTCATTCATACAGCAAATAGCTGTCACTCCCTGCTTCAAAATCCGGGCGGCTCCCTCATAACCGCTTTTTCTGGTCCAGTCACCATAATATACTGCTTTGGGATTATACAATATCTGATTTTCAAAAAAGGCTCTCTGCATTCCGAGAAGTCTTTCCTGCATATGGATACTGTCAGCTTTACCGGTAATAATTCCTATATGACGATGTCCGTTTGCGATCAGATATTGTACGATCTGATATGCTCCGTCTTCGTCATTTACCACCACGGAAGGAATATCCTTATTCTCTGTATATCCGTATGCCATGACCGCAGGTACCGGAAGATTCTCCGGAATACAATGCATGATTCTCTCATGAGCCGCAACATAGATCACACCTTCTACCTGTCTGGCGATCAGTTTATCAATTTCCGCGCCGACACGTCCATAGTAGTCATCTCTGTGATAGTAGAAATCATTATACTTCTTGAACAATCTCAGATTGATCAGCAGGATCTGATAATTGTTCTCCTCACAATGTTCTGTAATACCGTCTACGATATCCGGAATACTGAAAATCGTCAAATCTTCAATAATAACTCCGATCGTTCTCGTATTCTTCGTCTTTAGATTTCTCGCCACAGTATTAGGCTTATAGTTCAGCTCTTTTATCTTAGCCATCACGTTTTTTCTAGTCTCATCACTTGCGCCGGGTTTGTGATTCAAGATATTCGATACTGTTGCGACAGAGACATTGCATTCCTTTGCAATCTCTTTGATCGTAACCATCTTTTTTCCCCTCTCTCGCTTTTGTGGTTCACAACCACTGTTCTTATTTTACTTTCTATACTATTATTTATCTTAGACTATTCGTTTCTGTCTTGTCAATCAATTAATTCTATGCTAAAATAATTAAACCCTTATTTTTCTAACGAATACAATGCCTGAGGAGGATTTATGAATCAATCAATTACACTTCCTATGGCAGATAAGTTCTATCATGATCAGCAGGATACTGCGTTTATACGATCCGTGAATGTCTCATGGGAAACACCGGAAGAAAATCATTATTATCTCGAATACAGTTACAACCGGAAGGACTGGTACTCCCTGAACGGCGGTTTTCCGATCGTTCTTCCTTGCGAAGAACTCGCCGCATCCGATGCATTAAAAGTACAGGATTCGGAAGGAGAACCGGTCTCTTATACCGGTCTGTGTTCTTTACAGAACAAATATGGCAAACCCGAAGCCGTATGCATTCAGTCTGTAGAAAAATCAGAAAACAATCCAGAGACAGTACAAGTCACTTACACAAACAGAATGCAGGAGACACGTAACATTATCCGAAGCGAAGACGGTACTGCACGTATCCAGGATAACGACTATGCCACTCCGATCATCAGCCATCGTGCGGATCCTTATATCTACAAACACACCGACGGGAAATATTATTTCCTTGGATCACATACCGACGCCGGACACAACTTAAATGGTACTTACCAGTATCGTTATATTATCTTGCGCTGTGCCGACACGCTGGAAGATCTGACCGACAATTCCGGCCGCTATACCGAGAGAGTGATCTATGAAAGAGAGCCCATCGGTCCGGACCGTGTAAGTCCTCACCTCTGGGCTCCTGAGATTCATTATATCCAGGGCGGCTGGTATGTATACTATACCACCACCGTATCCGACCATTCTTCATGGCGGATCCGTCCACACTGTCTTGCATGTACCGGCCAGGATCCGATGACAGATCCATGGATCAACAAAGGTGCCATCCAGACTACCGTGGAAAATGACATTGCATTTACTGACTTTTCTCTGGACCATACCTTCTTCCATCATAACGGTGTCGATTACTTTGTATGGGCGCAGAAGACAAATAATATCTCCGACATTTTTATTGCAAAATTATCCAATCCATGGACCATCTGCACTCCGTCCGTTCTTCTGACACATCCGGAGTATAACTGGGAGCTTCATGGATTCGCAGTAAACGAAGGTCCTGCAGTCATCAAACATGATGGCCGTATCTTCCTTACGTTCTCTGCAAGCGGCACAGATGCACTTTACAATATGGGACTTTTATATGCAGATGAAGATTCCGATCTTCTGGATTCTTCTTCCTGGACAAAACTCCCTTATCCGGTATTCCAGAGCAGCCGTGCTACCGGATTCTTCGGACCGGGCCACAACAGCTTCACCCGTTCTACCGACGATACGGAAGACCTGATGGTCTATCACGCACGTCAGGAAGAACGTTACTTAGGGGAAGGTGATTATCAGCCGCTTTACGATGCCGGAAGAAATGCCTACATCGGCAAAGTATTCTGGGACGAAGACGGCATGCCGAACTTCTCCGTTCCGGGTGCTTCTCTCGCTATGCGAAAAGAAGACCTTACGCTTCCTGATCATTGGTAAGCTTTAATTTATCTAAGATATAGAATATCAGACTGAGTGCCATAGCTACGACACATGCCAGAACCATTCCGGTCAACGAAACAGTTCCGATATTCACAGATATTCCAGACAGACCGGTTACGAACACGATGGATGTTAACATCAGGTTTCTGGATCTTCCGTAATCAACCCTGGAGTCTACCAGGATACGTAAGCCAGATGCCCCGATCATACCATACAGAAGGAAGGAGATTCCTCCGATAACCGGTCCCGGAATTGTCTGGATCATCATCGACAATTTTCCCACGAACGAACAGATAATAGACAGGATCGCAGCTCCGCCGATCACGCGGACACTGTATACTTTCGTGACTGCCATTACTCCGATGTTCTCTCCATATGTAGTCGTCGGCACAGATCCGATCAATCCGGATACCATGGTAGAGAAGTTATCTCCAAACAGAGATCTGTGGAGTCCCGGATCTGACAAGAGATCTCTTCCGATGATCTTACTTGTTACAACCTGATGTCCGATATGCTCGGATGTGATAACCAGCAGTACCGGAAGGATCATAAGGATCGCTCCCATGTCAAACTTCGGTGCCTGGAAATTCGGGATCGCAAACCAGGATGCCTCCATTACCTGGGTAAAATCAAGGATTCCACATGCCAGTGCAGTCAGATAACCAGCGATCACCGCGATCAGGATCGGGATAACCGATAAAAATCCTCTGAATAAAATATTTCCGAATACTGCAACCCCCAATGTCACTGCGAATACAAGTACATTTTTCGGATTGATCTTATCGTCCAGCAGACCTGCATTGCTTGCTGCTGAGCTTGATAACTCAAGTCCGATCAGTGCAACGACCGGTCCCATCGCAGCCGGTGGAAGTACAATATCGATCCACTTTGTTCCACATTTGTAAATGATAAATGACAGGATACATCCACAGAATCCGACTGCCACGAATCCTCCCAGTGCATACGGATATCCCATCTTGCTTATGACAACGCCTGCCGGTGCCAGGAATGCAAAGCTTGATCCCAGATATGCCGGTGACTTTGCTTTCGTCACTGCAATAAAGATCAACGTTCCCACACCATTCATAAAAAGTACAATTGCCGGATTGATTCCGAATATGAACGGAACCAGAACCGATGCCCCAAACATCGCAAACATATGCTGGATACTAAGTGGCAGCAACAGTTTCAATGGTACTTTTTCTTCTACCTGGATAATCTTATGACTTTCCATGTTTTCATTTCCTCCTCTACTTTCCTTTGCTTCGTTTTGTTCCATCTCAGATTCTTACAAAGCGGCTTCTATATTGCCAGTATCCTCTCTGTTTTCTATTACCGCTTTCTTTGAAAAAGAGGTATGAGAATTACACATCTCATACCTCTTCACCTAAGATTTCACTCTTCTGACTATTCTAACATATCCGTCCTGCCCAAGAAAGTAAAATCCGTATTTTTCATATAGGTTTTTCCCCCGCCTTATGTATGCCACTGTTTATTTTCTATACAGCTATCAGCATTTTTCATATAAGCATTTCACAGTTGGATAAATCTTTCTGAACTGCTGATAACGTTCTTCATATTTTGCAGTCAGTTCAGCAGCTGGTTCAACTGTATCGACAACCTTTACGATCTTTGCTGCTGCCGTCTCTACATCCGGATATTCGCCGCATCCGACAGCTGCCAGCATCGCTCCGCCAAGTGCCGGTCCTTCTTCGTTCTCTACCACATCCACCTTCAGATTCATGATATTTGCGATCATCTTCTTCCACAGCGGACTCTTGGCCCCGCCGCCGCAGATCTTAGTTCTTTCAATCTTGATTCCAAGACTTCTTGCAACTTCCAGAGAATCGCGAAGACCAAATGCAACACCTTCCAGCACTGCCTGTGTCATATCTTCACGGGTAGTATCCATGGACATTCCGATGAACATCGCTCTTGCATCCGGATTGTTATGCGGCGATCTCTCTCCCATCAGATACGGAAGATAGAATACACGGTTTTCACCAAGCTTCGTGATTCCTGCCTGTTCAGCAGCAAAATCTTTTGTCTTCAGGATCTCTTCGTTCCACCATTTATTGCAGGATGCGGCACTTAACATACAACCCATCAGATGGTAATGTCCGTCTGCATGCGCAAATGAGTGCAGGGCATTATGCTCATCCACTCCAAACTTATCACTGGAAATGAAGATTGTTCCAGAGGTTCCGAGGGAAATATTACACATTCCGTCACCGACTGTTCCGGTCCCGACTGCTGCTGCAGCATTGTCTCCGGCTCCGGCGATGACTTTCACATTTTCAGAAAATCCAAGCTCATCTGCGATTTCTTTCTTCAAAGTACCAACCACTTCATAGCTTTCATAAAGTTTCGGCAGCTTCTCTTCCGTGATACCGCAGATATCCATCATTTCTTTCGACCAGCAGCGGTTCTTTACATCCATAAGCAGCATTCCAGATGCATCGGAGACATCTGTGCAGAATGAACCGGAAAGCTTATACGCCAGATAGTCTTTTGGCAGCATGATCTTTGCGATCTTCGCAAAATTCTCCGGCTCATGCTTTTTCACCCATAATATCTTCGGTGCAGTGAACCCTGCAAATGCAATGTTTGCCGTATATTCAGATAACTTGTCTTTTCCGATCACTTCATTCAGATACTCTGTCTCTTCCCCTGTTCTTCCGTCATTCCAGAGAATTGCCGGGCGGATCACATTGTCATCTTTATCCAGTGCAACCAGTCCGTGCATCTGACCGCCAAAGCTGATTCCCGCCACCTGTGACTTGTCGCACTCTGCAGTCAGTTCTTTGATTCCTTCTATTGACTGTTCAAACCAGTCTTCCGGTTTCTGCTCCGACCATCCCGGATGTGGGAAATAGAGCGGATATTCTTTCGAAACAATCTTTTTAATATCTCCTGTCTCATCCATTACCAGAAGTTTTACTGCCGATGTTCCAAGATCTACACCTATGTATAACATCCTTGTCCTCCTTCACCTTTTTTCAGGAACCGGAATCTCAGTCCCTGATACTTTTATGTTCATTTTATTCTGTCCTTCTATATCACTTCGATATCATTTTGACAACACTTTAACTTTACAGCTTTCCTGATTATCCCCAAGGATTCTCTGTAGGATATCTTACTCCTGCAGGCTGGTTATAACCGATCTCATCTACAGGGACTCCAATGTATTTGAATACTTCAAACAGTTCTTTTCCAAAGTGTCCGAATGCAACAGCTCCGTGATGTGGGAATCCCTTTTCTACCAGCACGTGGCGGTAGAATCTTCCCATTTCCGGAATTGCAAATACACCGATCGCACCGAAGGATCTTGTCGCTACCGGAAGGACTTCTCCCTGTGCAACATATGCGCGGAGTTTGTTATCTGCTGTACTCTGCAGACGATAGAATGTGATATCTCCCGGCACGATATCTCCTTCCAGTGTTCCCTGTGTAACTTCTTCCGGAAGTGCTCTTGCCATGATCTTCTGATATTTCATCTCACAGAATGAAAGCTTGCTGGAAGCTGTGTTTCCACAGTGGAATCCCATGAATGTGTCTTTCTGTGTATAATTGTATTTTCCTTCGATATCATTCTTGTACATATCTTTTGGTACAGAGTTGTTGATGTCGAGTAATGTTACTGTATCCTGACTTACAACCGTTCCGATGAACTCACTTAATGTTCCGTAGATATCAACCTCGCAGGAAACTGGGATTCCCTGTGCTGTCAGACGGCTGTTTACATAACATGGAACGAATCCGAACTGTGTCTGGAATGCCGGCCAGCATTTGCTTGTAAGTGCTACATATTTGCGGTATCCTTTGTGTTCTTCTACCCAGTCCTTCAATGTGATCTCATACTGAGCCAGTTTTGGAAGAATCTCCGGCTTCTTATTTCCTGCTCCGAGTTCTTCTTCCATCTCTTTTACGATTGCAGGAATTCTTTCATCTCCGGCATGTTTATTGAATGCTTCGAAGAGATCAAGCTCTGAGTTTTCTTCAATTTCTACTCCAAGATTGTAAAGCTGCTTGATCGGTGCATTACATGCAAGGAAATTCATCGGTCTTGGTCCGAAGCTGATGATCTTTAAGTTCTGAAGTCCGATGACTGCTCTTGCGATCGGAAGGAATTCGTGGATCATATCAGCACATTCTTCTGCATCTCCGACCGGATATTCCGGGATATAAGCTTTGATGTTACGAAGCTGAAGATTATAGCTTGCATTCAGCATACCACAATATGCATCTCCACGTCCGTCTAATAAGTTATCTCCGCTTTCTTCAGCTGCTGCTACGAACATCTTCGGTCCATCGAAATGTTTCGCAAGTAATGTTTCTGATATCTCCGGTCCAAAGTTTCCAAGATATACGCACAGTGCATTACATCCTGCATTCTTGATATCTTCCAGAGCCTGTACCATATGGATCTCGCTTTCTACGATACATACAGGACATTCATAGATTCCTTCTGCTCCGTATTTTTCCGTATAGGCTTTCATCAGATTCTTTCTTCTGTTGACAGAAAGGCTTTCCGGGAAACAATCCCTGCTGACTGCTACGACTCCGATTTTTACTTCTGGCATGTTGTTCATTTTGTGATTCCTCCTGATTCATCTATTATTTATTGCAATATTTCTAACATTGTTTTCCTTATGCGATCAGTCTGCGGCTGCACTCGTATGATCTGCTGCATATGACTGTCCGTTCTCTATATTTCTCTATACCTCTATACTTTTAAACTTCTACATTCTTTCCGCAAAGTCCGTTAAATGCTCCTTCGATCTTTGCTTCTTCATGTGCGATCAGCCATTTATTCTTTGCGGTGAGCAGTCCGTCTTCCGGCATCTTTCCTTCTGCTTTTCTGGCTTCTTCAATTGTCTTTTTCTGTACTTCTGTCAGTTCTGTATTTGTATCTTCTGGAAGTACGACCACGCATCGGAATCCATTTTCTGTCACTGAGCATGGTGCATAGTGAAGTGTGGTTGCATATAATTCCACACCTGTTCCTGCCGGAATCAAGAATGCTTTGATCTTTTCTGTATCGTATGTATAATCATCTTTAATGTCCTGCTGGCATCCAAGCAGAAGGATCAGATCATCTACTGCTATGTCCAGTTCTGAAGAGCGGTGATACTCTACTGCATTTAATTTCTTATTATTCCCATTACAATATCCAACCTGGATCTCCAGTCCTCCATAAGCACGTTCCTTCATCTCATCTGCAATCTTCAGTGCTTCCAGTTCTTCAATGGATGGTTCATAGATCACTTCATCCAGTGGAAGTGGTGCATGTTCCATTGCTTTCAGAAGTTCCGTCATATCGTACCCTTCCAGAACTCTTCCGTAAGTCTTAAATTCTGCATCTGTTACGTTCAGAATCTCCATTTGATCTCCTCCGTGTATCTGTCGTTCTCTTTGTTTACGATGTCATTATAGCAACCTGATTCTGTCCTTACTACCGATAAATTAGCCTGTTTATGGCGATTTCTTATCCTTTTTCTAAAAAGTAGAACATCTACAGAGCCCCTCGGACGCATGATAAAAAACAGAGCCTGTAACATCAAAGTCCAGACTCTGTTTTTTTGGAGGTAATCTCCTATCCAATATCCATAATTTTTATCTAGTTATTTTCCTGAAACGCTTTCAATTCTTCCGGTGTCGGAAGTCCTTCGTTATCTCCGATATTCATTACCTGAATTGCTCCTATCGCATTTCCTCTCTTTACACTGTTCTTCAGATCCAGTCCTTCCAGAATTCCACTTAAGACTCCGACTGCAAATCCATCACCGGCTCCAACGGTATCTACTACTTTCTCCACCTTATAGCCTGCTACCTCATAATGCTCATCTGCAGTCTGTACATAAGCTCCTTTTGATCCATCTTTGATGATTACTGTTTTCACTCCCAGTTTCTGATAAAATTCCGCTGCTTCTTTCTTATCTTCTGTTCCTGCCAGAATCTTGCACTCGCCAATTCCCGGAAGTACTACATCTGCCTTCGCTGCCAGCTGGTTGATCACAGTACACATGGTCTCTTCATCTTCCCATAACGCCGGTCTGAGATTGGGATCAAATGTAATAAATATTCCGGCTTCCTTCGCTCTGTCCATCAACCGGAAGGTTGCTTTTCTTGCACTTTGTGAAAGTGCCGGTGGAATTCCAGTCACATGAACCAGTTCTACATCAGTCAGATCAATCGCATCAATCTCGCTGATCGTAATATGTGATGCCGCCGATCCCTTTCTATAATATGGTGCATATGGATCACTTCCGTCTGTCACACGGTTCTTTAGCTGAATTCCGGTTCTGTACACATCATCATATGTAACCAGAGAAGTTCCTATCTCATTCTTTTTTAATGCATTTGCAATATAATGTCCAAATGGATCGTCACCAAGTCTGGTGAGATATTCTACCGGATGTCCAAGTCTTGATAATCCGATCGATACATTTACTTCTGCACCTGACATTGCTCTTGTAAAATGTTCTACTTCTTCTAACGGGCCTGTCGTGTCTGCGATCAGAAGCGCCATCGGTTCACCAAATAATATTGTCTTTCCCATTTTTTCTTTCCTTTCCTGCAATCTGCATCTATGCTTCCTTCGGCTTTCTTACCAGATGGATTGCAAATCCGCCCACTTCTTCTGCCATGTAAATTGCCTGTATCTTTCCGTCCGGTCGGTAAACGGTGCTGTTTTCATTAAATTTTACACCTTTTCTTTCCAGATAAGCTTTCGCCAGTTCTACAGAATATGTTGCAATTGCAATATGTCCTTTGCTTCCAAGATATGGTGTTTTCATTGTCTCCACATATCCTGCCGAAAAGATCGAGCTTGGGTTTTCATTTGGTGCAAATCCAAACATTGTATCAAACGCTCCGGCTACCTGATGAGCCTCTGACTCATTGTCGCAGTTGATTCCTACATGTGCCAGTCTGAACCCGAGCATACTTCTGACAGCTTCTTCTGTCAGTTCTCTGATCTTTTCAAAATTTCCCGCCTCTATCTCTGCCGCAGGAACCATCCAGGTTCCTCCACATGCCAGGATCTTATCTTCTGCAAGATAATCGCTGACATTGGATGGATTGATTCCACCAGTCGGCATAAAACGGATCTGACCATAAGGTGCCGCCATGGCTTTGATCGCTTTCAATCCGCCTGCTGCCTCTGCCGGGAAGAATTTCACCACATTCAGTCCATATTTGATCGCCTGCTCAATATCACTTGGGCTGGAGCATCCCGGAAGAATTGGAATCCCTTTCTTCACACAATACTCAACTGTGTCCGGGTTCAGTCCCGGACTTACAATGAATTTCGCCCCAGCCTCTACTGCTGCATCTACCTGTTCTGCATTCAATACAGTTCCGGCTCCTACCATCATCTTTGGATAAGCTTTCGTCATTGCCGCAATGGATTCTTTTGCTGCGTCTGTACGGAATGTAACTTCTGCACATGGAAGTCCGCCTTCGCACAATGCTTTTGCAAGCGGGACCGCATCCTTTGCATCATTCAGTTTGATAACCGGAAGAATCCCCATACATTCAATCTGTTTCAATAATTCTTCTACCATATCTTCTACCTCCTATGCCAGTTTATTGATTGGATAGTGAATTGCTTCACCATTAGCAAATCTTACAGATTCTTCTGCTACCTTTCTCTTTAACTCACTTGCGGCTTCTTCTGAATACCATGCCATATGAGGTGTTGCGATCAGGTTCTCATGTCTAAACAGCGGTGAATCTTTGCTTACCGGCTCTCCAAGCATACAGTCAAGTCCTGCTCCTGCAATCTCTCCATTCGTCAATGCCTCATCCAGATCTGCTTCATTGATGATTCCACCACGTGCTACATTGATCAGCACTGCTGAGTTCTTCATCTTCTTAAATGTCTCTGCATTGAATAAATCTTTGTTTCCATCTGCAGGACAATGTAATGAAATAATATCTGATTTTGTAATAACATCTTCTACGGAAACTGCTGTTACATATTCATCCGTCTCCGGTGTAGCTTTAAAATATGGATCTGTTCCGATTACTTTAAAACCGAGCGCATGCATTTTCTTTGCAAAATTACGTCCGATTCGTCCAAGTCCTACGACACCGACTGTCAGCTCACTGAATCTGTGGATCGGAATAGCTTTTGTGTAGTCCCATTTTTCATTCTTAGTAAACTGATTCATTTTTACAATTTCTCTTACCATTGCCATGGACAGTGCAATTGCGTGATCTGCCACTTCGTTCATTCCATAGTCCGGTACATTTCCTACCTGAATACCATGTTTCGTAGCTTCTGGTACATCAATTGTGTCTACGCCGACACCATAACGGACAACATATTTTAATTTCGGACAATTATCCATTACCTTCTTTGTGATCTTTGCATACTGTACAATAAATATCTCCGCATCCTGGCACTGCTCAATCACCTCATCCTCTGTGATTGCCTGTTTCAGTTCTACTTCCATTCCTGCATCTGCAAATACTTTCTTTTCAATATCAATGCTGTCATGATCACAGTCTGTAATAATTACTTTCATGTCTGTTCCTCCAATTATGTCATATTTTTCTGTTATTTTTCATTCAACGTCTATATGTTCTCTATATGTTCAGTCTCTAGCGCACAAGATATCCGCCATCTACCGGAATGACTGCTCCGTTCAGATAATCCGATGCATCCGATGCAAGAAATACACAAGGACCTTTCATATCTTCCGCTGTTCCCCATCTCTTTGCAGGAATGCGGTTTGTGATTGCTTCTTTTCTTGGATTATTCGGATCCAAAAGTGCTGTATTCATTTCAGTTGCCATATACCCAGGTGCAAGAGAATTCACATTAATTCCTTTTTCTGCCCATTCATTGCAGAATGCTTTTGTAATCTGAGCCACGCCGCCTTTGGATGCCGCATATGCAGGTACTGTATATCCACCAAAGAATGACAACATCGATGCTACTGTAATAATCTTTCCTTTGCTCTCCTGTGCCATGAACTGTTTTGCAGCCAGCTGACACAGTTCAAATACTGCAGTCAGATTCACATCCAGCACTCTTTTCCAGTCCTCCATCGGAAATTCTTCCGATGGATGTCTGCTCTGCACACCATGGGCCGTTACCAGAATATCCAGATGGCCGTCAAGTGCTGCCAGCGATTCTTCAAATGCCTTTTTTAATGCCTTTTCATCTCCCAGATCTGCCTGTACTCCCGTACACTTGAATCCTTTTTGATTAAATTCGGCTGCACGGTCTTTAATACTTTCTCTGGTTCCTATAATTACAACTTCACATCCGGCTTCCATCAATCCTTCTGCCATTCCGTGGCCAAGTCCTCTGGAACCGCCAGTTACAATTGCTTTTTTTCCTGTCAGATCAAATATACTCATAGCTGCTGTTCCTCCTCGTTATTTCATGAATATATTCGGAAGTGTCATACTGATCGCCGGGATAAATGTAATCAGTAATAAATCCACAACCATTACCAGAATAAATTTTATAATTCCGGAGCATACCGTTTCCAAATCACTCCGTCCAACCCTCGACGCAACGAACAGGTTGATTCCAAGAGGTGGTGTAATGAATCCGATTGCCAGATTGACAACCATTACGATACCAAAGTGGATAGGATCTACTCCAAACTGCGTTGCGATCGGTAACAGAATCGGCGCCAGAACCATCATTGCAGGTGTCGTATCCATGAAGCATCCAACAATCAACAGTAATACGTTGATCAGCAATAAGATCAGGATTTTATTATCTGTAAAGTTGATAATTCCATTTGTGATTGCTCCCGGAATTTTTTCAATGGTAAGTATCTTTGTAAATGCAGTAGCACATCCAATAATTACCATGGTTGTTCCTGTTGTATTACATGCATTTCCAATCGTTGCAAACATTTCTTTGATATTAAACTCTCTGTAAATAAAGGCTCCGCAGATAAATGCATATACTGCTGCAACAGCTGCTGCCTCTGTCGGTGTAAAAATTCCTGCATAAATTCCACCAAGAATGATAATCGGATTTAATAATGCCCATTTTGCATCCCAAATTGCTGCAAGTTTTTCTTTTGCCGTATATTTTCTTTCGTCACCTTTCCATCCCTGTTTCTTACAATACAGATAAGAAATAATAATCAGGGAAAAACCGATTAAAATACCTGGAAGGAAACCTGCCATAAACAAAGAACTAATGGAAGTACTTGTAGATACTCCGTAAATTACCATTGGGATACTTGGTGGAATGATAACTCCGATACTACCTGCCGTAGCAATCAATGCCAGAGTAAAGCTCTTACTGTAACCCTTATCCAACATGGTCGGAATTACCATGGAACCAATTGCTGCAACGGTTGCCGGACCAGATCCGGAAACTGCTGCGAAGAACATACATAACACAATAGTTACTGTCGCAAGTCCACCTGTAAATCTCCCCAAAAATACGTTACATACATTCAACAGACGCTTGGATACACCACCTGCACCCATCAATTCTCCCGCGAGAATAAATAACGGGATTGCCATCAGTGGGAAAGAGTCAGCACTTGTAACCAACTGCTGTACAATGTATAAGGAACTAATACGTCCGTCTGCCAAAATTGCACAAAGAGATGATACTCCAATTGCAATTCCAACCGGCATATTTAAAACTAAAGTAACAACTAATGCGATAAATAAAACTGCTGCAACCACTATTTTTCACCCCCGTTTTTCTCTGGCAGTTTTCCTGCCAAATACCAGATTGTCTGGATCTGTCTGATCACAACAAGACCAAATCCTACAACCGGTGCTGCGTTGATATACTGCAATGGAAGTCCCAGTGCCGGTGACACTTTTCCGAACAACCATTGTTTATAAGTAAGTTCTACACCTGTCACAACGATGTACGCTGCAAATGCAAGTACCAGAAGTTCGCCGACAATTGTAATATACGGTCTGACCTTTTCTGGAAACAGCTTTAATGCTGCATCAATTTTTATATGTTTCATCAATTTACATCCATATGCCACACCTATATAGATCAGCCATATAAAGCAATATCTTGCAAGTTCTTCCGACCACGAAAGTGAATTATGCATTACATATCTCATAATAACCTGAATGAATATGATGATCGTCATAACCGACATCAGAATGATACAGATTGTCTCTTCCAGATAATCATTCAAGAATTTTAAAACCTTTTTCATTATTTTTCCTCCTCACGATACTGGGTCAGTTCTTTCTGGATCTTATCGAAATATTCCGGATGTTCCATGGAACTCTTTGCCACACTGAATACATCTGCATCTTCGATGATCTTCTGGAATTCTTTTTTCTGATCATCCGTCAGGGTATTCACTTCACATCCGTATTTTTCCATTTCCTTAATTCCTTCTTCTTCATCTTTTGCAGATACTTCCAGCTGATATGCAGAAGCTTCTTTCATCGCTTTATCAATAATTTTCTGCTGTTCATCTGTCAAGGAATCATATTTATCCGGGTTCATAACTACTACATAAGGGGTATATACATGCTGTGTCAGAGAGATGTATTTCTGAACCTCATAAAAACGGTTACTGTAAATAATTCCGATTGGATTTTCCTCTCCATCTACGGTTCCCTGTTGCATAGCTGTAAATAACTCTGAGAATGCCATTGGTGTCGGGTTTGCTCCGATGGATTTCCATGCCTTTAAGTGAATCGGATTTTCCATTGTACGGATCTTCTGACCTTTACAATCTGCCGGTGTCTCGATCGCATGATCATTATTGGTATAATTACGGAATCCGTTTTCCCACATTGCCATGTGCTTTAATCCAACCTTGCTTACACCTTTTAACATTTCCTGTGCTGCTTTACCATCAAATCCTACATCGTAAACTTCCTGTGAATTCAGGAACAGATACGGTGTATCATAGATATAATAATCTTTATATAATGTAGACAAACTACTGGTAGAAGATACCGCTATATCAATATCTCCGTTCTGTACGCCCTCGGCTGCTGTCTTGTCATCACCAAGCTGATTGTCCTGGAACAGATCAACTGTGATATTTCCATCCGAATAATCTTCTACGAGTTCTTTGAATTTTTCTCCGGCTTTTTTCGCTGAATTTGATGTTACATTTGCAAAGATAAGATTTACCTTATCCTGGGTTTTATATTTACTTCCTACCTTCGTCATTCCGACTCCGGTGATCAGTGCAAGTACGATCAATACCGCCGTTACTGACTTTGTCTTACTGGACATCTGCCATTCCCTCCTTATACATTTTCACAGTCAACTACAATCTTGATTGTTCCACATTCCGGATCTGCGATCATATCGAATACTTTGTCACTTTCTTTCAGTGGAACAACATGTGTTACAATTTTTTCAAGTTCTGTTTCTAATTCTTTTGTAAGTTCTGCAGCTCTTCCGAATTCTTCTTTCGTATATACTCTTGTTCCAACCACTGTCTGCTCTTTGAAGTTCACATCTCTTAAGTTCACTTCGTGTGGTTTTTTATGTACTGATACGATACAGATTTTTCCGCGGACTCTTGTAATATCCGTCATCTGCATTGCCGGTATTGCTGCACCGCTGCATTCAAAGAATGTATCGCATCCCTCACCGTTTGTTGCATCTTTTACAACTTTTTCCAGATCTTCTTTTGCCGGATTCACCGGTGTAAATCCAAGCTCTTCTGCAATCTTAAGTCTTTTCTCAACAACATCGGAAATGAATATCTTAGATGCTCCTGCATGTTTTAACATAATTCCACATAACATTCCGATCGGTCCTGCTCCGACTACCACTGCTGTATCCAGCGCCTCAAATCCTGACATATGGATTGCATGAACAAGTACTGCAAGAGGCTCGATCACTGCTGCTGCTTTATCGCTCACCCCATCCGGAACTTTAAACAGTACATCTTCATCTGTGTATACGGTCTGACACATTCCCCCATCTGTATCAATCCCGATCAGTCCCAGTGTATTACATACATGTTCATTTCCACTTCTGCATGCAAGACAGTGTCCACAGGAAAGTAATGGATAAGGGACAACTCTGTCACCTTTTTTGAATTTCTTTCCGTCCTCTGCAACAATTCCCAGGAATTCATGTCCTAGGATCAATGGTGCTTTTGCTCTTGGATGTGTTCCAAGATAAATACCGATGTCTGATCCACAGACTCCACAATATCTGATATTTAATTTTACTTTTCCTTCCTTTTTTTCAGGTTCTTTAACATCCTGAACTTCTACCTGTTTTGGTCCGACATACACTAATGCTTTCATTTGCTCTCCTCCGTTTCCCTTGTAATTGTCTGATTAATCTTTATGGTTTTATTATATACATGTCTTATCATTTTGGCAATATTGTATATCTTTTTCTCTGTTTACTCTATTTATTTTGTGCATACTTGTTAGTTTTGTACAATTTCACACGCAAAATACATCTGATGTCTCGATTTTTGTCAAAAAAAAATCAAGAGTCAAATACCATAATTCCTTGATTTCACGGCATTTTTTCTTGATTTTTCATCCCAAAACTTGTCTGACATCCTCATTTTTCGTCTTTTTTCTACACTTTTCCTACTCAAAACGGCGCTTCCGCTCAATTTCTTTTATGATGTAAATCCGGTTTTCACTGATATGTGCTATCATTGCGCTTCTTGCCCCATTCGCATCTCTCCTTGTTATAGCTTCGACAATCTGTTCATGAAAGCTTACCGTTGTTTCTGTCAGCCGCTTGCTCGTCATTTCCACAGTCAGTCCTACCGACTGCTGAATGATCGGTACAAGCTTCGCTATGATCCGGTTCTTTGTCGCCTCTGCAATCAGCTGATGAAATCGTGCATCCTCTTCATGATGATTCAATCCCTGTCTGATCATTCCGATTACTTTCCGGTTCTGTCTGGATATCTCTGCAATCTCGTTCTTATCTGCATGAATTGCTGCCAGTGCTGCACTTTCAGGCTCCAGTATCATACGTACATCCAGAAGTTCTAATGCCATCTCTTCATCCTTTCCCATCAGGGAAATCCCAAGCGGATCTACCGCTACACCTTCATTTTGCGAAATAAAGGTTCCGGCTCCTCTTTTTATCGTCAGTATATTTCTTGTTTCAAGGCTTTTTACCGCTTCTCTGACCGTACTTCTTCCGACATTTAGTTTTTTTGCCAGTTCATATTCATTCTCCAGACGGTCTCCAGGCTTCATATGATTGGTTCGGATCATCTCAATGATATCTTCTGCCGCTGCCTGCGCCAGAGGCATTCCATTTTTTTGTTTCATCACAGCACCTCCCATGTCATGCCATTTATGCTTCTGTTTCCAATGGTGAATATACCCACTCCTGTGTATTATCATGAATCAGTTTCTCAATATGTTGTTTTGCCTTTTTCAGTTCTTCCATTGCTTTTTTTTCAAATTCTTCTGAATAGTAAAACACCGGAACAGCCACACTCATCCCTGCAATTACATTTTCGTTATATTTTACAGGGACTGCAATACACTGCACATCTTTATTCGATTCCTCTTTTTCATATGAATACCCTGATTTTTGCGTCTCTTTCACCTGTGAGAAAAGTGTGTCAAAATCATCAATTGTATGTTCTGTCAATTTATATAGCCCTTCCGGATATAATGTTTTAATGTCCTTTTCTGTCTTTCCGCTAAGCAGGGCTTTTCCAATACCTGTTGCATATGCCGGATATTTGTATCCTCTTTTTGCCTGGATCGTGATGGGGGTCGGTACTCTTTCTTCCAAAAGATATAAAACCTCACCACCGGATAATACCGAAAAGTATGCTGTCTGATTAACTGCAGATGACAAATTCTTCAAAACATAATCTATTTCCTGTAACAGATCGGAATTCTTCGTATATGAAGAACCCACAAAATATGCTGCCTGCCCGATTGTATAATTCCCATTATCATTCATTCTGATAAAATTCATTGCCTGCATGGTCTTTAAGATTGGATGAAGACTTCCCTTTGGAATCTCCAGCTTCTGTGCCAGACCGGTCAGTGACATTCCTTCCGAAGTTGCAGATAAAAGCTCAAATATTTTCAAAACCCGATAGGTCGATCGGTGCATTTTCTCTTCTTGCATAATAGCTTCCTCTCTTTCATTTACACTCATTTTATCATATCCAAAATGAATGCTCTATACAATATTACCAAATTCAGGCAAGTTTTTTTGTTATCAATTGAGAATTGTCACCATTCCTTTCTAGTGTTATAGTTCCTATATAGGAACTAGTTATTATTTACAAACAATCGAGGTGCTATAAATGAATTATGTATCTACCTTAAATCAACTGTTAGAGAATAAGATTATCGCCATCTTACGCTTAGATTCTCCTCAAAAAGCACAAAAAGGAATTGAAGCATTAAGAAAAGGCGGTATCCAGGCAATTGAAGTGACTCTGAATACTCCCGGAGCACTTCAGGTTATTTCTCACTATCAAAATGTATCTGATCTGTTGATCGGAGCCGGCACTGTACTTGACGAAGCATCCTGTCTGAATGCAATTCAGCATGGTGCGCAGTATATTGTTACTCCTACGCTCAATGGAGGGGTTATAAAATGTGCTAACCGTTACCAGAAACCGGTCATCTGCGGCTGTATGACTCCGACAGAAATCATTACTGCTTTAGAACTTGGAGTAAATATGATCAAACTATTCCCGGCTTCTATCCTTGGCCTTGATTCTATAAAAGCCATAAAAGCTCCGATCCCACAGGCGCTTATAGGACCAACCGGAGGAGTGAATCTTGAAAATATAACTCTATGGCAAAAATCCGGTGCAGACTTTTACGGCATTGCCGGAGAATTTTCCAAATTAGCCAATGAAGAAAAGTACAGTGAATTAACGGAAATCGCGCATAGATACTGCGCTGCCATTTCACATGCGTGATTCGACCGGATATTTATACAGAGAACTTGCCACTAGCAGCTTCTTTCGAACGCATGCCGACACTTAGCAGTGATTTTTTTCAACTGTAATTTACAATCAGGGAGGTTAACTATGAATTATATAATTACAGTAGACGGCGGAACAAGTAATACCAGAACTTATCTTTGGACTACTGATGGCAAAATCCTTACACACCGCTCTCAGGCAATCGGTGCTAAAACATCTGCCATTAATGGCAGCAACCAGCCATGGAAACAGGCAATTCATGATATGATTGAAAGTATGCTGACCGAACACGACATTTCCGAAGATTCTGTCCAGGGTGTCTATATGTCCGGAATGCTGACGAGCGACCTTGGCATCCTTGAAGTGCCACATCTTACTGCTCCTGTTTCCATGAAAAATTATCAGGATCACATGGTGCGCGTACATCTGCCGGAAGTATTTTCAAAAGAGATTGTCCTGATTCCCGGCATAAAAAATGCACTTTCCACCCCGGAATCTCTGGATTCTTTACGCAAATTTGACATTATGCGGGGGGAAGAAACAGAAACTTATGCTTTGATCGAGCAGTACGGCTCTGATCAGAATACCATTTATATCCTGCCTGGTTCTCATAATAAATATGTCTTCGTAGACGAAAATTGTACGGTTCTCGCTACAAGCACCACACTCTCCGGAGAATTATTAAATTCCATCGTCAATGACACGATTGTGGCCAGTTCTGTCGATCATAGATTTCCATCCATGGAACACTATAATCTGGAAATGATACAATACGGCTGTGAAATGCATCGAAAAGAAGGCATTGGACGTGCATTATTCCTCACAAGACTTTTTGACCGGTTCGGCAGTCAGTCAAAATATAATCTGCAGAACTATGTTCTCGGAGTTGTATTGGAAAGTGATCTTACAGCCCTTCATAATGCAGCATTTTTTAAAGATGTCATGAATGTACGTATTGTCATCCATGGGAACGGTGCCTTCAGCCATGCTCTTTATGATCTGTTAAAAGCAGATCCTGCATTCCATAATATTATACTACACGATTCCGAAGAGTTTCCAATTGCCGCACAGGGTGCATATCATCTCGCCATGAAAGATCTGCAGATACCTTGAATTCCAACCCTTTCTTATTCTCTTTACAGCATCGGTTCTTCTGAACACGTGGCAATAAGCGACAGAAAAGCTGCCTTTCCGGCAGCTTTTCTGTCACTCTTTACTTGCTACTATGTTCTTTACAGATTATTTTGCAAATCACTTTTGAATAATTTTTTCTGATTTTACTGTTTCTTCCGATATTCACTTGGCAGCACTCCATACTGCTCCTTGAACACCCTTGCTAATGCCTTGCTTCCCGCAAATCCATTCTTCTCCGCTATCATTCCAATGGAAAGATCTGTATTTACCAGATCATTAAACGCATGCCGGAGTCTCAGGTCATCCAGATAGGTCTTATAACTCATCTGTGCATACTTTCGGAACATACGCGATAGATACGTCGGAGAATAATTAAATGTCCTTGCAAGACTCTCCAGCGAAAGTTCCTTATTGTAATTTTGTTTCATATAATCCGTAATCGTTGACAGCTTGTTCAACTTTTTATTTGCACGTATCTTCTCCGCATCCATATCCGTCTTTCGATATTTGCTTACCAGCAGATACAACAGACGGTAATACAGACTCTGGACTTTATAGTCATAGCCAGCTTTTTTCTCAGCATATACCCGATACATTTCTTCAAACAATCCCATCACTTCTTCATCCTGGATCCTGGAACTGTGGGAAAAATAAACGAATCCATCATCTGTATAATATCTTTCAAATGTCGCAAGCGGTATTTGGATAACCAGTGTCTCATTCTTTTTCGGGGCATAAATGGAGTGCAGCTCATTCGAATTCACAAGCATAAATTCTCCCGGATGCAGTGGATATCTCTCATCATTCAGATAAAACTCCATCTCGCCATCAAATACTGCGAATATTTCTATCGATCTGTGCCAGTGTTTCTGGCGGATATAGCCACCCTGGCTTCCCTCGAATATGAACATTTTAAATGGGAGATCATCATTTGGTACAATGATCTCATGAGAATATTCCATAGTTTTTACTCCGTATCATCTCTTATTCGTTTCCGTACTGACAGGACATGCCAGAACGTCAATAATTGCAGCACCTATAATTACAATCTCCGGACTTTGCATATGATTCTCCTCTCTTCTCCAAAAGCTGCTACTGACAACTTCTCTTATTTCAACATCTACAATTCGAACGAAGATTTCTCCGGAAAAATTTGTTCAAATGCCCGTTTTAACTCCTGCTTTACACTTTCATACGGAATCTTCGTATTACTGTCATTGATACAGACAACTGGAGCTTTTTGCCTGGTAATTGTCTCTACAAGATCTTTGTTTTCCTTTTGCAGATTGTAATACTTGCAGAATTTATTGACATTTTTCGGTACAAACTCACCATTTAATTTCGTATATTCACGCAAAACATATTGGTTCACATCCTCTTTATGCCTGAACGGATGGGAACACACCTGATTCAAAAGTTCGCCTTCCAGATCCCACAACTTCTCATATGTGCTCTTTTTCAAAGGTGACGGCCCATGTACAGTATAAAATCCTGTAAATCTCGGGAACATTACCTCAAGCATGTTATAAAAGAAATACATCGGCGGATACCCGATATGAAAATATGCTCCCGGCTGCTTTTTCATATTTTCTCTTTTATTGAAGTATTTGGCAAGAAGCATTGCATTATTTAAATAAATGTATGGCATGGTCGTATCTTCTACATTCGTCACATCCGGCTGTAATGCAAGCATATCTACCGGTTTTCCATTTTTGAAGAAATCTTCCGGTTCTACATTTTTCAATAAAAACTGATCATCATTTAAATAAATAAACTGATCTGATATTCCTTTTATCCTATGAAAATTCCACTCAATTGTATGTGAATTAAATGTAGGAAGATATTGTGCCGGAATGAAATCCTTGTGATTTACAATATGTAATTTGGAATTTTGGACATTCAACCATTTAGGAAGATGTCCATATGTAACAAAATGTACTGTTCGTACCCACGGAGCGAACTTTTCGATTCCTCGAAACAGATACTGTAATATCTCCCAATCGCGGTAACGTTCTTCTCTGTCGTCTATGCCGGCTGATATTCCCTGCTCTATCATTCTGTTCTTCTTATCTTTACGCCATACAGGGTCTGCCCCATCCACCCATGCGATGACAATATCAATCCCGTTCCTCATCATTTTCTGCTCCTTTTTCTCTCTTTAAACAAACAGCATTTGATAATATAATACAAATTTATACACTAAGTATACGAAATCCACTCACTTTCTTCAAGCCAATTATCTAACTACCTAAGTGTAACAAATTGATTCTTCTTACGATACTCACTCGGCAATACCCCATACTGTTCTTTAAACACTCTTGTAAATGCCTTACTTCCCGCAAATCCATTCTTCTCTGCTACCATTCCAATCGAAAGCTCCGTATTCATCAAATCATTGTACGCATGCCTGAGCCTTAGATCATCCAGATATGTCTTATAACTCATCTGTGCATATTTTCGGAACATGCGTGACAAATAGGTCGGAGAATAATTAAATGTCCTTGCAAGACTTTCCAGCGAAAGTTCTTTGCTATAATTTTGTTTCATATAATCTGTAATTGTTGACAACTTATTTAATTTTCTATTCACACGTACCTTTTCTGTATCCAGATCTGTCTTACGGTACTTACTTACCAACAGATACAACAGACGGTAATACAGACTATGAACCTTATATTCATATCCAGCCGTTTTCTCTACGTATACATGATACATTTCTTCAAACAGACCCTTTACCTCTTTGTCCTGGATTTTGGGACTGTGAGAAAAATAGATCGATCTATGCCAGTGCTTCTGGCGGATATAGCCACCCTGGCTTCCCTCGAATATGAACATTTTAAATGGGAGATCATCATTGGGCACAATGATCTCATGAGAATATTCCATAGTCTTTCACTCCATATCATCACTTATTTATTTCTGTACAGAGAACCTCCCATCAGTCTCTCCTCTTGTATACTTCGACAGACCGAAAACCTTCCACCGAACAAACTACCCTTCATTCAGCCAGGTTGTTGCTCCGACATACTGAACCGCTTCTGCACCATATCTGTTTCCTTCTCCGGCACATTCTCTTACACTTTTTCCGTCTAGCAGCGCATTCAGAAAACCTGCCGCAAAACTATCTCCTGCCCCGGTCGTATCAACACAATTTACATTTTTCTCTGCAGCTATCCAGCACTTTTCCACATCTGTCCGGACATAACACCCATGCTTTCCACATTTTATGATCACATTTCCCACACCGGTGGATTTTATGCGTTCTGCCGCTTCTTCTACCGAACCAGCTCCCGTCAGAAGGATTGCTTCTTCATCATTCGGGAAGAGATAGTCAATATAGGAAAATGCTTCTGCCATATCTTCCAGCGTCTCACCGTTCTTACGCTTTGTCATATCCGCACAGAGAATCTTTCCCTGTGTCTTTGTCTGTGAGAATATTTTCACCAATTCCTTCGGACCAATCTGTGGAAATACAAAAACGCTTGCAAAACATATCACCTTTGCACTTTCAGGAAATGGCATCTGGATATGTCCCAATTTCAGACTTCGTAGTGTCCCATGCGGATTCGTAAGAAAACTCCTGGTTCCATCTTTTTCTACCAGAACTATATTCATTCCCGTCTTTTCTTCTTCTCTGATACATGCATCACGGACCATAATTCCGTTCTCTTTGCAATGCGCCTGTATGAATCTTCCCGCATCATCCCGTCCAATCACTGTCTCCAGCTGTACTCTGCGTCCTTTTCTTGCAAGTATCGTCGCTTCATTCAATGCATCAGCACCCGTTGTCATATGAATATCTTCAACCGGATAAGATCCTGTCTCAAATACTGCTACGCTGACAGGATGCGCCAGAACATCTATGATTGCAGCACCGATAATCACTATTTCCGGATGCTCCATAATGTACTCTCTCCTATCTCTTATGATTTTAATCTGTTTTTATCATCTTTCGTATGTTAAGTATACAAAATTCAATTTTATTCTTCAAGGATATTTAACGCAAAAACCCCAGAGGCAAAAACCTCTGGGGTATATATCTGAGTTTAATATTCTGATAACAGATTATAATTACTCGATGATTGTAGCAACACGTCCTGATCCTACAGTACGTCCACCTTCACGATACTTTAATCCCGTTTTATCTCATATTTTTTATGGTTTTCTCTCCA
>URTM01000015.1 GCA_900550865.1 uncultured Dorea sp. | reverse complement strand
AGAAGTACTTCTCAGTAGCATCAGGCGGTGGTACAGGACGTACACTTCACCCAGATAACATGGCTGCAGGTCCAGCTTCTTACGGTATGACAGATACTCTTGGACGTATGCACTCAGATGCACAGTTCGCAGGATCTTCATCAGTACCAGCTCACGTAGAAATGATGGGACTGATCGGAGCAGGAAACAACCCGATGGTTGGTATGACTGTTGCAGTTGCTGTTTCCGTAGAGGAAGCAGCTAAGGCTGGTAAATTCTAAGGAATTGAATATGTAGTTTGGCTTGTATAGGCTGGATTTGAAAAGAGAGAACGAAAACGTTCTCTCTTTTTTAAATCCCAAATTATTTGTTTATGTTTTTATTCGCTGTAGAAAGCATCAGTTTCAACCGGTTCAACTGGTTGACTTCACTTGCACCCGGATCGAAATCAATTGCTACGATATTGGATTCCGGATAGCGTCTGCGGAGCTCTTTGATAACTCCCTTACCTACGACATGGTTCGGCAGGCAGGCGAATGGCTGAGTACACACGATGTTCGGTGCACCACTGTGGATCAGCTCTAACATTTCTCCTGTAAGGAACCATCCTTCACCGGTCTGGTTACCGAGAGATACGATATCCGAAGCCATCTTTCCAAGATCCTGGATCTTAGCTGGCGGTGTGAAGTGCTTGCTTGCTGCAAATGCTTCGGTTGCCGGAGCACGGAACCATTCCAGAGCTTTGATACCAAGATTAGCTGTTGTGGCTTTTTTCTTTTCGAATCCAAGCTTTTCTACCTTGAAATTCTGGTTGTAGAAGCAGTAGAGCAGGAAGTCCAGAAGATCTGGAACAACAGCTTCGGCTCCTTCACTTTCCAGAAGGTCTACCAGGTAGTTGTTGGCTGCCGGAAGGAATTTAACAAGAATCTCTCCTACGACACCGACACGAGGTTTTTTAATGTCAAGTAATTCGATGTTGTTATCAAAGTCTTCGATAATCTCACGGCAGAGATGTTTGAATTTACGCCTGCTCGGGTAGCCGTTAGACAGGAAGTCCTGGCATACCTTTACCCATTTTCTGTGCATTGCATTGACAGAGCCTGGAACAGCCTCATATGGGCGCAGACGGTATACACACTTCATGAAGATATCACCAAATACTGCACCATAGATACCACGCAAGATCAGATTCGGAGTCAGCTTGAATCCCGGATTGTCTTCCAGGCCACTTAAGTTAATGGAGATAACCGGAATGTATCCGTATCCTGCCTTCTTAAGGGCGCGGCGGATGAATCCGATGTAGTTGGAAGCACGGCATCCGCCACCGGTCTGACTGATGATCACGGCAATCTTGTGTGTGTCATATTTACCGGAAAGGATGGCTTCCATGATCTGGCCAACTACCATCAGAGATGGATAGCAGGCATCGTTGTTTACATATTTCAGTCCTACGTCAACGGCCTGTTTGTTGTCGTTTGGCAGAACCTGAAGGTTATATCCGGATGCATTGAATGCAGGCTCCAGAAGCTCGAAATGGATCGGAGACATCTGCGGGCAGAGAATGGTGTAATTCTTACGCATTTCTTTGGTAAATACAACCTTCTTGATCGCAGAGGACTGGATCGTACGTTTGTCCCCGCGTTTTTCTCTGACACGGATCGCAGCAAGCAGTGATCTGACACGGATTCTTGCAGCTCCTAAGTTATTAACCTCATCAATTTTCAGAGAGGTGTAGATCTTATCAGAGTCGTTCAGGATCGATGCAACCTGATCTGTTGTAACGGCATCCAGACCACATCCGAATGAGTTTAACTGGATCAGATCCAGATTGTCTACAGTCTTTACATAGTTTGCTGCGGCATACAGACGGGAATGATACATCCACTGATCCATAACGTTGAGCGGATGCTCGGCTGGATTTAAGTGGGAGATGGAATCTTCCGTCAGAACCGCAATATTATAAGAATTGATCAGTTCCGGGATACCATGGTTTACTTCCGGATCGATATGATACGGACGTCCTGCAAGAACGATACCACGGTTACCTGTTTCATTTAAGAACTTAATCGTCTCTTCACCCTTTTTCTGCATATCTTTTCTGCATGCAGCGAGTTCTTCCCAGGCGGCATGTGTTGCCTTCTTGATCTCGTCAGCCGGGATATGGAACTTCTCGGATAATTCTTCAACCAGACGGTAAGAGATAGTGTCTTCGCTGGCAAAAGAAATAAACGGATGAAGGAAATCTACTTCTCCGTGAACGATCGCATCAATGTTGTTCTTGATATTTTCCGGGTAGGAAGTTACGATCGGACAGTTGTAATGGTTGTTGGCTTCCGCAAATTCATTCCTCTCATATGGAATGCTAGGATAGAAGATAGTATGGATGCCATTGTTGATCAGCCATTGTACATGTCCATGTGCCAGCTTCGCCGGATAACATTCGGATTCACTCGGGATCGAATCAATTCCCAGTTCATATACCTTACGGTTTGATACCGGAGAAAGGACAACCCGGAATCCCAGTTCGTTAAAGAATGTGAACCAGAATGGGTAGTTCTCGTACATGTTCAGTACACGAGGGATACCAATGAGTCCGCGAGGAGCATCTTCCTCTGCCAATGGTTCATAATCAAAATATCGCTTTAATTTATATTCAAATAAGTTCGGGAGCTTGTTCGTTGCTTTCTGTTTTCCAAGACCACGTTCACAACGGTTACCTGTGATGAACTTACGTCCGCCGCTGAAATGATTGATCGTCAGACGGCAGTTGTTGGTACAGCCTTTACATTTGGTCATGGTTGTAGAATATTCCATAGCTTCAATGTCTTCGATGGAAAGCATGGTTGTGCCTTCACAGTCGACATAACGCTCACGCGCGATCAGTGCAGCTCCGAAAGCACCCATGATACCGGCAATGTCCGGACGGATGGCTTCGCAGTTGGCAATCTTTTCAAAACTTCTGAGTACAGCGTTATTGTAGAAGGTTCCTCCCTGAACAACGATGTGTTTACCGAGTTCGGATGCATCAGACACCTTGATAACTTTGAATAAGGCGTTCTTGATTACCGAATAAGCAAGACCGGCTGAAATATCAGCAACCTCTGCGCCTTCTTTCTGTGCCTGTTTTACTTTTGAGTTCATGAAAACAGTACAGCGGGTACCAAGGTCGATCGGATTCTTGGCAAATAATGCTTCGTGGGCAAAATCCTCTACCGTATAATTCAGTGATTTTGCAAATGTTTCAATGAAAGATCCGCATCCGGATGAACAAGCTTCATTTAACTGTACGCTGTCAACGGTCTGGTTCTTGATCTTGATACATTTCATATCCTGGCCGCCGATATCGAGGATACAGTCTACGTCGGGCTCAAAGAAAGAAGCAGCATAGTAATGAGAAACTGTCTCAACCTCTCCTTCGTCCAACAGGAGGGCGGCCTTGATCAGTGCCTCACCGTATCCGGTAGAGCAGGAGTGTACAATCTCAACTCCTTCCGGCAGCTTACTGTAAATGTCTTTGATTGCAGAGATCGTAGTACCAAGTGGATCTCCATCGTTATTATGATAGAAAGAATATAATAAAGTACCGTCTTCACCGACCAGGGCGGCTTTGGTTGTCGTAGAACCTGCATCGATACCAAGGAATGCTTTTCCCTGATAGGTGGCAAGATCTTTCACCGGTACCTGATGCTTTGCGTGACGATCTTCGAATTCTTTAAAATCTGCTTCCGTTGCAAACAGCGGATCCATACGGTCCACTTCGAATTCCATTTTGATCTTTCCTTCCAGACGGTGCTGCATGTCAATGAGAGGCACGTCCAGATCTTTCTTTGAATTCAGAGCAGAACCGGCTGCTGCAAACAGATGAGAATGTGTCGGGGCGATGATGTGTTCATCGTCCAGTTTCAGTGTGCGGATGAAAGCTTCGCGCAGTTCAGAGAGGAAATGAAGAGGTCCTCCGAGAAACGCGACATGTCCGCGGATTGGTTTACCACAGGCCAGTCCGCTGATGGTCTGGTTGACAACTGCCTGGAATATAGAAGCAGCAAGGTCTTCTTTGGCAGCACCGTCATTGATCAGAGGCTGGATATCTGTTTTGGCAAATACACCACATCGTGCGGCGATGGTATAGAGAGCTTTATAATTTTTCGCATACTCATTCAGTCCAGAGGCATCGGTCTGCAAAAGAGAAGCCATCTGGTCGATGAAGGATCCTGTACCACCGGCACATACGCCGTTCATACGCTGCTCAACATTACCACCTTCAAAGTAGATGATCTTGGCATCTTCGCCGCCGAGCTCGATCGCAACGTCTGTCTGAGGTGCATAGTCCTGAAGAGCAGTCGATACGGCAATAACCTCCTGTACGAATGGTACACCAAGGTGCTTTGCAAGTGTCAGTCCGCCGGAACCGGTAATGACCGGTGACGCATGGACAGGACCTAATTTATGTATCGCTCTTCCTAACAGATCGGAAAGAGTTTCCTGGATGTTCGCGAAATGCCTCTCATAATCAGAAAATACCACTTCATTATTCTCATCTAATATGGCGATCTTTACGGTCGTAGAACCGATGTCGATACCAAGTGTGTATAATTCCTTTTGATTCATATTATGTAACTCCTTATCATGTTAAAATATATGTCTTTCTTCTTATTAAATGCATTTTGCTTAGCTGTGACCTGTAACATTATACGACAAATGATCTGAAAAGACAATTAACAAATGTTGAAGATATGTTAAAAAGAGATGAACTTTACTTGGCACAATTGACAAATATCAGTTGGGAAGGTAGAATATCTACAGTGTGAGAATAAACGTAAAGGAGCAGTTATATGAACAATTGGTTAGATAAACTTGAACGGAAATTTAGCAGATATGCGATTCCAAATTTGATCACATATATTATAATACTATATGCAGCCGGATTTGCGCTGGAGTTGATCAACCCAACGTTCTATAGCCAGTTCTTAAGCCTGGATGCCAGCAAGATTCTTCAGGGGCAGATATGGAGAATTGTTACATTTATCATCCAGCCTCCATCTGACAGTCTGATTTTTATTGTATTTGCGTTGTATCTCTATTATATGATAGGGAAACAGTTAGAGGCAGCATGGGGGGCTTTTCGTTTTAATCTGTATTTCTTTTCGGGAATGCTCTTTATTGTAATTGGAGCCATACTGGCATATTTACTGACAGGCGCTGTGTTACCGATGGATACCTGGTATCTGAATCTGTCGTTATTCTTTGCATTTGCAGCACTTTATCCGGATATCCAGCTGTTATTATTCTTCGTCATTCCGATTAAGATTAAATGGCTGGCTATACTTGATGGCTTGTATTTCGTCTATGCGATTGTGCAGGCTTTTCTTCCGGCCTACGGCGGAGGTGTCTTCGGCATATATTATAAGGCGAATGCGCTTGCAGCATTCATCTCAATCCTGAACTTTATCATCTTTTTCTTAAGTTCACGGAATATGAAGCCGTATTCACCAGGTCAGATGAAGAGAAAGAACGATTTCAAACGCAAGATGAGACGGGCAGAAAGACCGGTGAATGTCTATGCAAATGGAGCAAAACACAGATGTGCAGTCTGCGGAAGAACAGAACTGGATGATCCGAATCTGGAATTCCGGTATTGCTCAAAATGTAATGGCAATTATGAATATTGCCAGGATCATTTGTTCACACATACACATGTTAAATAACTAAGAGAGGAATAGGAGAAATATGAAAAAAACAAAAATTATCTGTACAATGGGACCAAATACAAATGATGAAGCTCTGATGAGAAAGTTAGTTCAGAATGGAATGGACATTGCAAGATTTAACTTTTCTCACGGTGATCACGAAGAGCAGAAAGGCCGTATGGATATGTTAAAGAAGATCCGTGAGGAAGAGAACAAACCGATCGCGATCCTTCTGGATACAAAAGGACCTGAGATCCGTACAGGTGTATTAAAAGACGGAAAGAAAGTACAGCTTGAAGCAGGAGAGACATTTACCCTGACAACAGATGAGATTGTCGGAGATAACAAGATTGTTTCTATTACATACAAGGGTCTGGTAGAAGATGTCAAAGCCGGAAGCACGATTCTGATCGATGATGGTCTGATCGAGCTGAAAGTAAAAGACAAAAAAGGCAATAACATCAACTGTGAAGTTATCAATGGTGGCGAACTTGGAGAGAAGAAGGGTGTTAATGTACCGAACGTGGCAATCCGTCTTCCTGCTATCACAGACAAAGACCGTGATGATCTGAGATTCGGTGTAGAGCAGGGCGTAGATTTTATCGCAGCTTCTTTCGTAAGAAATGCAGAATGTATTCTGGAGATCAAATCATTCTTAAGAGAATGTAAAGCTCCATATATTCCGGTTATTGCCAAGATTGAGAACTTTGAGGCGATTAAGAATATCGACGAGATCATCCGCTGTGCAGACGGAATCATGGTAGCCAGAGGTGACCTTGGCGTTGAGATTCCGGCTGAGGAAGTTCCATATCTTCAGAAGACAATTATTCAGAAATGTAACGATAACTTCAAACCGGTTATCACAGCTACACAGATGCTGGATTCTATGATGCGTAACCCACGTCCTACCAGAGCAGAGGTTACAGATGTTGCCAATGCGGTATATGACGGAACAGATGCAGTTATGCTTTCCGGAGAGACAGCTCAGGGTAAATATCCATTAGAAGCACTTCAGATGATGGTCCACATCGTAGAAAATACAGAGGAACATCTGGATTATGATATGATCCTCAGAAAAGCAGGAGAACACAGACTTAAGAGTGCATCCAGCGCACTTGCACATGCGACTGTTACAACAGCAAATAATCTGCGTGCAAAATGTATCGTAACACCTACTGTATCTGGTGCTACAGCAAGAGTCGTATCTAAGTTCAAACCAAAGACAGGCATTATCGGCATCAGCCCGAACGAAGCAACACTGAGAAGAATGCAGATCAACTGGGGAGTTATGCCTCTGAAATCCGTTGCGGTATACACAACAGAAGATATCTGTGATAATGCGATCGATCTGATCTGTGCAAAACAGCTTGCGGAAGCAGGAGATATGGTTGTATTAACACTTGGAATTCCATCTACAAATGTATCTGAGAACAGAACTGTAAGTAACATGATGAGAATTGCAATGGTAGATGACAGAAAATAAAAGATTGTAAATGAGCAGGAATGCTCATAAAAACAGAAAGCAAAAGGGCTTTGAAGAGGAGTTCTTATTGCTTTCTGTTTTTTGCTTTATAAGAATATAAGAATGGCTGCCTGTAGAAGTAGTTACTGGCAGCTCATACAGAGATCTTTTTTTGAGAAAGATTCTCCTTGACATACAGTGAAAATTCACTTATAGTGTTCCTGTAGAGAACTACTAAAGAACCAGAAGGTGGATGAGTAAGATGGAACAGACATCATTTACAGAGCGCCTGATGGAATTCGGACTTACAAGACAGGAAGCAAGCATTTACCAGTGCCTGCTGACAGAAGGGAAGGTAACTGGATACGAAGTCGCAAAACAGACCGGAATATCCAGATCCAATGCATATAATTCTCTGGCGAGTATGACAGAGAAAGGTGCAGCATATCTTGTAGAAGAAGCAAGTACCAGAAAGTATGTGCCTGTCCCGCTCAACGAATTCTGTAAGAATCGTATCCGTAAGCTGGAAGAATCCGCAAAATGGCTGCAGGAACATATGCCATCGGAGAAAGCCTATGCAGAAGGATATATTACGATCGAAGGTGCAGAGAATATACTGAATAAGATAAAGAATCTGTTATCGCAGGTAGATCAGAGAGTTTATATCAGCTGTACGAGAAATTATCTGCTGCTTCTGATCCGGGAGCTGGATGCATTGATGGAAGCCAGAAAAAAAGTTGTGATCATTACCGACCAGCCGGCAACCTTTCACAATGCAAAAGTATATCTCGGAGAGAACAGAGGGATGCAGATAGGGATCATTGCAGATTCCAAATATGTACTGACAGGTGAATACGGAGAGGGAAGCATGAATACATGCCTCTATTCCGGACAGAAGAACTTTGTGGAATTATACAAGACAGCACTTGCGAATGAGATAAAATTATTATCTATACGAGAGGAGAACAGAGAGTGATGAAAAAAGAACCATTTGTAACAAAGGCACAGTTAGACGAGATTATCAAAACATATCCGACACCATTTCATTTGTATGATGAAAAAGGAATCCGTGAGAACATGAAGGCTTTAAAAGAAGCATTTTCATGGAATAAAGGATACAGAGAATATTTTGCGGTAAAAGCAACACCGAATCCGTTTCTGATCAATATCTTAAGAGAGTATGGATGCGGATGCGACTGTTCTTCTTATACAGAACTGATGCTTTCGGATGCGATCGGAGCGACAGGAGAAGACATTATGTTTTCTTCAAATGATACACCGGCAGAAGAATTCGTGCTGGCAGACAAACTGAATGCGATCATCAATCTGGATGATATCACACACATTGATTTCCTTGAAGAAGCAATCGGACATATTCCGGAGACCATCAGCTGCCGTTACAATCCGGGTGGAATGTTCAAGATCAGTAATGATATTATGGATAATCCTGGAGATGCAAAATACGGAATGACAACGGAACAGTTATTTGAAGCGTTCAAGATCTTAAAAGCAAAGGGTGCGAAGGAATTCGGTATTCATGCATTCCTTGCAAGTAATACCGTAACCAATGAATACTATCCAATGCTTGCGAAGGTTCTGTTTGAAGTTGCGGTAAAACTTCAGAAAGAAACAGGTGTACATATCAAATTTATCAACCTGTCCGGTGGAGTAGGTATCCCTTACAAACCAGATCAGGAGCCAAATGATATCCGTGCAATCGGTGACGGTGTACGCCGCGTATACGAAGAAGTGCTGGTACCTGCAGGAATGGGAGATGTTGCGATCTATACAGAGATGGGACGTTTCATGATGGGACCTTACGGATGCCTGGTTACAACAGCCATCCATGAGAAACATACACACAAAGAATACATTGGTGTAGATGCCTGCGCAGTTAACCTTATGCGTCCGGCAATGTATGGAGCTTATCATCACATTACTGTAATGGGAAAAGAAGATGCACCTTGTGATCACAAATATGATGTAACAGGATCTCTGTGTGAAAATAACGATAAATTTGCAATTGACCGTATGCTTCCGAAGATTGATATGGGAGATGTGCTGGTGATCCACGATACAGGAGCACATGGATTCTCTATGGGATATAATTATAACGGAAAATTAAAATCTGCAGAAGTGCTTCTGAAAGAAGACGGATCTACACAACTGATCAGAAGAGCAGAAACACCGGCGGATTATTTTGCCACATTTGACTGCTTTGATATCGGAAAAAAACTGATTGAAAAATAGTTGTATTAAAAAATATGTTTTGATGCTTTGCAGGAGGAGGGTGAAAGAATGAGAAAACAAAGTTTGCTTGCGCTGCTTCTGGCTGGAGTGATGTTACTGTTATGCGGATGCGGATCTGGCATGACAACAGATGAGGCAAAAGAATATGTGCAGTCAGCTCTGGATTCCGGATATAAGGCAGAATTCAAGAAATATGCGGAATTAACGGATACAACAGAAAAAGAAGCGAAAAAAGAGTACAAGGAAAATCTCGATACGATCATGTCTGAGGCCGGATTTGATGATACAGGTGTATCAGATGAACTGAAGGCAAATTATCGTTCGCTTTTTGAAAAAATGCTGAAAACTGCAAATTATAAAGTAAAATCCGCAAAGGAAACGGATGATGATGGTTTTGTTGTAACAGTAGAAGTATATCCGTTTACGGCATTTTCCAGTGTGTCGGATGAGCTGGATCAATGGGTAACAGAAGCTTATGCGGATGCTGAAACGGTTCCAACAGAAGAAGAGCTTAACGAAGCAATCATGCAGAAGATGTATGAGATCATGAATACGAAACTGGAGGATCCGACATATGGTGAAAAACAGGTAAAAAAGGTTCATGTAAAAGCAGATAAGGATGGTGCATACTATATTCCGAGTGAAGATTTGACAGCTGTTGATGATGCATTGTTTCCTGAGAATCAACTTTAGAAATCAGTAAATAAAAATAATTTAAAAACACAGGTTTTGGGGATTGACATTTCCGGAACCTGTGTTGTATTATATACGAAAATAATTGAATGACAATCTGTTGTTCAGTCTTTTTATATCAGATAAATGATCGAAAGGCAGGTCATGTTTCCTGTATGACGTTGCCAGACAACCCATTTATAACAATTGTAACATGTAGAATAACAAAGAATTAAAAGCCGGGAATTGTAGATACATTGATTATTCCGCGTTAAAAGAAGATAATCCGGTAAATTACACATTGCTTAAAAAGGAGGGAGGAACTGGCAGTGATCGGATTCTTAATATAAATAAAGAAAGAGAGGAAACATATGACGAAGATGCAAAAAAGCAGGAAAACAGTGGCTTCGGTACTGGCGGGGATTTTATTATGCCAGATATCCGCACTTGGTATGGCACACAGTTCTGTAAATGCCAGGGAAACTGGGAATAAGATAAGTTTTGAGATTCTTGGAGAAGGATCGGTAACTGTAACAGATGTGAAGGATCAGGTACAAAAAGTTACTTCGGGAAGTGAAGTGGCAGTGCCTGATCGAATGTGCGTGCGAGTTCAGGCTGAGGCAGAAAAAGATACATCCATTGCAATACAGGTAGTAGATAAAGATGGAAAATACAAGCTGGAAGATACATCTGTAGTAAAAGGAAAAAGTTTCTGGCGGGATATTACAGTCATGGGAATGGATAAGAAAGTAGTTGTTTCATTTGGGGATGAAATGGAAAATGTAAATGTGCAAAATAAGCGAAGCATCCGGACACAGAGGAACTCAAAAAAACCAGAAGCAGGGGAGGTATTTACCGGAACTTGTGTAATTACGGCAGTAGATGGTGGAAATGGGCATACGGTACACGGAGTGACGATTGGTGGATTTACTGGAATTCTGGCAGGAACGACTGCAAATGGCGGTTGTGCGGATCATACGGCCGCAGCACCTTATGAAGGGCAGGAGTTTACATACACCTATACGGTTACAAGTGTTAATAAGGTCACAGGTGAAGTAAATGGAAATTTATACTGTGTCAGTGTTACGGGTGCTACAGATGGAGTGACAAAAGACAGTAACGGCAGACTGATCGGATATCAGAGAGTGAATGGCACGGTATTAATTCACAGAAGTTACAGTGGCTATGCAAAATTAAAGAAAGGAAAGATGCTAACAGAACTTACAGACGGAAATACAGAATATTCTCTGGAAGGAGCAGGTTATGGCGTATATCTTGACCGGGCTGCAACAAATGAAGTGGCTGTATTTACAACGGATACAGACGGAAATTCCAATACCGTAGAGCTGGAGGAAGGGACTTATTATGTGAAAGAAAAAACAGCTCCAAAAGGGTATTGTCTGGATGAAGAAATTTATCCGGTGGTTGTTACTTCCGGGCAGACAGTTGAAGTAAATGTAAAAGATAAACCGATATATTCGGATATGGAAATTATCCTGGAAAAGATTGATCAGGAAAGTAAAGAGGGGCATGCACAGGGATCAGGAGGTCTGGCGGGAGCAGAATTCACCGTGTGTTATTATGCGGGAGTGTATGAACAGAACACACTTCCTGAAAAACCGGATAAAATATGGATATTGAGCACAAAGAAGGAAAAAGACGGGTATGAATGTAAGCTGAATAAGGATTATCAGGTGTCCGGCGATACCTTTTATTATGTAAAAGACGGGGATGCCCCGGTGCTTCCGCTGGGAACAATCAGTGTAGAAGAGTCAAAAGCACCAAAGGGATATTTGCTGGGATCAGCGTATATGGAAGGAGAAGAAGGAAGAGCTGAGGGGACCTGTTACTTGACACACGTTGTACAGGATGGAAATCTGGCAAAGATAAAAGGCGGCAACCGATATAAGATCGCGGACCGTATAAGCCGCGGAGACATAGAATTTCAGAAAAAGGATGAGGAAACGCAGGCCGCTATGGCAAACATTCCATTTGAAATCACGTCCAGAACAACGGGAGAAAGCCATCGGATCATGACGGATGAGAATGGATATTTCTCATCAGCGTCCAATTATGTAAAACACAGCATAAATACCAATACCGGTCAGGCAGAAAGCGGTATTTGGTTCGGGATGAACAGCAATGGAGAAAGTGTAGAAGTCAATGATGCATATGGCGCATTTCCATACGATACGTATTGTCTGGAAGAACTCCGGTGCGAAGAAAATGCAGGGAAAGCATTGTATAAAGGTTCTTTCAAAATCTCCAGAGATCAGTATACCGTTGATCTTGGAACGATCATGAATCCAGATCTTACGATTGCCACATCTGCAAGAGATGAAGAAAACGGAACACATTACGCAAATGCAGATAAATCTGTGACCGTAATAGATACGGTTACATATACAGGATTGAATAAAGGACAGGAATATATGATGAAAGGAACACTGATAGACCGGGAGACGGGAAACGCTGTCCTGACTGCATCGGGAAAAGTGATAACGGCATCGAAAAAATTCAAACCAAAGACCGCCGAAGGAGATGTGGAAGTGGAATTCCAGTTTGATGGAAGAGATTTGGCAGGAAAAAGCGTGACGATATTTGAAGAATGCTTTCAGGGAAAAGAAGTGATTGCTGTTCATAAAGATCTGGAGGATGCAAATCAGATGATTCATTTTCCAAAGTTAGAAACTACAGTTAAAGATGACCAGACAGAAACGAATATTACAAAGGCCGAAAAAGATATAGTGATCACAGATGTTGTGGAATATCACAATCTGAAAAAAGGAAAGAAATATAAGATTACAGGAACACTGATGGATAAGGAAACAGGAAAAGCATTAAAAGATAAAGCCGGTGAAACAGTGACAGCAGAAGAGACGTTCGTTGCGGAAGAAGAGGATGGAACTGTAGAGGTGAAATTTACATTCGATGGAACAAATCTTGGAGGAAAGACGCTTGTTGCATTTGAAAAGTTGTATTATGGAGAAAAACTATATGCTGTACATGCAGATCTGGATGATGCAGATCAGACCATTTATGTACCGGCAATAAGAACGACTGCAGCCGGCAAAGGAACAGGAACACATCATCTTCCGGCTAATGGAACTGCAGAACTTACAGATACGGTAGAATATAAGAATCTGCTGCCTGGAAAAATTTATGCATTACATGGAATTGTGGTAGAAAAAGAAACGGAAAAGCCATTGTGCGAAGAAAAGCAGATAGAATTTATTCCCGAAAAACCGGACGGAAGTATTGAAATCTCATTTGAGATCGACAGCAATGTGCTGGCAGGAAAGACAGCAGTTGTATATGAAGAAATGAAAATGGATGGAAAAAGTGTTGCGGAACATAAAAATCCGGAAGCAAAAGAACAGAGTATTTATTTTCCTGAGATAAGTACGAAGGCTGTGGATAAAGAGTCGAAGACGCAGGAAGGAGAAGCAAAAGAAAAACAAAAGATTGTGGATCAGGTATCTTATATGAACCTGCTGCCGGGTGAAACCTATATCTTGAAAGGTGTTTTGGTAAACAAGACAGATGGGACGGAGCTGAGGGATGAAAAAGGAAAAAAGATTATATATAGGACGACATTTATCCCGGAAGCACCTGCAGGAACGGTTGAAATGGTCTTTGCACTGGATGCACAGAAACTGGATGGAAAATCGGTTGTGGTATTTGAGTCGCTGTATGATGAAGAAAAACATCTGATCGCGAAAGAAGAAGACCTGGATAATGCAGAACAGACTATTACATATAAAAAGAATGAAAATCCTCCGGTGTCGGATAAGAACAATACCGAAAAGTCAAAACCAGTCTCATCTATCCGGAAAGCTCCAAAGACCGGTGTGGCCAATCATACATTTCTGTGGATATTGACGATTGGCTCTCTTGGAATTGCAGTGGGAGCGGGAATCATAATTTACAGGAAGAACCGGGACTGATTGCAGGAAGACGGCAGGAGTGGAGAACATTAGAAAAGGAGTCGTTACGTCCGTGAAAAGATAAAAAAATGAAAATGTGCATATGATATAGAACAAAAGTGAAAGCTTGCAAATCAAAAGCTTATGCTACAGCTGTTCGGGTATGCGCCAAGCTGGCAGCACTGGGCTTTACCAATAGGGGAGTCAAGCCGTAACCAACTGAAGAAAAACATTCTTCCGGAAGACTTTTTAAATCGGGTAACGAATGTATTTATGTACCAGATGGAAAAGAAATGCAAACATAATCTTCCATGGAAATGTATAAAGAGATTGTTGAAGACATTAGGATAAATTATATACGGCACTGATGGAAATTAATTCTGTCGGTGTCGTATTAACTACTAGGAATGAACTGCGGAAATATGGTATACTATTGATACGATATATGGGTAAAACTATATTAGTATAATAGGGAAAGCGAGGACATAATGTTGGCTTTAACAGATGCAAGAAAAAGAGCAAATGAAACATAACACCACCCACCAAGCAATCAACCAATAAAAAGGACGGTGAAAATTATGTGTACTAAAAATGAATTAAATATGATTCTGGAATCAATGGCAAAGGCATATCAGAATATATACGGGAAAGAACTTGTCACAGTATTGTTATATGGTTCATATGCAAGAGGAGATTATGAAAAAGATTCAGATATTGATATTGTAGCAATTGTACATGGAAATCGGCTTGACCTTCAGAATAAATTGAAAGAAATATGGGATATATCATCTGATTTGGAATTAGAATATGGAACGATCGTCTCTCCAACTGTAATTCCGTATGAAGAGTTTGAAAAGTACAAGAATGATTTACCATATTATAGGAATATCCAGAAGGAAGGAGTGAAAGTCGTTGCCTGATAATAGAAAAGAATTAATGAAATACAGGTTAGAGATGGCAAAGGAAAGACTACACTCTTCGAAAATTCTGTTGGATGATGGTTGTTATAAAGATTCAATAGGACGTTCTTATTATGCCATGTTTACATCTGTAAGAGCGTTGTTGGCAATGGAAGGACAAGACTTTTCTAAACATGCCGGAGTAATAGCATATTTCCAAAAGGAATTTATTAAGACAGGAAAATTCGATAAGAAATATTCCAAATATATAAGTCAGGCATTTCAGATAAGAAATAATACTGATTATGCAGACTTCTTTATTGTATCAGTACAGGACGCAAAAGAACAGTATGAAAAGGCAAGTGAATTTTTAGAAGTAATAGCAAAATATTTGGAAGATAATTATTAGGCGAGGACGGTGAAGATTATGCCATTACAAAAAGAAAACAGTTATACAATCGATGATATTTATACACTTCCGGAAGGACAACGTGCAGAATTGATTGATGGAAAAATCTATAATATGGCTCCACCAAGTCGGATACATCAGAAACTGGCAACAAAATTAGCAAGTATCATTGACAGATATATTAGTGATAATAACGGAAAATGTGAAGTGTATTCAGCACCATTTGCAGTCTTTTTAAATGAAGATGATAAGACATATGTTGAACCAGACGTATCAGTCATTTGTGATCCTAATAAATTGGATGATAAAGGATGTAATGGCGCACCTGACTGGATAATTGAAATTGTTTCTCCAAGTAGTCAGCGCATGGATTATCTGACAAAGCTGTTCAAATACCGTACTGCTGGCGTAAGGGAATATTGGATTGTAAACCCGATGACGGAAATAGTGCAGACATATTTATTTGAAGGAATGGAAGATTCTACACAGTATTCTTTTGATGAAGAAATTCCAGTTGGCATTTATCCGGGATTCAAGATTAATATAGAGGAATTATTGAAGCAGAGGTGAAGCTTATGCCAAATAATATATAGAAATGGGAAAATACCAATATGGATGAAAAGAATGACTTAATAAAAGTTGGAAAATATGATTTGCGATATAATGAATTGTTAAGTATTGATATAGAGGAATTAGAAATATTTAGGTCAAAAGGTTTACCAGCACATATGGTTAAAAGAAAGCATTTTAATTGTTTGAAGTATATTGATTATCTTCCAGAGATTATAGAAAATCCAGATTATGTAGGTGTTAATCCTAATGAAAATGATAAAAGTATTGAGTTTATAAAAAAGTATGCTAAAAATGTATTGGTTGGAGTAAAGTTGGAAAAAGATGGTCAATATTTATATGTTTCTTCGATGTATGATATCCAAGATTCAAAGATAAGTAGACGTTTGTACAGTGGAAGAATAAAAAATGCAAATATTGACAATAACGAAAATAAATAGTATATTATAAATGTAAACAACATACATTGATAATAAGCATAATTATTTTTGAGGTCGGAAATGGTTCCCGACGCACTTTGAAAAAAGTACCTGAGATGATGGATACACCGCCCATCCAAAAGTAATTATGCTTTTTATATTCGACTATTAAAGAAAATAACAGAAGCATACTTAAAGGAGAAATCCCTTTGGGTGTGCTTTTCTTTGTCCTGCTGCCGGTAGTGAATCTGATATATCACACTCAATAGAAAATTTTTAAATTATTTTTCAAATTCCTGGGAAAATTCTTTCTAAGAATGGAATTGATAATGGAAAAGTTACGAATGGCAGCAGAGGACGGAACACCGATTGATTTACCATTGCTTAGATGCAAATGTACACCTGATCGTGAGAAGACAGCGGAGGAACGTACCTTATCTGGTGATGAAAGGAAAGCTCTGCTATATAAGATTAATGATAGTTCCAATGTGGCAAGTATGGCAGCAGAGCTTTCGCTGTATACAGGAATGAGAGTAGGTGAATTGCAGCTTTGTATTTCTTCTACGAAAAATGATAAGATCAGAGTTAATCCATTGACAGATGATATGGCAAGGGTATTAAGAAAAGTAAAAGAATTTGAGTTTAAGAACGGTTGGCTAAGTGAATATGTTTTCCAAGATGACAGGGGAAGAGTATAAAAAAAGAAACATTTACTTCTTGCGAAACCATAGTAACAAAAATGGTAAAAATAGTAAATGTCTCCAATCGCTAAAACCCTTGATTTTATTGGGTTTTTTGACTGCGGATAGTGGGACTTGAACCCACACGAAGTCACCTCCGCAAGATTTTGAGTCTTGTGCGTCTGCCATTCCGCCATATCCGCATCTATATTCTTTACACAACAAAATCAATTATAACTATAAATGTACAGAATGTCAATCCTTTTTTCTAAAAAAGAAAAAGGAGAATGCAACCGGCATGGAAAGAACTGCCGGAACCAAAAATTAACCTTTTAAAAACCACCAAATTGGTGTATAGTAAGATAGTGATTTTATAAGAAAATGAACTATTTAGGTGGAGAGACAAAATGAGCAGTAAAATTGTTCTGATTGACGGCCACAGTATTTTAAACCGCGCCTTTTATGGCTTGCCGGATCTGACGAATGCAGAAGGCCTTCATACAAATGCAATATACGGATTTCTAACGATTATGTTTAAGCTTCTGGAAGAAGAAAAACCAGAATATCTGACAGTGGCATTCGACGTTCATGCCCCGACTTTCAGACACAAAATGTATGCAGAATATAAAGGAACCAGAAAGCCGATGGCAGATGAGTTAAGGCAGCAGGTTCCTGTGATTAAAGAAGTGCTTCATGCTATGGGAGTCAAGACGATCGAGTGCGCCGGTCTGGAGGCTGACGATCTGATCGGAACACTTTCAAAGCGTTGTGAGAACGAAGACATGGAAGTTGTGGTCATTTCCGGAGACCGTGATCTGTTACAGCTTGCGACAGAGCATGTAAAGATCCGGATTCCTAAGACAAAACAGGGCAAGACGGAAATCGAAGATTATTATGCAGAAGATGTTCGGGAACGCTATCAGGTGACACCAAAAGAATTCATCGATCTGAAAGCGTTAATGGGTGATACGGCAGATAATATTCCTGGAGTTCCAAGTATCGGAGAAAAGACAGCGACAAAGATCATTATGCAGTATCATTCGATAGAGGAAGCACATGAACATGTAGAGGAGCTGAAACCTCCGAGAGCATCGAAGGCATTGAATGAACACTGGGATCTCGCAGTACTCAGCAAAGAATTGGCAACGATTAATGTGGAAGCGGATTTTCCGTATGAACTTTCAGAGGCGAAACTTGGTAATCTGTATACGGAAGAGGCATATATCTTTTTCCAGAAACTGGAGTTTAAAAATCTCCTTTCCAGATTCGATGTGTCGGCACCGGCAAATAAGATTGAGGATGGGTTTAAGATCATTGATTCCAAAACAGAAGCGGAAGAGATTTTCGCAAAGGCAGAAAAGGCGCAGACAACAGGTGCAGTGATTTTTAAAGATCTGGAAAATGTATTGCCATTATTTGCAGATCAGGCCGGACTCGGAGGTGTCGGACTTTGCTTTTCAAATGAGGAAAGTTTTTGTATCAAAGCCGGAAAAGATATTACGGGAGAATGGCTTCTGGAAAAACTTGCAGATGTGGCAGAAACAACGCAGACATTTTCGATGTTTCATCTGAAAGAATCAATGGAATCGGTTCAGATCCGGAAACCGGAAAAATGTTTTGATGTTGGTGTGGCTGCATATCTGCTGAATCCACTTAAGAATAATTATACATGGGAAGATGTTGCGAGAGAACATCTGGACCTGATGATCGATGAAAAAATCGAACAGGATATAAAAGCCTGCTATGAAGCGTATGTGAATTATGCTTCGGTAGAAGTTCTGCAAAAGAAATTACAGGATACAGAGATGGATACATTATTCCGGGAGATTGAGATGCCTCTGGTATTTACATTATTTGATATGGAACAGAATGGAATCCGTGTAGAAGCAGGTGCGTTGAAACAGTACGGAGATCAGCTTGCGGGCAAGATCACGGAACTGGAAAAAGAGATTTATGAAGAAGCAGGCGAGACATTTAATATTAATTCTCCAAAGCAGCTGGGAGTCGTATTATTCGAGAATATGAAACTTCCGGGTGGACGTAAGACGAAGACAGGATATTCCACGGCAGCAGATGTTCTTGAAAAGCTTGCACCGGAACATCCGGTGGTTGCAAAGATCCTGGAATACAGGCAGTATACAAAACTCAAGTCCACATATGCGGACGGGCTGGCAAATTACATTCAGGATGACGGAAGAATTCACGGAAAGTTCAATCAGACGATCACGGCAACCGGAAGAATCAGCAGTACCGAACCAAATCTTCAGAACATTCCGGTACGGATGGAACTTGGACGTCTGATCCGTAAAGTATTCATTCCGGAAGATGGATACCGGTTCGTGGATGCCGATTATTCACAGATTGAACTTCGTGTACTGGCACATTGTTCCGGAGACGAACATCTGATTCAGGCATACAAAGAGCAGAGTGATATTCACCGGATTACTGCATCGCAGGTATTTCATATACCATTTGATGAAGTAACTCCGCAACAGAGACGGAATGCAAAAGCTGTAAACTTCGGTATCGTGTATGGAATCAGTTCGTTTGGACTGAGTCAGGACTTAAGTATTACACGAAAAGAAGCCGCAAAATATATTGATGATTATTTTGCAACTTACCCGGGAATCAAGACATTTCTGGATCATGCAGTGACACATGCCAAAGAAGAAGGGTATGTGGTAACACTGTTCGGAAGAAGAAGACCGGTTCCGGAACTTTCTTCCAGCAATTTCATGCAACGTTCATTCGGTGAACGTGTGGCAATGAATTCGCCGATTCAGGGAGCGGCAGCCGATATCATTAAGATTGCAATGATCCGGGTGAATCAGAGACTGAAAGACCAGAAGATGAAGTCAAGACTTGTCTTACAGGTACACGATGAACTTCTGATCGAGGCATACGAACCGGAACTGGACGAAGTTCAGAAAATTTTGAAAAAAGAGATGGAACACGCGGCAGAGTTGAAAGTGCCGCTTGAAATAGACATGCATACAGGAGACAACTGGTACGAAGCAAAATAAGAGGTGTGAAAGATGAAGATTATAGGAATTACCGGAGGAGTAGGCGCAGGAAAGACACAGATTCTGGAGTATCTGAACAATAAATACGGTGCGACTATTTGTATGGCAGATGAAGTGGGAAAGAAACTGCAGAAAAAAGGAACAGAATGTTTTGATGAAATTGTTGCACATTTTGGTGAAGAGATTCTGGATGAAAAAGGAGAGTTAGACCGTGCAAAGCTTTCAGACATTGTATTTGCCGACAGGGTTGAGCTTTCTGTATTAAATGGGATTGTACATCCGAGAGTAAAAGAAGAAATCCAGAAAAAGATTGCAAGAGAAGAGCGGAAAAGCACGAATCTGATACTGATCGAAGGAGCACTTCTGATCGAAGATCATTATGAAGAAATCTGTGATGAACTCTGGTATATATATGTAGAAGATTCTATCCGCAGAAAACGTCTGAAATATGCAAGAGGATATGAGGACAGCAAAGTGGATCAGATTTTTGAGGCACAGCTTCCGAAGGATCTGTTCATGCGTCACTGCGACCGTGTGATCGATAACAGCGGACAGTTCGAAGAGACAAAGATCCAGCTGAATAAGATCGTGGAAGACTTATAGAAAGGCAGATAATATTTAATATGAGATTATGCAGCATTGCAAGTGGGAGCAGTGGAAACTGTATCTATGTAGGAGATGATCAGACACATCTTCTGGTTGATACCGGCATCAGCAAAAAGCGGATTGAAAAAGGTCTGGCAGAACTGGAGATCAAAGGGGATGAGCTGGAAGGCATCCTGATCACACATGAACATGTGGATCACATTCAGGGTCTTGGTGTGTTCAGCAGAAAATATGAGGTTCCAATCTATGCAACACCCGGAACCATTGAAGGGATCCGCAATTATAAAAAGCTTGGAAAACTTCCAGACGGACTTCTGCATGAGGTAGAAGTAGATCATCCATTTTCGCTGGGAACACTGAATATTGATCCATTTGCCATCTCCCATGATGCAAACGAACCATCCGGCTACCGGATTGATAATGGTAAAAAGGCGGTTGCGGTTGCAACAGACCTTGGAATATATGATGATTATACCGTGGAACATCTGAAAGATCTGAATGCGGTCGTTCTGGAAGCAAACCATGACATACATATGTTGGAAGTAGGACCATATCCATACCCGCTAAAGCGAAGAGTAATGGGAGATAAAGGTCATCTGTCTAATGAATTGTCGGGAAAGCTTCTTTGCGATATATTACATGATGACCTGCAGTATGTAGTTCTTGGACATCTGAGCAAAGAGAACAATTACGAAGAACTGGCATACGAGACGGTCAAACTGGAGATCAGCATCGGCGATAATCCTTATAAAGGAGATGACATTCCGATGATGGTAGCCAAACGAGATCAGGTATCTGATATCATTACATTATAAGAAAAAATCAAAATGTAAGAAACGATGTGGAAGACAACAGGAGGAAAACAAATCATGAAGAAATGTGTAATTACAGTTGTAGGAAAAGACACCGTAGGTATTACTGCGAAAGTTTGTGTGTACCTTGCAGAGGCTAATATCAATATCCTTGATATTTCACAGACTATCGTAGATGGATACTTTAATATGATGATGATTGTCGACGTGACAAATTGCAGCAAAGAAGTAGCTGTAGTTTCGAAAGAACTGGAAGAAGTCGGAACTTCTATCGGTGTTGCCATTCACTGCCAGAGAGAAGAAATATTCGAAAAAATGCACAGATTATAGGCAGAATCAAAGAATTATCACTGAAAGGCAGGAAAAGACACATGATAAACAGATATGAAGTATATGAGACAAATCAGATGATTGCAGAGGAGAATCTGGATGTACGTACGATCACTCTTGGAATCAGCCTGTTGGATTGCATAGATGCAGACCTTGATAAATTAAATGAAAATATTTACAACAAGATCACTACTGTTGCGAAAGATCTTGTGAAGACAGGAGAAGAGATTGAGCAGGAATTCGGGATTCCGATCGTTAATAAACGAATCTCCATTACACCGGTGGCACTGATCGGTGGTGCGGCATGTAAAAGTCCGGAGGATTTTGTGACGATTGCAAAGACATTGGACAAAGCGGCAAAAGAAGTTGGTGTGAACTTTATCGGTGGATATTCGGCACTGGTATCAAAGTCCATGACAAAGAGTGACGAGAACCTGATCCGTTCGGTTCCACAGGCACTTGCATGTACAGACCGTATCTGCAGTTCAATCAATGTAGGATCAACGAAGACCGGTATCAACATGGACGCAGTCCGTCTGTGTGGCGAGATCGTTAAAGCGACAGCTGAAGCAACAAAAGAAAATGATTCTCTCGGATGTGCCAAGCTTGTTGTATTCTGCAATGCACCGGATGACAACCCGTTCATGGCAGGCGCATTCCTTGGCGTAACAGAAGGAGATGCTGTGATCAATGTCGGTGTCAGCGGCCCTGGTGTTGTAAAACATGCGATTGAACAGGTGAGAGGCAAAGGCTTCGAGGAGTTATGTGAGACGATTAAGAAGACAGCATTCAAGGTAACACGTGTCGGACAGCTGGTTGCGGGAGAGGCATCAAAACGTCTTGGTATTCCATTTGGAATCATTGACCTGTCCCTGGCACCGACTCCGGCGGTTGGAGACAGTGTGGCAGAAATCCTGGAAGAGATCGGTCTGGAACGTGTCGGTGCGCCTGGAACAACAGCAGCACTTGCAATGTTAAATGACCAGGTTAAGAAGGGCGGCGTTATGGCTTCTTCTTATGTAGGCGGCTTAAGCGGCGCATTTATCCCTGTCAGCGAAGACAAGGGTATGATCGACGCCGTAGAAATGGGTGCACTCACAATCGAAAAGCTGGAAGCAATGACATGTGTATGTTCGGTAGGACTTGATATGATTGCAATTCCAGGTAAGACAACAGCTTCTACGATCTCCGGTATCATTGCAGATGAGATGGCAATCGGTATGGTAAACCAGAAGACAACAGCAGTCCGTCTGATTCCGGTAATTGGAAAAGATGTCGGAGAGACAGCAGAATTTGGAGGTCTTCTCGGATATGCGCCGATCATTTCGGTTAATGAGTATGACTGCAGTGCATTTGTGAACAGAAAAGGAAGAATCCCGGCTCCGGTACACAGTTTTAAGAATTAAAATGTGAAGGAAAATCCGGAAGCACAGGCGGTAAGTTTGAAAATAAAATAGACGTATAAGAAAAACGTGCGGTATCAGATAAAACAAATTACCTTTATTCATCAGATACCGCACATTTTTTTTGCAAAAGTATGTAAGAAATCGCTGCCTGTAAACAGGGACATTACTGTGAATTTAAACGGAGGCTTTGGCGAATGATGGAAATTATAGATACTATACACGTATAATCTGCTTTTGGTATTCGTTTATAAAAGGTGTTCCGAATTTATCAGAGATCACGCTTTCATACAGATCAGATGCAAATGTAGTCTGATCCAGCATATGTATCGTTCCAGGAGAAAGTGCAGCAGTCTGTCCCAGTTTTGTAATAACCGGAATATCGGCATGTTCTTTTATTTGACGGAGAATATCGGCATGTTCTTTGCGAAATCCGAGAATTCTTGCGTAAATGCAGGCAGATTCCTGATACATCGTCATATCTTCTTTTTTTACTGACAGCAGAATATGAAGCAAAGCTCTGCTGATCCGGCTGTAAGTCAGTTCTTTTGTCTTTAAAAGTCCGCAGAATTGTTCAAAGTTCAGAAACTGATTCCGGCTTCGGATGATCCGGTTTGCAAGATCTTCGGATACATCCTGATATCGGCAAAGAGATTCGCATGTCTCGCAGAGCAGACGGTATTTTAATAAAAGGGAAAAATCATCTGCTTCAACGGGACAGGAACGGTTCCATGCATCTTGTAACAGGTGTAAGGCGTTTCCCGGAAGCTGGTTCTTTAGCAGTTTTGGAATACTCCAATGTTTCAAAGTATTCCGGATTGCAGATGCAGAACTTGACTGCGGCTGAAGCTCGGTGTCGTGGTAGCCGGAAGATTCACGTTTCAAAGTATATGGTACGATCCTGCTGTTTATTTTTTCTAATGCCTTCAGATATTCGATCCCAAGAATATTATTAGGGTCAGAAAGAATCTGTGAAATGGAATCATCTCCTGTCATTTGTTCCAGAGCCTGATGCCTTGCGGCAGGAAAAGAATATCCATTTTTTAATGCATCCTGAAGAAAATGACTGTAAGTGTCTGGTTCGGAGCTCAGAAGATGCACGATGTATTGTAAAACGGAGAGATCTCCACATTCACTTCCAAAACACAATGTATCAATACATCCCAGACCATCTAAAATAGAGACAGCACCCTGAGCAAAGAATTCAGCACTTCCGGATGCATAACAGACCGGCAGTTCGAATACAGCCGATGCACCGTTTAAAAGAGCCATGTGCGCACGGGAATGCTTGGAAAGAAGCGCAGGAGTTCCGCGCTGTACATAATCGCCGCTCATGATGACTACGACCCGGTCGGCACCGGTCAGTTCCTTTGCTCTTTCTATATGGTAAAGATGCCCATTGTGAAATGGGTTGTATTCCGTGATAAGTCCAACAGTTTTCATAAGAATCTCCTTGTATAACATTCTGAAATTGATTATACTATACAATAGTGGGGTACGCAAATGGGATGTTTACCCAGCAAAGTTTGAAGAAAGGAGGATGCATATCGTTATGGAAGAGAATAGGAATGAGGAACAGCTGCCGGAAGAAGAGCAAAAAGAAGATGATGATATTGATTATGTGGAAGACAGAGAAGAGCTGACAGAAGAACGTATCAAAGAGATGCTGGATGCCCGGGAGTATAAAGAGTTAAAAGAAGAACTGGAAACGAATATGTATCCTGTAGACCTTGCAGAGATTCTGGAAGAATTTGATCAGAAGCATATGGTGCTGGTATTCCGTTTGCTTGCTAAAGAAGAGGCGGCAGAGACATTTTCGTATATGAACAGTGACATGCGTGAGGATCTGATCAACGCACTGACAGATTCCGAGCTGGAAGAGATCATGGAAGAGATGTATCTGGATGATACCGTTGATGTGCTGGAAGAGATGCCTGCCAATGTAGTAGACAGGCTTCTGATGGTGACGGATGAAGAGAAGCGCCGGCAGATCAATCAGCTTCTTCAGTATCCGGAGGACAGCGCCGGAAGTGTAATGAACGTAGATTATATTGCACTCAGAAGAGAGATGACGGTTGCGGATTCTATATTGAAAATACGTCAGGTAGGTCTTAACCGTGAGACAATCTATACCTGTTATGTTACGGAACAACGCCATCTGATTGGACAGGTTGACGTAAAAGAGCTATTGACCAGCAGTGAATCCAAGACAATCGAAGAGATCATGGATACGAATATGCTGTATGCCCGTACGACAGACGACCAGGAAGACGTTGCCAATACCATTACAAAATATGGTCTGATCGCACTGCCAATCGTTGATCATGAAAACTGTATGGTCGGTATTGTAACGGTTGACGATGCCATGCAGGTATTACAGGAAGAGACAACGGAAGATATCAGTATCATGGCTGGTGTCAATCCGAATGAAGATTCGTATTTTGGAACGTCGATATTTGAACATGTGAAGAGCCGCATTCCGTGGCTTTTGTTTTTGATGTTATCTGCTACGGTAACGCAGATGATCATGAACAGCTACGAGAATGCACTGGCATTGATGCCGCAGCTTGCAGGATTTGTCCCGATGCTTACGGGAACCGGCGGTAACTGTGGATCCCAGAGCTCAACGCTGGTGATCCGTGGACTGGCGGTCGGCGAGATCGAATTCTCGGATCTGTTTAAAGTTATTTGGAAAGAGATCCGTATTGCATTCTGCATCAGCATCATACTGTCTGTGGTAAATGGAATCCGTATCATGCTGATGGGACAGGGGGATGCCACAATGGCATTCACCATTGGTCTTACGATGGCGTGTACAGTACTGATCGCAAAAGTCGTTGGATGTACACTGCCTCTGATTGCAAAAAAGATCGGACTGGATCCTGCAATCATGGCGACACCGCTTATTTCTACACTGGTTGATATCAGTACGATCAGCGTATATTTTGCAATCGTAAGTCATGTATTTCATTTATAATACTGTGAAATTGCAATAGTTTTTGTTTAAAGTATGATGAATATTGTACATTGTACGCAAAAAGAGACATAAGATTACCGTAAGAACCCTTGTCCGCAAGGGTTCTTTGTATTATAATGACAATACTGAGAAAAATATTTGGAAAGGAGTCTATTTATCATGGGATTTATAGATGAAATCAAAGCAAAAGCAAAAAGTTGTAAAAAAACAATCGTTCTTCCAGAGAGCGAAGACATCAGAACTTATGAGGCAGCAGAGGCAATCTTAAAAGAAGGAACAGCTAATCTGGTCCTGATCGGAAGCGAAGAAGAGATCGCTAAGAATAAAGGAGATTTCGACATCACAGGAGCTACTATCGTAGACCCTGCTACATATGAGAAGACAGACGAGTATGTAGCAACACTTGTTGAACTGAGAAAGAAAAAAGGAATGACAGAAGAGCAGGCAAGAGAGATTCTTCTTACCAACTATTTATACTACGGTGTAATGATGGTTAAGATGAAAGATGCAGACGGAATGGTATCAGGAGCATGCCACTCTACAGCAGACACACTTCGTCCATGCCTTCAGATCCTGAAGACAAAACCAGGAACAAAGCTTGTATCTGCATTCTTTGTTATGGTAGTGCCTGACTGCGATATGGGAGAGAACGGAACATTCGTATTCGCTGACTGCGGACTGAATCAGAATCCTACATCAGAAGAACTTGCAGCAATCGCTCAGTCTTCTGCAGAAAGTTTCAAACAGCTTGTTGGAGCTGATCCAAGAGTTGCTATGCTTTCTTACTCAACAATGGGAAGCGCAAAACACGATGATGTAACAAAAGTACAGGAAGCTGTTAAGATCGCAAAGGCAGAGAATCCGGATCTTATGTTAGACGGAGAAATGCAGCTTGATGCAGCACTTGTTCCTTCTGTTGGAGCTGCAAAAGCACCAGGAAGCCAGGTTGCAGGAAAAGCGAACACACTGATCTTCCCTAACCTTGATGCTGGTAACATCGGATACAAACTTGTTCAGCGTCTTGCAAAAGCAGAAGCTTACGGACCAATGACACAGGGAATCGCAGCACCGGTTAATGACCTTTCAAGAGGATGCAGTGCTAAGGATATCGAAGGTGTTGTTGCAATCACAGCAGTTCAGTGCCAGAATCAGTAAGAGATAAAGTAAGAGGAGAAATAATATGAAAGTATTAGTAATGAACTGCGGAAGTTCATCTTTAAAATATCAGTTGATCGACATGGAGAACGAGAGCGTTCTTGCAAAAGGTATCTGTGAAAGAATCGGAGCCGATGGATCTGTATTAACACACAAACCAACAGGAAAAGATAAATATGTGGTAGAGCAGGCAATGCCAGATCATGGTGTAGCAGTAAAACTTGTTCTGGATGCTTTACAGGATAAAGAACATGGTGTGATCGAAAGTGCGGATGAGATTACAGCAATCGGACACCGTGTACTGCATGCCGGAACAATTTACAGTGATGCAACACTTGTAACAGAAGATGTGAAGAAAGTCGTTCGTGACTGCTTCGACCTCGGACCTCTTCATAACCCTGCAAACCTGATCGGTATTGAAGCTTGTGAAAAGGCAATGCCTGGAAAACCGAATGTAGCAGTATTCGATACAGCATTCGGTATGAATATTCCGAAGAAAGCAGCTATGTATGCAATCCCATATGAATATTATGAGAAATACAGCATCAGAAGATATGGGTTCCACGGAACAAGCCATATGTTCGTATCCGGTGAAACTGTAAAACTTCTTGGAAAAGAAGATGCAAAGGTTATTGTATGCCACATTGGTAACGGTGCAAGTATCTCCGCATCTATCGGTGGAAAATGCGTAGACACAAGTATGGGACTTACTCCTTTGGAAGGACTTGTTATGGGAACACGTAGTGGAGATGTTGATCCTGCAGTTCTTCAGTTCATTTGTAACCATGAAAATATCAGCGTAGATGAGATGCTGAATATCCTTAATAAAAAGTCAGGACTTCTTGGAATCAGTGGTGTATCTTCTGACTTCCGTGATGTAAGACAGGCAGCTATCGATGGAAATGAAAGAGCAGAGCTTGCAATGGATACTTATAAATACCGTGTTGCAAAATATATCGGATCTTACACAGCAGCAATGAATGGTGTAGATGCAATCACATTTACAGCAGGTGTTGGAGAAAATGCTCCGGACCTCAGAAAAGATATCTGTGATTACCTTGGATACCTTGGAGTAGAACTCGACGAAGAAAAGAACGAGAATGTTCACGGAGAGACAACTGTAATTTCTACACCAGAATCAAAGGTAAAAGTAATTGTCCTTCCTACAAACGAAGAGTTAGCTATTGCTCGTGAAACAGCAAAATTAGTTTAAGACGAAATGACTAAAAGAATGTAAATTTCTGTTGACAAAATATTTTTACATGATATAATAGTCTAGTGTGTGAATAGGAGACGATACTATGATATTAAACCTATCCGACGTTCTGTCTGAGCAGCATAAAGCAATACATGAATCTGTTCCGATTGAAATGACTTGTTTCAAGTCTGAGATGGGAGATTATGCGATTACAGAGAAGACACCACTTGAATTATCTGTGGAATATGCAGGTGACCGCAAGCTGGAAGTGACTGGTAAAGCTGAGATTACATTAGTTGCACCATGTGACAGATGTCTGGAAGATGTAGAAGTGAAGGTAACACTTGACTTTAAGCATAAGATTGACACAGAGTCAGATGCATATGATCAGTCAGAAGATTTAGACGAGAATAACTATATTGACGGATATAGCTTAGATGTAGAGCAATTGGTCTACAATGAGTTATTGGTAGGGTGGCCGACGAAAATTCTATGCAGCGAAGACTGTAAAGGTATTTGCAACGTATGTGGTCAGAACCTGAATAAAGGTACCTGTAACTGTGAAGATACGGGGCTCGACCCTAGAATGTCAGTTATCCGTGATGTATTTAAGAATTTTAAGGAGGTGTAACCTATGTCAATTTGTCCAAAGAATAAATCTTCTAAAGCAAGAAGAGACAAAAGAAGAGCAAACTGGAAAATGAGCGCACCAAACCTGGTAAAATGCAGCAAGTGTGGCGAATTAATGATGCCTCACAGAGTATGCAAGGCTTGTGGTTCATACAACAAAAAAGAAATCATTGCTCAGGATTAATTTTTGAAAAATGATAGAAAAGAGACAATCAGTTTTGGTTGTCTCTTTTTTTCATGCATTCGGAAGAAGCTGCCGGTGACAGGTTTTTCAGATGCAAAACTGAATATGCAGAAAATATTTTTCATTAAAGTTTTCTGTATATAAATTTTGTGAAAATTTTCGAAAAAAGGATAAAATAATTGCTTTTAGTGTTGCAACATTTTGCGAAAGTGTTATAATTTTAACCAGATATAGAACGTAGTCTATAAATCAGATGCCGATGGGGAAAGAAAATCTGTTTTACCGGCAGAAGAGGAAAGATTACGAGGCTAAGGAGGAAAACAAAATGACAGAAGTAGCAAAGCGTATTGAAAAGCTTCGCGCACTGATGGCAGAGCAGAATATCGATGCATATGTTGTACCGACTGCAGATTTCCATCAAAGTGAGTATGTAGGAGAGCATTTCAAGGCAAGAAAGTTCATTACTGGATTCAGTGGTTCCTACGGAACAGCCGTAATCGCAAAAGATGATGCGGGTCTGTGGACAGATGGAAGATATTTCACACAGGCACTGACAGAGATGGAAGGCAGTGGAGTACGTCTGATGAAGATGTTCGTTGATGATACACCTTCTACAACAGAATGGCTTGCTCAGAAGATTCCGGAAGGCGGAAAAGTTGCATTTGACGGCCGCGTTCTTTCTATGGGTGAAGGACAAGAATATGAAGAAGTATTGGGCGCAAAGAATATCACAATCGAGTATGAAGTAGATCTGATCGATCAGATCTGGGAAGACCGCCCATCTCTTTCTAAGAAACCTTGCTTCTTTCTGGAAGATAAGTATACAGGAGAGAATGTTGCATCCAAGCTGAAACGAGTTCGTGAGAAGATGGCTGAATACGGAGCAACAGTACATCTGATTGCGTCTCTGGATGATAATGCATGGCTTCTGAACTTCAGAGGAGATGATATCGACTTTTTCCCACTGGTTCTGGATTATGTGATCGTACGTAAAGACAGTGTAGATCTGTATATTGATGACAGCAAACTGAATGACCGCATCAGAGAAGAAATGGCAAAGAATAATGTCAATATTCATCCATATAATGACATTTACGAAGATGCCAAGAAGATCGGTGCAGATGAGGTTGCACTGATCGACCCGATGAAGATGAACTATGCACTGTATAAGAGTCTCCCGTGTAAGGTAGTAGAAGGAGCTAACCCAACTATCCTGATGAAAGCGATTAAGAATGATGTTGAGATTGAGAACATCAAAAGTGCAGAGCTGAAAGACAGTATCGCACTGACAAAATTCATTTACTGGGTTAAAAAGAACTATGACAAGATGGAGATTACAGAGCTTTCTGCTTCAGATAAACTGACAGCTCTCCGTGCAGAACAGGAAGGATATATCCGTGATTCATTCGAACCACTGCAGGCTTTTGGCGAGCATGCTGCAATGATGCACTATGCACCATCCAAAGAGACAGACGTTGTATTAAAAGAAGGCGGTATGCTTCTGAGCGATACAGGTGGCGGATATTATGAAGGTTCTACGGATATCACCAGAACAACAGTATTGGGACATATCACACCGGAACTGAAGAAATATTACACAGCTGTATATAGAGCAATGCAGCACTTAAGCGCAGCAAACTTCCTGTATGGTAACCACGGATGGTCTCTGGATGTTCTGGCAAGACAGCCAATCTGGGATATGAACAAAGACTTCCAGTGCGGAACCGGACATGGATTCGGATATCTTGGAAGTATCCACGAGCCGCCAACAGGATTCCGCTGGTACATCGTTCCTTCTAAGAACGAACATCATCAGTTTGAGCCTGGTATGGTAATTACAGATGAGCCGGGAATCTATGAAGAAGGCGATTTCGGTATCCGTATCGAAAACAACCTGCTTACTGTAAACGGTGAAAAGAATAAATATGGACAGTTCATGCACTTTGAGACTCTGAACTTCGTACCGATCGACCTTGACGGTATCGATCCGGAAGAACTGACAAGATCAGAGAAAGAGTGGCTGAATGATTATCACAAAGCCTGCTACGAGAAAGTTGGTCCATATCTGACTGATGAAGAAAGAGAATGGCTGAAAGAATACACAAGAGCTATCTAATAAGAAAAAGGAGAACAAATAAAATGGCAAAAATTACAGAAGGATATATGCCTTTCCATGGCTATCAGACATATTACAGAATCGTTGGAGAACAGAAAGATAACGGAAAAGCTCCGTTGATCTGCTTACACGGTGGACCTGGATCTACTCACAACTATTATGAAGTACTGGATAACGTTGCAGATGATGATGATCGTATGATCGTTATGTATGACCAGTTAGGATGCGGTAAATCTTATCTTGACGGACATCCTGAGATGTGGACACAGGATCTCTGGCTGGATGAGTTAGATGCTTTAAGAGAGCATCTTGGACTGAAAGAATGCCACATTATCGGACAGTCATGGGGCGGAATGATGCAGATTGCATACGCTATTGAGCGTGGAGCAGAAGGTGTAAAATCTTTCATCATTTCTTCCGGACATCCAAGCAGCAGCCTGTGGGCAAGAGAAGGTATGCGTAGAATTAAGATGATGTCTGAAGAAGATCAGGCAGCAATCAATGACGCTTTGGAACGCAATGACTTCACAGGAGAAGCTTATCTGAAAGCTGTAGATAACTATATGGACAGATACTGCAATTACTGGAGAGAAGATCTTCCAGAGTGCTGTACAAGACCTAAGAAATCCGGTGGAGAAGCTTATCTGTATGGATGGGGACCAAATGAGTTCGTTCCATCTGGTACACTGAAAGACTTCGAGTACATTGACAGACTTCATGAGATCAAAGTTCCATCACTGATCATGAGTGGTATCTCTGATCTGTGCTCACCATTAGTTGCAAAGACTATGGCAGATGAAATCCCGAATTCTAAATGGATCCTCTGGGAGAGAGCAAGACATACAACATTCGTAGACAGACACGATGATTACTGCGTAGAGCTGATCAAGTGGATGAACGAATATGATAAATAAGAGATAGAGTACGAAAGTACTTTAAAAAGATCCTCGTCAGTTGACGGGGATCTTTTTGTATACACAGAATCTGTCATGCATTCGCAAAAGATATCTACAGGCATTGTCATTGACAGTTTGTTACGGATATTTTGATAAATGGCTGTTTTGAGATATGGCAAATGTGTAAAATGTTCATAGTATTGTCAAATTCATGTGGTATCCTGTAAAAAAGGAGGCGCGTGACATGTACGAACAAGATTATATCATGCGGATGAACAGAGATGTGATCCGGACAATTGCCAAGCTCATTTTGGGCAGAGACGTGGAAGAGCCTATGGATATTATTGCGAACGAATTAAAAAGCGAAGATAAAAAATTGCTTATATTGAATGAACAGGTGTACGTAGAGAAGATTATAGAATTAGAAGAAAAGATACAGGAGCAGATAGTGAATAATAAAGAACGTGCATTAGAACAGGCACTTTTATTTTATTCTTATCTGAACAAACAATCAGATGAATTTCTTGCAGCAAATGATTTTGATAAAGAAAAGATAAAAGAGGGTCTGATGTTTATTGCAAAACAATATGAGATCGCAAATATTGTTAACATGTTATATTTTTAGATGTGGAGATTGAATACATGAATTTGTATAACATAAAGGAATTCAAGAAAACAGGATATACGTGGGATATTCAGGGAAGAAAAACAGCAAGAAGATATATTGCCGCATACTGGAGTATTAATGCACTGGCGATAATTTTTATATGTGTGGCAGCTTGTTTAAATATCAAGTTTGATTTTTTGAAAATAAACGGTTATTTTTATTTGGTAATAGCTGACATTATTTTTGCATTCGGATTACGAATCACGGCATCTGTATACACAAAAAACAGATTAAAGAAAAAGTCGTTAGAAACACGTTATGACTATAATTTATACCTGTATCATCATCACAGATACTGGAAAAATAAACTAACTGCTAATATGGTATTATTTTCCAACGCAGTCATTGATATAAAGAGGAAGAAATATGTCCGGGCAAAACAAGAACTTGATCTGATGTATAGTGAAAAACATAAGATCAATGATTTAAAGAAAATCTATTTTCTGAAAGTGATCATTGCCTGTTATGAACAGAACGAAGAGGAATTAAAAGATGCTTTTGTGCGTTATACAGGAATAAAAGATACGACAGTGGATTATCCGGATGCAGATACGTTAATGAACTGGATTTTGGACAATGATATAGAAAAAATGACAGAAATGATAGACAAAATAGTTATTCCGGTGAAAAAAAGAAATCCTGTATGGATATGCGGGCTTACACTGTTCCTGACATATAGTTTTATCTTTTTAGGCTTATGCAATGAACTAAATCATGAGGCTGGGTATGATCTTAGAAGAATTTTTTCTTTTGGTTCAGCGGTAGTAGTTGATGCCGGACTTACAATTTTTCTTATCTGTGTCGCTGCGTGGATATATCGTCATCAGTATATAGATGACACGATGGCTGCAAAGGGCCGGAAGGCTATACGATTTGGTATGTGTGTAATAATGACGGTTATGGGGATGAATCTATTAGGTATACATTTTTTTAGCCTATGTCTGAAGCTGGATACAAAAGAAGTCGTAACGGAGAAGAAAAACGGATATACATATCTGGATGTGTATTGGGATAATCTGGGATATAACAGTTATACAGTGGCATACTGGACCAATAATCCATTTATAATGAAAAAAGTGAATGTGTTGAGCGATGATCAGGTTAAAACATTGAAAAATCTAAAAAAGCAAAATGAATCCGATTCAAAAAGCAGAGCTAAGGAAAAGCAAAACAGCAAGACATCGGATGGAATAACACAGAGTGATTCCGGACAGAACAGTATGACAGAAAATAATCTGAATCAGATTCAGGAATCAGATTCGGATTATTTGAAAGAGAAGGCAGAAATGCAGGCAATTTATAATTATCTTAATAGTACAAATTCTTTACAACAAATGGAACTGAGCTATGCAAACAATGCAAAAGGCGAGACATATGCAATTGTCGGCAGTGGAACCGAAACAAAAGATGGAAATTCTATAGTGGTAAAATATAACCTGTATTATAATAAAGAGAAAATGGATGCGAATAATACGAACTGTGATGAATTTGTAATGGAAAAACAGTATGTAAACGGGGAATATGAGACAGAGATTATTGATTTTTATCTGGTGAATCCGGATACATTGGAAGTTACAGATGAGCATAAGACAACCTGGTAGAAGTAGAAGATGAATAAGCATCAGGTCGAACCATATAAAATAATGATAAGAAAGGAAAGAAGAAAATCATGAACAGTATTTTTCACAGAATCAGTGTAAGAAAGTATGAGGACAGACCGGTAGAAAAAGACAAAATCATCCAGATATTAAAAGCCGGCATGCAGGCACCCAGTGCATGTAATCAACAGCCATGGGAATTTTATGTAGTAACGGATAAAGAAAAGATAGAGCAGCTTTCAGAGTCAACACCATATTCAAAGTGTGCAGCCGGTGCACCAGTTATCATCGTACCAGTATATCGGAAAGAGGGACTGATATCACCTGATTATGCACAGATTGATCTCTCCATCGCACAGGAGAATATCTGGCTTGAAACAGATGAACTGGGGCTTGGCGGTGTATGGATTGGGATTGCACCGATAAAAGAACGCATGGATCATGTGCACAAACTATTGAATCTTCCGGATAATGTAAAAGTATTCTCGTTGTTTGCATTAGGATATCCGGCAGAGGAAAGACCACAACAGGATCGGTTTGATGAGAACAGGATACATTTTATTGAATAGAAACAGATAGGCATAAGAGGCACTCATCTAAGGGTGTCTCTTATGCTATTTGCTTTATTCTATTCTACCTCATCTTCTGAAGAAAGTTTTTCAAAGCTTCCTGATAATGCCCATAAGATTACTCCACATCATACCCCGAGCAAGGTTCCAAGTAATCTTTTAGGTGCAAATTTATTAATGAAAATGTTATGGAATAACAGCAAAAGAATACAGGAATACACACACAAACAGTCATTTACAGAACCTGCCGCCCGCAATTTTTTCCGAACACAGGGAAATCCTAGAGAATAATTAGTGACTTCACCACATAAATGTGATAAAATAAATCAGCTGGCATATAAGAAAAATAAATGCCTGATCATATAATCTTATAAGAAAGAGGGAAAGTTCTGAATTATTGCAATCGGGAAAATCAGAACTAAAAGAGAGATGGAAAAAGAAAAAAGTAACAGAAGTTCCTTTTCAGGGAAAATAGGATTCGTTCTGTCAGCGGCAGGCGCATCCGTGGGTCTGGGAAATATCTGGAGATTCCCATATCTGGCAGCAAAATATGGCGGAGGAATATTCCTCCTGATCTATATTCTGCTTGCACTGACATTTGGTTATACGATGATTGTCGCAGAGTCGGCACTTGGACGTATGACACGGAAAAGTCCGGTCGGAGCATTCAAGTCGTTTGGAAAGAAAGCCGGCTGGCTGTCGTTCGGCGGCTGGATCAATGCGGTTATTCCGGTGCTGATCGTACCATATTATTCAGTTATCGGCGGCTGGGTAATCAAATACCTGATCGAATACCTTAAGGGGAATAGTACGAAACTTGCGACAGACGGCTATTTTTCAGAATTTATATCAAATGGAGCGTCGACAGAAATCTGCTTTGTAATTTTCTGCATGATTACATTGATCATCATTTATGCAGGAGTTCGTAACGGAATTGAACGAGTATCTAAGTTTATGATGCCGATCTTAGTTATCTTGTCTGTAATTATCGCAATCTATTCGGTAACAAGACCGGGTGCAATGGCAGGTGTAAAATATTTCCTTGTGCCAAATCCAAAGAACTTTTCATGGATGACAGTGGTAACGGCTATGGGACAGATGTTCTATTCTCTGTCGATTGCTATGGGTATTCTGATTACATTTGGATCTTATATGAAGAAAGATACTTCGATTGAAGATTCTACAAGAAATGTAGAAGTATTTGATACTGCAATTGCAATCATGGCAGGATTGATGATCATTCCGGCAGTATTTGCATTCTCGGGTGGAGATCCGGATACACTTCAGGCCGGACCATCCTTAATGTTCATCACAATTCCGAAAGTCTTTGCAAACATGGGATTCGGAACTGCAGTTGGAATTATATTTTTCCTGCTGGTATTATTTGCAGCGATCACAAGCTCCATCGCACTGACGGAAAGTGCCGTATCTACGGTGGAAGATGAGATTGGCTGGGGACGTAAAAAAGCAACGGTAATCATCGGATTGATTATGATCATTCTTGGAACACTTTCCTGTCTGGGATATGGTCCGTTAGCATTTGTGAAGATCATCGGAATGCAGTTCCTGGATTTCTTTGATTTCCTGACCAATTCTGTAATGATGCCGATCGCTGCGCTCATGACAAGCTTATTCGTAACAAAGGTCGTAGGTATCGACCGCATGGAAGAGGAAATCCGCCATGGAGAAAGTAAATTCCGTAGAAAGAAAATCTTTATTGTAATGATTAAGTATTTGTGTCCGATCTTTGCGATTATTATTCTGGCAAGTTCGGTGGCGAATGCGTTTGGGTGGATTACGATGTAATGGGGTTCTATTTAATTCATTATGGTGGCTGTCACCGATCGGAATAAAACTACAAGGTCCCATCCTGTGCTGACTCCAACATAGGGAAATTCTAAAGCAAAAAAGTTGACCTAAAAACGAGCTCACAAAAAATTCAAACTCGACCTTCATCTCAGACAGTGAATTTTTTGTGAGCAAACGGTCAACTTTTTTACTTAAGAATTACCAACCATGAGTCCGTATGCACAGGATGGGACCTTGTAGTTTTATTCCTGAGTTTTTGCATGCCATAATAATTAAATAGCCAAATACCTCTCTGCACAATAAGCCATACAGGCCGCCCCGATCGGGCACACTGCTTCATTAAACTGTACTTTCGGATTATGCGCAGAATATTTCCCACGTTCATCCATATATCCCGCAGACAGATACATGAATGTCGATGGTACGCGTTCAGCAATATTTGCAAAATCTTCAGAAGCACTGGCAGATACACCCGGATATGGTGTCATTCCAGGGATAGTGAGTTCTTTCATAAAGCTGGCGATCTGTTCTGTGAGTTCCGGATTGCAGATCAGTGGAGGTACTGCGGAAATCATAGTGATTTCCGCAGTTCCGCCGAAAGTTTCGGCAATACGGATGGCGGTTTCTTTCATCCGACGTACCAGGAGTTCTCTGGAGGCTTTGTCGTTGGTCCGTATCGTTCCTTCCAGAACAGCCGTATCCGGGATGATATTGGCTGCGGTTCCAGCCTGGAATTTTCCGACTGTCATAAGGCAGGCTTTGGAAGGATCAACTTCACGGGCAATGATGGACTGTAGTGCCAGATAGACATGTGCTGCAATATTAATCGGGTCAATGGAATTCTGAGGATAAGCGCCGTGCGAACCTTTTCCTTTGATTTCGATATGAAAACCATCAACCGAATACATCATGGTTCCGGTGCTGTTATACATGTAGATTCCAACCGGCATATGTCCCGGAGATACATGGTAAGCCAGAGCAGCATCAACTTTGGGATTTTCCAGAATGCCGTGCTCGATCATATTTTTACTGCCTTCGAATGTTTCTTCCGCAGGCTGGAACATGAATTTGACCGTGCCTTTTAATTCGGATTCATTTTCTTTTAACATTTTCGCTGCAGTTAATAACATCGCTGCGTGAAAATCATGGCCGCAGGCATGTGCTTCTTTTCCGGTCGGGCATGCGAATGGGAGTCCGCTTTCTTCTGGCATTGGGAGTGCATCCATGTCAGCGCGTAATAATAAGACTTTTCCGCCGTTTCCGACAGTGGCAGTCACGCCTTCGCCACACCTGGACGGGGTGAGTCCATATTCTTTTAATTTGTTCATCACGTAAGCACAGGCCTTTGGCATGTGAAGTCCCGTTTCTGCATTTGTATGGAAATAACGTCTGTTTTTGATGGTTTCATCATTAAGTTCAAGTGCTCTTTTGTAATAATCCATTTTTTGAATCCTCCTTATAAATTTAATCTCTTTTTGTTTTATTAAAAATTCAAAAATATTGAAAATTGTAAATGGAAAGAAATATAAAAGGTATTATACCAACCAGACTATACATTATCAAACTTTTGTAAAATATTTTTAAAAATTTTAGGAAAGCGCTGAGAGTGTTCGCTGTCGGCTTTATATCGCAATGTGTTCGCCTGTAGATTGGCTTTTTTTAACAGGAAAATATTGATTTTTGCATGGATGTTTAGTAGAATAAATTCAGTAATGCTAGGAGGAATTAATATGTCAGAAATTACGGTGATCGCATTGGACGCCATGGGCGGGGATAATGCACCGGGAGAGATGGTCAAAGGTGCTGTTGATGCACTTGGACGCGAGAAAGATATTAAAGTATATCTGCTCGGTAAAGAAGAATTAGTGAATGCCGAATTGCAGAAGTATACGTACGATAAAAGCAGAATAGAAGTTGTGAATACAACAGAGGTAATAGAAACAGCAGAACCACCGGTGAATGCGATCCGAAGAAAGAAAGATTCTTCCATCGTAGTCGGTATGAAGATGGTAAAAGAAGGAAAGGCAGATGCATTCGTATCAGCCGGAAGTTCCGGAGCAATCCTTGTAGGAGGACAGGTGATCGTTGGAAGAATCAAAGGAGTGGAAAGACCACCGCTTGCCTCATTGATTCCAACAGAAAAAGGAGTCGCTCTTCTGGTTGACTGTGGAGCGAATGTAGATGCAAGAGCATCCCATCTGATACAGTTTGCAAAGATGGGTGCTATCTATATGGAACATGTAGTCGGTGTAAAGAATCCGAAAGTCGGAATCGTGAATATCGGTGCAGAAGAAGAGAAGGGGAATGCACTGGTAAAAGAGACATTCCCGCTGTTAAAAGAAGAAAAAGAACTGAACTTCATCGGAAGCGTGGAAGCAAGAGAGATTCCACATGGGCAGGCTGATGTTATTGTAACAGAAGCATTTTCCGGAAATGTTATTCTAAAATTGTACGAAGGTGTCGGAGCAGTACTGATCAGTAAGGTGAAAGAAGGACTGATGTCTACGCTCAGAAGTAAGATTGGAGCGCTTCTGATCAAGCCGGCTTTGAAATCTACTTTGAAGTCATTTGATGCGAGTGAATACGGCGGAGCACCGTTACTTGGGCTGAACGGACTGGTTGTAAAGACACATGGAAGTTCAAAGGCAAAAGAAGTCAGCAATACACTGATCCAGTGTGTAACATTCAAAAAGCAGAAGATCAACGAGAAGATCAAAGAAAGCATTCAGAAAGAAAGTATTCAACCGGAGACAACATCCGCTGAATAATATATTACTATCTATGGAGAAAAGGAGATTTAATATGGAACTTGAAAAATTAAAAGAAATCATCGCTGATGTATTAAACGTAGAAGTGAATAATATTACAGAAGACTCAACATTTGTAGATGATCTTGGAGCAGATTCACTTGACATTTTCCAGATTATCATGGGAATAGAAGAAACATTTGACATTGAGATTGACAATGACGACGCAGAGCAGATTTCCACAGTCGGAGATGCTGTAGAGCAGATCAAGAACGCTCAAGAACGCAACAAATAATTAATAAACAGGCGGATATACAGAATGAAAAAAGCCCTGGAGGGCTTTTTTCGTTCTATCTGTAGGATGGAGTTTAGAATGAACAAAGAACTTAAAGAATTAGAAAGTAAGATTGGTTATCAGTTTAAAAACTTTGATTTATTTAAGAATGCAATGATCCACAGTTCTTATGCAAATGAAAAGCATTTGCCGAAATATGAGTGTAATGAGCGTCTGGAATTCCTGGGAGATGCCGTTCTGGAACTGGTATCCAGTGAATTTTTATTCCATAATAATCCGACACTTCCGGAAGGACAGCTTACCAAGACAAGAGCAAGTATGGTATGCGAACCGGCACTGGCATTCTGCGCCAGAGATCTGGATCTTGGTAACTATCTTTTACTTGGAAAAGGTGAGGATGCAACCGGAGGACGCAAGAGAGAGTCCGTTACCTCAGATGCAATGGAAGCTCTGATCGGAGCAATTTATCTTGATGGTGGTTTTGCTAATGCAAAAGAGTTCATACACCGTTTTATTTTGAAAGATTTAGAGAACAAGAAACTCTTTTTTGATAGCAAGACTATCCTGCAGGAGATCGTGCAGGCGAATTTCAAAGATGTAATCTCGTATCATCTGATCGGAGAAGAAGGACCGGATCATGATAAGACGTTCAAAGTAGCGGTACATATCGGAGATACCGAATACGGTGTCGGAGCAGGAAGAACCAAGAAGGCGGCAGAGCAGGAAGCAGCGTATGTCACCATTCTGGAACTGCATAAGAAGAATATAAAGTAGGTGTAAAATGTATTTAAAAAGCATAGAAGTGCAGGGATTTAAATCATTTGCCAATAAGATCAAATTCGAATTCCATAATGGTATCACCGGTATTGTAGGGCCGAACGGAAGTGGAAAAAGTAACGTTGCGGATGCGGTCAGATGGGTGCTTGGAGAACAGCGTGTCAAACAGCTTCGAGGCGGAAACATGCAGGATGTTATCTTCTCCGGTACAGAGAACCGTAAGCCGTTAAGTTATGCTTCGGTGGCAATTACTCTGGACAACTCCGATCATAAGCTTCCGGTAGACTATGAGGAAGTTACGGTTGCGAGAAAATTATACCGTTCCGGTGAAAGTGAATACCTGATTAATGGAAAGGCCTGCCGATTGAAAGATGTCAACGAACTTTTCTATGATACCGGTATCGGGAAAGAGGGATATTCGATCATCGGACAGGGTCAGATAGATAAGATCTTAAGTGGTAAACCGGATGAAAGACGTGAGCTTTTTGACGAAGCAGCCGGAATCGTGAAATTCAAACGAAGAAAAAGCATGTCCGTCAAGAAGTTAGAAGATGAACGTCAGAATCTGGTCCGCGTAAATGATATTCTTTCCGAGTTAGAAAAGCAGGTTGGTCCGTTGGAACGCCAGTCTGAAAAGGCAAGGGAGTACTTGAAGCGGAAAGAAGAATTAAAAACGTATGATATCAACATGTTCCTGTTGGAAATGGAACGTATTCGTGATCAGATTCGGGAACTGGAAGGGAAGCTTCGTGTAACCAAAGGAGAATTGGAAGAAGCAACCAAACAGTATGCGGATACGAAGACGGAATATGAATCTATAGAAGAACAAGTAGAAGTGATCGACGATTCGATTGAAAAGGCAAACCGTCAGCTGAACGAGACGACAATCTTAAAACAGCAGTTGGAGAACCAGATTGCACTGTTAAAGGAGCAGATCCACAGTGCAAGGATGAATGACGAACATTTCGATCAGCGTGCAAATGTCATTGATTCGGAAATGAATGTCCGTGAGGGGCAGTTAAAAGAACTGCAGGGAGAAAAAGATTCCATCGTAAAACAGATGGAACAAAAGCAGTCAGAAGAAGACAAGATCAAGGCTGAATTAACAGATCTGCAGGCGAAGATCGCACAGATCACAGGTTCTGTAGATGAAAAGAAAAATCATATCATGGAAATTCTGAATAACAGGGCATCCACCAAAGCGCAGATTCAGAAATTCGATACCATGATGGAGCAGATTCAGGTGCGGAAATCCCAGATCAGCCGGGAGATTCTTGCAAATGACAGTGAGATTGCCGAAGAAAATGAGAACCTGAATAAATTTCAGATGGAATTAAAAGTCATTTCCGATAAGATTATTTCCCTGAATGATGAGAATAAGGAATATGAATCCAAGATCAAGGAACTGCAGGCACAGATATCCAGAGATTCTCAGAAACTGCAGGTTGGCCAGTCGGCATTCCACAGGGAACAGTCCAGACTGGAATCATTAAAGAATATTACGGAGCGTTATGACGGATATGGTAACAGTATCCGCAGGGTTATGGATAACAAAGACCGGGAAAAAGGTCTCCTTGGTGTAGTCGCAGATATCGTAAAGGTAGAAAAAGATTATGAGATTGCAATCGAGACGGCACTCGGCGGAAGTATCCAGAACATTGTAACAGAAGATGAAGATACGGCAAAACGTATGATCAATTATCTGAAGAAGAATAAATTCGGACGTGCGACTTTTCTTCCGTTAACAACGATCCGGGCAAATTCTGGCCTGAACCGTCCGGAAGCACTGAAGGAACCGGGAGTTGTCGGAACTGCGAACAAGCTGGTACAGGTGGAAAAGAAATATACAACACTTGCAGATTTCCTTCTGGGACGTACGTTGGTAGTCGATCATATCGATCATGCAACGACGATTGCAAGGAAATATCACCAGTCCATCCGTATTGTTACACTGGAAGGGGAACTGATCAATCCAGGTGGATCCATGACAGGTGGAGCGTTCAAGAACTCCAGCAATCTTTTAAGCAGACGTAGAGAGATTGAAGAATTTGAAAAGACTGTTCAGAAGTTAAAGCAGGAAATGAATGAGATGGAAGCGCAGATCTCTGCATTAAAAGATGAACGTGCCGGCTATTATGAAAAAACAGATGTCATTGGAACAGAACTTCAGAAGGCATATGTGGTACAGAATACGGCTAAAATGAATGCAGACCAGGCATCTGCCAAAATCAGAAGCTTCAAACAACAGTTTGATAATCTGAGAGATGAAGCAGCCAAATTAGATGCCCAGATTACAGGGATCATGGATAATCAGGAATCGATCAATGTAGAACTTGATACTTCGGAAAGTCTGGAAAATGATCTGAATGTGGATATTGAAAAAGAGCAGAAAGAACTGGAAGAAATCCATGCACAGGAGAATTTCAAGACCAGACAGTCTGAACAGATTCATCTGGAATATGCCGGATTAGAACAGAAATACACATTCGTTACAGAAAACATCATCCGTATCCGTGAGGAAATGGACAAGTTCCGGACAGAGATGGACGAATTGACGAAGAGTAAAGGCGGCAATTCGCAGGAAATTGCCGAGAAAGAGAAAAAGATCCAGGAACTGAAACAGACGATTGAAAATTCCGGAGAACTTTTCGAAGAGATCAAAAAACAGATCGAGACGTCAAAAAAAGAGCGTGAAGAACTGAACAAACGCCATAAATCATTCTTTGAAAAACGTGAAGAAATTTCAAAACACATGACGGATCTGGATAAGGAAGTCTACCGTCTGGAAAGCCAGAAGGAAGGTTATGAAGAAGCTTCTGAAAAACAGATCAACTACATGTGGGAAGAGTATGAGCTGACATTGAATCATGCGAAAGAACTCCGTAATCCGAACCTTACAGATCTTGCCGGTATGAAGAGACGGATTCAGGAATTAAAAGGAGAGATCCGCGCACTTGGAAATGTCAATGTCAATGCGATCGAAGAATATAAGAGCGTATCCGAACGTTATGAATTCTTAAAAGGACAGCATGACGATCTGGTGGAAGCGGCTGAGACGCTGGAGCAGATCATTGAAGAGCTGGACAACGCAATGCGGAAGCAGTTCAAAGAACAGTTTGCACGGATTGCAGCCGAATTCGATCAGGTATTTAAAGAAATGTTCGGAGGCGGAAAAGGAACTCTGGAGCTGATGGAGGATGAAGATATCCTGGAAGCAGGTATCCGTATCATTGCACAGCCGCCTGGAAAGAAACTGCAGAATATGATGCAGCTTTCCGGTGGAGAGAAGGCGCTGACAGCGATTGCACTGCTTTTTGCGATCCAGAATCTGAAACCGTCACCGTTCTGTCTGTTAGACGAGATCGAAGCGGCTCTGGATGACAATAATGTAGACCGTTTCGCACAGTACCTGCATAAATTAACAAAATATACACAGTTCATTGTAATCACACACAGACGTGGTACAATGACAGCAGCGGACAGACTGTATGGTATTACCATGCAGGAAAAAGGTGTATCGACACTGGTATCTGTCAGCCTGCTTGAAAATGAACTGGATAAGTAGGAGGAAGATATGGGATTTTTTGAAAAACTGGTTGCCGGACTTGGCAAGACCAGAGACAATATCGTATCGGGAATGGACAGTATCTTTCACGGATTCTCCCGTATCGATGATGATTTTTACGAGGAACTGGAAGAAGTTCTGATCATGGGTGATCTGGGAGTACAGGCAACATACGATATCCTGGATGACCTGAAAGCGAAAGTAAAAGAAAGACACATCAAAGAACCGGTAGAATGCCGGGAACTTCTGATTGAAAGCATCAAAGAACAGATGGATATCGGAGAGACTGCATACGAATTCGAAAACCGTACTTCTGTAGTGATGGTGATTGGTGTCAACGGTGTCGGAAAGACGACAACGATCGGAAAACTTGCCGGAAAACTCCGTGCAGAGAATAAAAAGGTTGTAATCGCAGCAGCAGATACCTTCCGTGCAGCAGCGGGAGAGCAGTTAAAAGAATGGGCAAACCGTTCCCAGGCCGAACTGATCGGAGGCCAGGAAGGCTCCGATCCTGCATCGGTAGTCTATGATGCGGTTGCGGCAGCAAAAGCAAGACATGCGGATGTGCTGATGATCGATACAGCCGGACGTCTTCACAATAAAAAGAATCTGATGGAAGAACTCCGAAAGATGAACAAGATCATTGACCGGGAATTCCCGGAGGCATACAGAGAGACATTGGTCGTTCTGGATGCAACTACCGGACAGAATGCCCTGCAGCAGGCAAAAGAATTCAATGATGTAGCTGAAATTACAGGAATCGTCCTGACGAAGATGGATGGAACGGCAAAGGGAGGAATCGCCGTTGCAATTCATGCAGAACTGGGTGTTCCAGTAAAATATATTGGTGTTGGAGAGACCATTGATGACCTGCAGAAATTTGATGCAGATGATTTCGTGAATGCATTATTCGAAAGACCAAAAGAGGAGGAAGATTCCGAAGAAGAGAGTTCCGGAGAATAATTTCGGAAAAGAAAGCTCCAGAGATCAGAATCCGGATATGAGTAATAAAAAGGAAGAGAGGAAGTACGAGATGTTAACATTAGAAAAATTCAAACAGGCGAGTGAAATCGTAAAAGAAGTAACCCTTCCAACCAAGCTGGTATACAGCGAATACTTAAGCAACCAGACAGGTGCAGATATTTATCTGAAGCCTGAAAATATGCAGTATACAGGCGCTTACAAAGTACGTGGGGCATATTACAAGATTAGCACGATGAGCGAAGAAGACAGAAAGAAAGGTCTTGTTACAGCATCGGCCGGTAACCATGCACAGGGCGTGGCATATGCAGCAAAGAAATTCGGCTGTAAAGCAACAGTTGTTATGCCGACGGTTACACCGCTGATCAAAGTAAACCGCACAAAGAGTTACGGAGCTGAAGTCGTATTACATGGAGACGTCTATGATGATGCCTGTGCATATGCAATGAAACTGGCAGAAGAAGAGGGATATACATTTGTTCATCCGTTCGATGATCTGGATGTTGCAACCGGACAGGGAAGTATCGCGATGGAGATCTTTGACGAACTTCCGGATGTAGATTATATCCTTGCACCAATCGGCGGAGGCGGACTGATCACTGGTGTATCTACACTTACAAAAATGCTGAATCCAAATGTAAAAGTAATCGGTGTAGAACCAGCCGCAGCTGCAAGTATGACAGAAGCATTCAAAGAAAGACATCCGGTAACACTTGCAAGTGCCAACACGATTGCAGACGGTACTGCTGTAAAACGTGTCGGAGAGAAGATCTTTCCATATGCAGAGAAGAACATTGATGAAGTTGTTACAGTTGCAGACGACGATCTGATCGGAGCATTCCTTGATGTAGTAGAGAATCATAAGATGATCGTAGAGAATTCCGGACTTCTGACAGTCGCAGCTTTAAGACAGCTTGACCTGAAAGGCAAAAAAGTCGTATCTATCTTAAGCGGCGGTAACATGGACGTAATCACCATGTCTTCCATCGTGCAGCATGGATTAATTCAGAGAGACCGAATCTTCTCTGTATCCGTACTCCTTCCGGATAAACCGGGAGAACTGGTACGTGTTGCATCTACAATTGCGAAAGCAAACGGTAATGTAATCAAGCTGGAACACAACCAGTTCGTAAGTACCAACCGTAACGCAGCAGTAGAACTTCGAATCACACTGGAAGCATTCGGAACGGAACACAAACACCAGATCATGAAAGCCTTAGAAGACGAAGGCTTAAGCCCGAGAGAAGTTAACGCTAAGCTTTATTAATTGTACATAATCGAAAGAATCTAGGATCAGATATCAATCCAACATTATGTTATGATATCTGATCCTGTTTTTTATATTAATCTTTAATTACAACATAAATATTTTTTTGAATAAATATTCATAATAGCTCTTGACAACACATGTATCATTGTATACAATTATACATGTTGAATTTAGTACTTTACTATAACAAATTATTTTAGAAAGCAGGCGATGAAAAATGGAAAACAGGAAAGTATACCTGGATGATCATACAAATTTATTGCAACTGGAAGAGCACATGTATCCGCTGGTGGATGTACAGACGCCGAATGTGTTCCGTAATCTATTCCACTACGACGAGATTCCGAAGATTGCATTCAATGACCGAATTGTTCCACATTGTATGCCGGATGAGATCTGGATCACAGATACGACATTCCGTGACGGGCAACAGTCCCGTGCACCATACAGCACCGAGCAGATCGTGACATTATATGATTATTTCCATCGTCTGGGTGGTCCGAAAGGAAAGATTAGACAGTGTGAATTCTTCCTTTACAGCAAGAAGGACAGAGATGCCGTATATAAATGTATGGAAAGGGATTACAAATTCCCGGAAGTAACAAGCTGGATCCGTGCAAGCAAGAAAGATTTTGAACTAGTAAAAGAGATTGGTATGAAAGAAACCGGTATCCTGGTAAGCTGTTCGGACTATCACATTTTCTATAAATTAAAGATGACAAGACGTGAGGCAATGGAACATTACCTGTCCATCGTCAGAGAATGTCTGGAGACGGGGATCAGCCCGAGATGTCATCTGGAAGACATCACACGTTCCGACATCTATGGATTTGTAATTCCGTTCTGTCTCGAATTGATGAAACTGATGGATGAATATAAGATTCCGGTTAAGATCCGTGTCTGTGATACGATGGGATACGGAGTAAACTATCCGGGAGCAGTGATTCCAAGATCCATTCCAGGAATCATCTATGGTCTCCGTGTACATGCCGGTGTTCCAAGTGAATTGATCGAATTTCACGGACACAACGATTTCTACAAAGCAGTAAGCAACTCTTCAACCGCATGGTTATATGGAGCATGCAGCGTAAACTGTTCCCTGTTCGGAATCGGAGAGCGTACCGGTAATACACCGCTGGAGGCAATGGTATTCGAATATGCACAGCTTCGTGGAACATTAGACGGTATGGATACAACAGTCATCACCGAACTGGCGGATTATTACGAAAAAGAAATCGGATACCGAGTTCCTTCCAGAACACCATTTGTCGGCAAGAACTTTAATGTGACCAGAGCCGGAATCCATGCAGACGGTCTTCTGAAGAACGAAGAAATTTACAATGTATTCGATACCGGTAAATTCCTGAACCGTCCGCCACTGGTAGCAATTTCCAATACATCCGGACTCGCAGGTATTGCACACTGGATCAATACATATTTTAAACTTCCGGATGATAAGAAAGTAGATAAGAATTCCGAACTGGTAAATGCAGTAAAAGAATGGGTAGATGAACAGTATGAAGAAGGTCGTGTCACCGTTCTTACGGATGATGAGTTGATCGCAGTCATTGATAATAACTGCAAAAGACTAGGTATAGATTTGATTTAACAGAGGTGTTTTTAATGGAAGAATATCAGGACAGATCCTTACGAGGAAGAGTGTTCCGGCGTCTGCGGGAAGATATTTTGAATGGGGTATACAAAGATCATGAAGAATTACGAGAGGTAACGATCGGTGAAGAACTTGGGGTAAGCAGAACACCGGTACGGGAAGCTCTCAGACAATTGGAGTTAGAAGGACTGGTTACGATCATCCCGAATAAAGGAGCATACGTAACTGCCATTACAAGAAAAGATGTAAATGATATTTATAAGATCCGGTCACAGCTGGAAGGGCTGTGTGCAAACTGGGCCACAAAATATATTACCGATGCACAGATAGAAGAACTGGAAGAGATCATTCTTTTATCCGAATTTCATTTGCACAAAAAAGGAGCCAGTCAGATCGAACAGATGTCCGAGATGGATGGGAAGTTCCACAAGATCCTGTACGAAGCTTCTAACAGCAGAATTCTGGAACATGTACTGACAGATTTTCATAAATATGTACAGCTTGCCAGAACAATGTCGATCGAAGCTCCGGAACGGGCCGGAAAGTCAATCGAAGAACATCGGGAGATCCTGGAAGCGATCAAAGCAAAAGATGCAGCAAAAGCAGAACAGCTTGCGAATGAACATATCATGCATGTAATGGAAAACCTGCATCTGGAAGAATAATACATAGACAGACAACATGGACAGATAGAAAGGAGACAGCACCATGACAAAAATTAAAATGACTACACCAATCGTAGAGATGGACGGAGACGAGATGACAAGAATCCTCTGGAAGATGATCAAAGACGATCTTCTGGAGCCATATATCGACCTGAATACGGAATATTATGATCTTGGTCTGGAACACAGAAATGAGACAGACGATCAGGTAACCATTGATGCGGCAAATGCCACAAAAAAATATAAGGTTGCAGTCAAATGTGCAACGATCACACCAAATGCAGCGCGTATGACAGAATATGATCTGAAAGAAATGTGGAAGAGCCCGAACGGAACGATCCGTGCCATCCTGGATGGAACCGTATTCCGTGCACCAATCGTAGTAAAAGGCATCGAGCCATGCGTAAAGAACTGGAAAAAGCCGATTACGATCGCAAGACATGCTTATGGTGATGTCTACAAAAATACAGAGATGAAGATTCCGGGACCTGGAAAAGTAGAACTGGTTTATACGGCAGAAGACGGAACCGAGACAAGAGAGCTTGTGCATAATTATGCAGGACCGGGTGTTGCCCAGGGTATGCACAACTTATGCGGATCTATTGAAAGCTTTGCAAAGAGCTGCTTCAATTACGCACTGGATACAAAGCAGGATCTGTGGTTTGCAACGAAAGATACTATTTCAAAAAAATATGACCACACCTTCAAAGATATTTTCCAGGAAATCTATGACAAAGAGTATGCAGATAAATTCAAAGAAGCAGGCATTACATATTTCTACACACTGATCGATGATGCGGTTGCACGTGTCATGAAGTCAGAAGGCGGTTATATCTGGGCATGCAAGAACTATGACGGAGATGTTATGAGTGATATGGTATCTTCAGCATTCGGTTCTCTGGCTATGATGACCTCTGTACTGGTATCACCAGACGGCAACTACGAATACGAAGCTGCACACGGAACCGTACAGCGTCACTATTACAAGCACCTGAACGGCGAAGAGACCTCCACAAACTCTGTTGCAACCATCTTCGCATGGACAGGAGCACTCAGAAAACGCGGAGAACTCGATGGAAACGCAGAACTGATGGCATTCGCAGACAAACTTGAAAAAGCAACCATCGACACCATCGAAGAAGGCAAAATGACAAAAGACCTGGCACTGATCACAACACTGGAGAATCCTACGGTGCTGAACAGTGAGGGATTCATAAAAGCAATTGCGGAGAAGCTTGCTGTTTAATGCATTAAGCGACGGCTACCCGGAACGGAATAAAAGTTAGGAATCCTTTCCTGTTCACTGGAAAGGATTCCGTTAATCAATGAAACATCAAACCTCTTCAGCCAGCTCCTCCCACTTTTCATACAATCCTTCCAACTCCTCCGCAATCGCAGCCTTTTCTTTCGCCAGTTCCTGGCATTTTACGGAGTTGGTAAAGATCTCTTCCTGAACCATCAGGGCATCGATCTCGCTGTCGCGGTCTTCGAGTTCGCTGATGCGTTCCTCTGTCTTTTTCAGTTCATTCTGACGTTTTCTGAGTCTTGCCTGGGCTTCTTTCTGTTCCTGCCAGCTTAATTTGGATTCCGATACGGAATTGGCAGAGCTGTTGTCTGTATCGGAAGCGGCAGAAGCGGATGTTCCCGCATATGCGGTCGTCAGTTCTTCTTTTTTCTCCAGATAATAATCATAATTTCCAATATAGTTTACAAATGTATGATTCACCAGATCCAGGATACGTGACGCAGTCTGGTTGATGAAATAACGGTCATGAGATACATATAGTACCGTGCCGGTGTAATCATTCAGTGCATTTTCCAGAATCTCTTTTGAAGCGATGTCAAGGTGGTTGGTCGGCTCATCGAGAATCAGGAAATTAGCTTCGGAAAGCATTAATTTGGCAAGGGAGACTCGTCCACGTTCGCCACCGCTTAAGGAGCTGATCTGCTTGAATACATCATCACCTGTAAAAAGGAAGGCAGCAAGTACATTACGAATCTCTGTATTGGTCAGTGTCGGATAATCGTCTGAGATCTCATCGAAAATGGTTTTCTCCATGTGAAGTACATGATGTTCCTGATCGTAATATCCGATCTTCACATTGGAACCAAGCGTATAAGTTCCGGAATCTGCAGATACGACACGGTTGAGGATCTTCAGAAGGGTTGTCTTGCCGGTTCCGTTATCACCGATCACTGCAACATGCTCCCCGCGCTTGATCTCAAAATTGATATCCGTGAAAAGTTCCTGTCCCGGGAATGCTTTACTTAAGTGTTCCACCGTCAGTACGTCATTGCCGCTGACGCAGGATGGTTCCAGTTTCAGGTGGATGTCAGTGTTAACTTCCACAGGCTTTTCAATGGTCTGCATCTTCTCAAGCATCTTTTCACGGCTTTCCGCGCGTTTGATCGATTTTTCGCGGTTAAATGAACGCAGTTTTTCAATCACGGCTTCCTGATGCTTGATTTCCTGCTGCTGGTTCAGATATTCTTTGAGACGGATGTCGCGAAGCTGCTGTTTCTTCGCTGCATAATCACTGTAATTTCCCATATAAGTACGAAGTTCTCCAAGCTCGATTTCGAGAACTTTTGTGACAACTTTGTTCAAAAAATAACGGTCATGGGAGACGATCAGTACCGCTCCCTGGTAATTCAGAAGATAGGTCTCCAGCCATGCGATCGAGTTCAGATCCAGATGGTTGGTCGGCTCATCAAGAAGCAGAATATCCGGTTTTGTCAGCAGAAGTTTGCCGAGTGATACACGGGTTTTCTGTCCGCCGGAAAGCGTATCGACCGGTTTCGTAAAATCATTTTCCGTGAATCCAAGTCCTTTTAATACACCTGTGATCTCGCTTTCATATGCGTATCCATTCTCACGTTCAAATGTAGCAGTAAGGCGGTTATACGTCTCCAGCCGTTCATTCAGTGTATCTCCGGACAGGTGCTTCAGTTCCATCTCGATCTCGCGGATACGGCGTTCCATCGCGATAATATCGGCTTTTGCGGTACGTACTTCTTCGTAAATTGTGTTCCCGCTCTGCATTTCCTGATGCTGGGCCAGATAGCCGAGCGTCTTTCCCTTTGTCAGAATGACATTTCCGTCATCCGGGGAAAGTTCGCCTACGATCATCTTAAGAAGTGTTGATTTACCGGCACCATTCGGTCCGACAAGCGCCGCTTTTTCGTGATCTTCTATGTGAAAGGATCCATCTTTTACGATGAGGTGTTCCCCAAAGGCTTTCTGGATCCCGTGACATGCTAATATCATATATTTCCTCCTAAATTGCCATGCATTCAAAAGATTTTTCTATCGGTATCTTTTTAATATTCCATATGTGCATATGCACATGCTACTTTATTATAACGGAAATTGTACAAAATTCAACAATAGTTTGACAATAATCTCTCAATTTTATATAATTATTTCAGACTATGATTGGAAGGGTGAATACAGTGGAAGAAAGAGAGATTTCTCGTGCAGTCATTCGTAGATTGCCGAGGTATTACAGATATTTGGGCGAACTGTTGGAAAATGGTGTAGAACGTATATCTTCGAACGATCTGAGTAAGCGTATGAAGGTAACCGCATCACAGATCCGTCAGGATTTAAACAACTTTGGAGGATTTGGCCAGCAGGGATATGGTTATAATGTAAAATATTTATACACAGAGATAGGAAAGATCTTAGGACTGGAAGAGGATCACAATATTATTATCATCGGTGCCGGTAATCTTGGACAGGCACTGGCAAATTATGCAGCTTTTGAGAATCGTGGATTTATTCTGAAAGGAATCTTCGATGTAAATCCAAGACTTCAGGGGGTATCGATCCGAGGAGTACCGATCCGCATGATGGATGACCTGAAAACATTTGTGCAGAACAATGATATTGATATTGCAGTTCTGACCATTCCAAAAGAGAAAGCGATCGAAGTAGCGAATATGCTGGTTGAAAATGGCGTACGTGCGATCTGGAATTTTGCGCATACAGACTTGAACCTTCCAGATAATGTTGTTGTTGAAAATGTACACTTGTCAGAAAGTCTGATGCAGCTGTCATACAATATCAGCCGCTATAAAGAAGACCATAAGTAAATCATTATAAAAGAAAAAGGCGTGTAGGAGTAGTCCGGAATATGGACATATTTTTACACGTCCTTTTGTTGCAGTAAATATAAAACTGGACTCAATAGGAGATGATGGGATGCAGCTTTGGGTAAATGCCGCACAGATGAAAGCAGCAGATCAGTATACAATTCAGAAATTAGGGGTTCCTTCCCTGGAATTAATGGAACATGCCGCACAGGCCTGTGTACAGACATTAAAAGACGAAACGATCGATCTTTCTCATGTCTGCGTTGTCTGCGGCTCCGGTAATAATGGAGGAGACGGCTTCGCGATCGCCAGGATCTTACAAAATGACGGATACTCTGTAGACACATTTCTTGTGGGACATCCGGAGCATTGTACCGAAGAGACGCTGGAACAGATACACCGATTACAGGAGTGCGGCGGGAAAATTATATATGGAATGCCGCAGGAAGATAGTTACAGTGTAATAATAGATGCAGTCTTCGGAGTCGGTCTGAGCCGCAAAGTTGAGGGGACATACCGTCAGGTGATCGAACAGATGAACCGGATGCAGGGGACAAAGTTTGCCGTAGATATCCCGTCCGGGCTTTCCGCGTCGACAGGCTGTGTTCTTGGCTGCGCTTTTAAGGCGGATTATACGGTGACATTTCAGTTAAAGAAGATTGGTCTGGAACTGTCACAGGGCAGAATTATGGCAGGCAGAGTCATTGTACCGGACATCGGCATTTCCACAGAATCCATCTGTGAAGATGAAGAAATAGTAAGAACCGCCGGAACAGATATCTACCGGCAGATGCTACCGGAAAGACCGGAAGATTCGAATAAAGGCACATATGGAAGACTCCTGATCATTGCCGGAAGTAAAGGAATGGCCGGTGCTGCTTATCTGAATGCGTATGCTGCCTATATGACGGGTGCAGGCCTGGTGAGAATATACACCTCATCTGATAACCGGGAGATCTTGCAGACACTTCTTCCGGAGGCGATTATCACGACGTATGAGGAATATAATAAAGAAGAACTGTTATCGCTTCTTGCATGGGCCGATGGCGTATGTATCGGTTCGGGACTTGGTATGAGCCGGCTTTCCGAAAAATTATTAAAAACCGTGATTGAACATGTAAAGGTTCCGTGTCTGATCGATGCAGACGGGCTGAATCTTCTTGCAGAAAATAAGAATTATCTGAATCAGATGACGGAACGCAGATTTGTGATCACGCCTCATATGAAAGAAATGTCAAGACTTACAGATATTTCCGTGGATGAGCTAAAGGCGGATAGGATCCAGATCCTGAAAGATTTTATTTCGAAATACAGGATCACCTGTGTACTGAAGGATTCCAGAACACTGATCGCAAGTGATGAAAAGGGAATCCGTATGAACCTTATCGGGAACAGTGCAATGGCAAAAGCCGGATCCGGAGATGTCCTCGCCGGAATAATTGCAGGATGGATGGTGCAAGGAAAAGAGACAGAAGATGCCGCAGAATTAGGCACATATGTACATGGATTGTCCGGTGACCTTGCAAAATTTGAAAAAGGCGTATATAGTGTAATGGCGAGAGATCTGATAGAATATATCAGTAAAGCATTAATGAAACTGGAGGAAGAATAACAGTGAAGCAATATACAAGAGTTTTAGCCAGAGTCGATTTAGATGCGGTTGAATATAATATAGAAATGATGAAAAAAAATATTCACAAAGACACCCAGATGATGGCAGTCATCAAAATGGATGGTTATGGACATGGAGCTGTCCAGATCGCAAAACTTCTGGAGCCGATGGATTATATCTGGGGATATGCCGTTGCCACACTGGATGAGGCAATCCTGATCAAAGACGCATGCCTGAAAAAACCGGTACTGGTACTGGGATGCATTTTCCCGGATCAGTGGGAAGTCATGATCCGTAACGAGATCCGTATGACGGTTTACAGCTTTGAGATGGCAAAAGAAGTATCCGAACTTGCCGAAGCCATGGGATGTAATGTCTATGTTCATATTAAGCTGGATACAGGAATGGCAAGACTTGGTTTCCAGATTACGAAGGAAAATGCAGACGAGATCGCGAAGATCAGCAAACTGCCGAATCTGGTGATGGAAGGCATGTTCACACATTTTGCCAAATCTGATGAAGAAGATAAGACCTTTACAAAAGAACAGCTGGAGAAATATCTCTGGATGAAAGAAGAACTGAAAAAACGTAACGTTACATTTACGTATTATCATTGTTCGAACAGTGCAGGGATCATTGATCTGGAAGAAGCCAATATGGATATTGTACGTGCAGGAATCACTACATACGGAATGTATCCGTCTGATGAAGTGGAAAAGGACAGAGTACCGTTGAAACCGGCAATGGAACTGATCAGTCATGTTGCACATGTAAAATGGCTGACGGAAGGAAAATCGGTAAGCTATGGTGGAACCTATGTTACAACACGCCCGACGAAAGTAGCAACCATCCCGGTTGGATACGGAGATGGTTATCCGAGAAGTCTGTCTAACAAGGGTTATGTTCTGATCCACGGACAGAAAGCACCAATTATCGGCCGTGTATGCATGGACCAGTTCATGGTTGATGTAACGGCGATCGAAGATGTAGAATTCGGAGATAAAGTCGTAATCTTCGGACGCGATGGAAATGAATATATTTCCGTTGATGAACTGGGAGAACTCTCCGGAAGATTCAATTATGAATTCGTATGTGTATTAAATAAACGTATTCCAAGAGAATACATCCGGCATGGAGAAGTCGTAGAACAGGTCGACAGTTTTTAAATCGCTGTGTGTTCTTGAAATTTTGCAGAATACATCCGAGAAAAAGGGAAATACTTAGTATATCTTAAGAATCGGAGTGTGAAGCAAAGTGCAGGTGAAACGAGGAGATATTTATTATGCGGATTTAAGTCCGGTGGTCGGATCGGAACAGGGTGGAATCCGTCCGGTCCTGATCATACAGAATGATGTTGGCAACAGACACAGTCCGACCGTCATCTGTGCGGCGATCACCTCAAGGATGAACAAAGCAAAATTACCGACACATGTGGAAATCGACGCAAGAAGGTATCACATTGTCAAGAATTCTGTAGTCTTGCTGGAACAGATCCGTACGATCGATAAACAGAGACTCAGGGATCTGGTATGTCACCTGGACGAAGAGATAATGAACAAAGTTGATGAAGCGATCCGAATCAGTTTCGAGCTTCATACATAGAGAAGGAGTTAAGGATAATTAATTATGGAAGAGGGAAGTTTATTCCAACGAATGAAACAGATATTTCACGAAGATGAAATGGACGAAGAGATGCAGAAAGAAGCGGCAGGTCTGATCCGCAATATTTTCCGTTATATGGACAAGGATGCAAAGGATATTATGACCCACCGAAAAAATATTGTCGCGATCGATGGAGACTGGTCACTGGAAGAGGCTTTGCAATTCATGCTGGATGAACGCTTCTCAAGGTTTCCGGTTTATCAGGAAGATATCGATGAGATCATCGGGATCATTCATCTGAGAGATGCAACGTCCGGCTATCTGGACAAGTCAAAGCGGCAATGCCCGGTAAAAGATCTGGAGGAATACCTCCGTCCGGTTACATATATTCCTGAAACCAAAAGCATTGATACTCTTTTCAAAGAAATGCAGGCGGCTAAAAATCATATGGTCGTTGTGTTGGACGAGTACGGACAGACTTCCGGCCTTGTCGCAATGGAAGATATCCTGGAAGAGATCGTCGGAAATATTCTGGATGAATATGATGAAGAAGACGAAATGATCAAAAAACAGAATGACGGAAGTATGATTGTCAATGGTCTGACTGAACTGGAGGATCTGGAAGATCTGATTCCTGTAACGTTTGACAAAGAAGATTATGAGACACTGAACGGATTTCTGATCGATAAACTGGAACACATTCCGGGAGAAGACGAAACCTGTGTTGTTGATTATGACGGTTATCGTTTCACGGTATTACAGATAGATAATAATATAATTCAGACAGTTAAGATTGAAAAAGTTTTTGAAGCGTGATAAAATAGACAACGTGTGTAATAATACAATTTTTTTAAAAAGATAAAAACAAATAGATAAAGAGAGGTAAAAGACATGTCAGGACATTCAAAATTTGCCAATATTAAGCATAAGAAAGAGAAAAATGATGCTGCAAAAGGAAAGATTTTTACAAAGATCGGTAAAGAGATTGCAGTAGCTGTAAAAGAAGGCGGAAGTTCTGATCCTTCTAACAACAGCAGATTACGTGACGTAATCGCAAAAGCAAAATCTAATAATATGCCGAATGATACCATCGAAAGAAATATCAAACGTGCATCCGGTGATATGAGTGCGGCAAACTATGAGCACATTACATACGAAGGCTATGGACCGAACGGTACAGCCATCATCGTAGAGACTCTGACAGATAACAAGAACCGTACCGCATCTAACGTAAAGAACGCGTTTACAAAGGGAAGCGGTAATGTAGGAACACCTGGATGTGTATCATTCATGTTCGATAAGAAAGGTCAGATCGTAATCGATAAAGAAGAATACGAAGGCGATGCCGATGAGCTGATGATGCAGGTACTTGATGCAGGAGCAGAAGATTTTGTAGAAGAGGAAGACAGTTTCGAAGTACTGACTGATCCGGATGATTTCAGCGCAGTACGTCTTGCAATGGAAGAAGCAGGAATTCCTATGGCATCTGCTGAAGTAACAATGATTCCTCAGACATATGTAGAACTGACAGACGCAAAAGATATCGCTAACATTCAGAAGACTCTGGATATGCTGGACGATGACGATGATGTTCAGGATGTATATCACAACTGGGATGAATAAAAAGAATCCGATACCTCCATACTAAGAAAAAAGTATGGAGGTATTTTTTTATGAGTGAAGAGAAAAAGGAAAAAGAAAAAAGTGCGGAACCGACCGAAGAACTGAAAGAAACCGGAAGCGCCAATCTTGAAAATGGCAGGGACAGCCACCGGATCAAATTACTTACCATTGTAGGAGAGATTGAAGGCCATGAAGCAGTATCGGGAAACACCAAGGCAACCAAATACGAGCACTTACTTCCTTTGCTTGCGGAAGTCGAAGACAGCAATGAGATCGACGGATTACTGATTCTTCTGAATACACTTGGCGGCGATGTGGAAGCAGGACTCTCCATTGCAGAAATGATCGCCTCACTCAGTAAACCGTCTGTGTCACTGGTCCTTGGAGGAAGTCATTCCATCGGAGGCCCGCTTGCCGTATCTGCAGACTATTCCTTTATTGTGCCAAGCGGGACAATGGTCATTCATCCGGTGCGTTCGAACGGGATGTTTATCGGTGTACAGCAGAGCCTGAATAATATGCTGAAAACGCAGGACAGGATCACCCGATTCCTTGCAGATCACTCGGCTATGACACAGGAGCGGATCGAGACCCTGATGTTAAATCCGACAGAACTGGTAAAAGATGTCGGTACATTGCTGGAAGGAAAAGATGCGGTACGTGAAGGACTCATCAATGAAGTTGGCGGCTTAAAAGATGCATTGAATAAATTGCACGAAATGATCGATCAAAGAAATGAAAAATAGAACGAAAATGTGTAATGACATTAAATCCCCTAAATGCTATAATTATAATTAGTATTGCCATCATAAGGGGGAGTTGTAATGGCATCGAAGTCTACCAAAAGTAAAACAACTGGAAAAAAGACGAATTCGACGGCAAAAAAGCCGTCTTCGAATAAAAAAACAACAAGAAAAACAACGAAAAAGACAACCGGAAAAGGAAGAACTACAAGCCGGAAAACAAGCGGCGGTGGTAATAGTTTTCTGATGGATGAGATCCTGATCTGGACAACTCTTGCCGTCAGCATTATTTTACTGATCAGTAATTTTGGCGTTGCAGGCTTCTTAGGGGATGCGATATCTGGATTCTTATGGAATGTATTTGGTGTTGCAGCGTATGTGATTCCATTTATCCTCTTTGGACTTGTGTCATTCCTGATATCGAATAAAGGAAATAGAAATGCTTATATCAAGACACTGGTCGGAGTCCTTCTGCTGGTACTTGCAGAAGTATTGTTACATTTGATCGATGGTAAGGGCGGTAAGATTGGAAAAGTGCTGGCCGCTGTTCTGACACCTGCGATCGGTGTGGCAGGAACGTATGTTGTTACCGTGATCTTTATGATCATCTGTCTTGTAATCATTACCGGGAAATCTGCCTTAAAAGGTGTGAAAGCCGGCAGTGATAAAGCATATGCACGAGCCAGGGAAGACGCCAGACGCCATAAAGAACTGGCAGAAGAAAGAAAGCGTGAACGGATGGAGCAACGCGCCCAGCGCGAAAGAGAACGCGCAGAAGCGGAAGCTTCAGGTATTCCGAAACGAAGAGATAAGCATATAGAGGGAGTGTCCTTTGATACCTCTATTGCAAAGAAATCACCGGAAGTAAGAGAACTTCCGATCGATCCAAAGACAGCGAAAGGACCGGAAAAACCGGAATTTGTCATTCACCGTGCGGATCCGGAACCGGAACCATCTGATACGCCAGATACAGTAGCTGCAGGAACGGAACCTGTTAAAAACGCGGCAGAATCTGCAACAGGTACAGCACCGGAAGAAAAACCAACGCGGCGGAAAAATCCTAAGATGGGTGCTGCTGGAATGGCCGATGAAGTTGCCGATGTCGCAGCCAGTGTTGCGGCCGATTTTGCAAAACCGAAAAAGGCATACAAATGTCCGCCGTTATCACTGCTTCAGCACGGAAAACGTGGCGGCGGTGAATCAGATGCACATTTGCGTGAAACAGCTATGAAGTTACAGCAGACACTGGAAAACTTCGGTGTAAATGTAACGATTACGAATGTAAGCTGCGGTCCGTCTGTCACCAGATATGAATTACAGCCGGAAATGGGTGTCAAGGTCAGCAAGATTGTCGGACTTGCCGATGATATCAAGCTGAATCTTGCAGCCGCAGACATCCGTATCGAGGCTCCGATCCCCGGAAAAGCAGCTGTCGGAATCGAAGTTCCGAATAAAGAGAACAGCGCAGTTATGCTGCGTGACCTTCTGGAATCACCGGAATTCCAGAACAGCCCTTCCAAGATATCATTTGCTGTCGGTAAAGATATCGGAGGAAAGACAGTCGTTGCAGATATCGCAAAGATGCCGCACGTCCTGATCGCCGGTGCGACCGGTTCCGGAAAATCCGTATGTATCAACACCCTGATCATGAGTGTGTTATACAAAGCGGATCCCGATGAAGTAAAACTGATCATGATCGATCCGAAGGTCGTAGAGCTGAGTGTCTATAACGGCATTCCTCACCTGCTGATCCCGGTCGTTACCGATCCGAAAAAGGCGGCAGGAGCACTGAACTGGGCAGTGGGAGAGATGTCCAGACGTTACCAGGCATTTGCCAAATATAACGTCCGTGATATGAAGGGATATAATGAGAAGATCAAAAGTCTCGGTGTTCAGACAGAAGAAGGAGAAAAGCTGGATCCGATGCCGCAGATCATTATTATCGTCGACGAGCTTGCCGATCTGATGATGGTTGCTCCGGGAGATGTGGAAGAAGCCATCTGCCGTCTGGCACAGCTTGCCAGAGCAGCCGGAATCCATCTGGTGCTCGCAACACAGAGACCATCTGTGAATGTCATCACCGGACTGATCAAAGCAAATATGCCTTCCAGAATCGCATTTTCCGTATCATCGGGAGTCGATTCCAGAACGATCATTGATATGAACGGGGCAGAAAAGCTCCTTGGAAAAGGTGATATGCTGTTCTATCCGTCCGGATACCAGAAACCGGCCAGAGTGCAGGGTTCCTTCGTAACGGATAAGGAAGTACAGCAGGTTGTAGAATATCTGCGTGAACACAACGGAGATGTTACATATAATCAGGAGATAGAGACTCACATGAACACGGTTCCGACCGGAAATCCGCTTGGCGGAGCAGGTGGAAATGATGAGAATGAAAATGATGCATATTTTGCAGATGCGGGAAGATTGATTATTGAAAAAGAAAAAGCGTCCATCGGAATGTTACAACGGGCTTTTAAGATAGGATTTAACCGTGCGGCAAGAATTATGGATCAGTTATGTGAGGCAGGGGCTGTCGGGTCTGAAGAGGGGACAAAACCTCGGAAAGTTCTGATGTCTTCTGAAGAATTTGAACAATATTTGAATGAGAAAAATGGATAAAAGATAGTATTCACAGTAGGAGGATGGCATAAGATGAGATGTAGGTATTGTGGTCAGAGAATACCTGAAGGGGAATTGTATTGCAGACATTGCGGAAAAGAGGTCCGCATTGTTCCGGACTACAACCCATTAGATGATATGCTTACAGCACAGATCAAAGGTGCAATAGATGGTGATGAAGATATATACAACGACTCATATACGACACGTTCAACCCGAAATAGAAATAATAGAAATGCGGGAAGAACTACAGGGGCAGCAAGAAATGCTTCCAGCCGCAATCGGAACACCAGCCATAGTGGCGGCCGGCAGATGAGCGAAGAAGAACGCAGGCGCAGAAACCGTGAACGTGCAAGACAGAAAGCAAGACGTAAGAAAAAGAAAAAGCGTGCTTTATTACTTGCTCTGTTTTTGCTTCTGATCATAGCAGTAGTCGGCGTATTTGCTTACCTGACATCGTATATCGGTGCAGTGAACAAAGGAAACCGCGCGCTTGACCGGAATGACTATACGACCGCCGAGGACAGCTTCCGCAACGCACTGGCAAAAGATGATACCAGACCGGAAGCTTATACCGGCCTTTCCAAGGTATATCAGGCACAGGCCAATGCAGATAAAGCAGAACGTTTATTTACATCTGCACTGAAAAAGCAGGGGGAGAATATAGAATTATACCGTGCATGTATCAAATTCTATATCCGTTCTGATCAGAAAGAGAAGATTCCGGAACTTCTGGATGAAGCTGATTCTTCGATATCAGACGCACTTCCGGAATATATAGTAAAAACTCCGAAATTCAGTCTGGATGATGAAGAAGATTATGATGATGTCCAGCAGTTAAAGCTGACGGCAGCATCCGGATGTAAAATTTATTACACAAAGAATAAGAAAAAACCAACAACAGGAAGTCGCAAGTATACCGGACCGATCCAGATTGAAGAAGGTGACACAACTATCTATGCAATTGCGGTAAATAAAGCCGGCATTCCAAGTCTTCCTGTAAGGAAATCCTATACCGTAGAACTTCCGATCGAGGATGCACCGGCAGTATCTCCGTCAACCGGACAGTACAGCAGTGCACAGGAGATTGAGATTAAAGTACCGGATGGATATACGGCATATTATACAACCGATAAATCAGAGCCGACGACTTCATCCACGAAGTACACCGGACCGGTAGAGATGCCGGAAGGCGAGACTATCTTTAAGGCAGTGCTGGTGAATGCCAAGGGAAGAGTCAGTGGGATTACGACCAGAAATTATGTATTGAATTAGTGTCATACAGAAAGAAGACAAGAGGGGCATATATATGGAACCTGGATTAGCTTTCACATTATGCGGGTTGGGAATTTGTTTTCTGATACCGGCCTTTATCTTAGGCTTTATTAACAGGAGCAAAACAACGAGATGCACAGTTACAACAGTTGCAACAGTGAAGGATATTTTGACTAAAAATTCCGGAGACAGTCTGAGCTTCTATCCATTATACGAGTACGAAGTTAACACTGTCATATATACGAATACTGGTGCATATATATCACATCATGTCCCACAGAAGGGGGCAAAAATCGAGATACGATATAATCCAGACAATCCAAAGAAGTCGTATATTCCGGGTTACGATACCAAAGTATATAAGTTATTAAGCATTATATCCAGTGTGATTGGTATGATTCCAATACTTGTTTGTGCAATCATATTCTTTGCAATTAATTAAGTTATTGCAGTCGGTTGATTTTATTAAAAGATGGAGTGATACTGAAGGATTTGAAGAATAGCGGAAATCAGGACGCATTTTATCAGGAGATCCTTGGGAAGATGAAAGAGTTGTAGAAGATTCATAAAAAGTGAGCAATTCTCTATGTGAAGAAAGGCTAAAAGGAATGGTTATGGATTATAAACGATTAATGAAAAAATATTTGTATTTATTATTTTGTAGTATTATAATGACACTGATATTTGGATATGTGTATATAAATCATTATTTTAGTTTTATTGTACTCATTGGTTTTGCATGTAGCTTTAGTTCAACTATTGAATTAATATCATTAATCATTATAACTCATAAGGAGAATAAAAAAGAGTAGACGTGTTGTGCCAGAGGATAATGCCTTGCGAGTTTTCCAGTAGGAAAAGAGAGAAACTGATCATAAAAAAGTCAGGTTGATTATATTTAATCTTCCTGACTTTTCTACATAATTAGCTAATATTTTCTATATATCATTAAAAGCATACTCTCGTGGCAGATTCCTCTTCGCACCGATAATATAAAGAATTGCCGGCATATAACAGGAGAAAAAGATAACAACCTGCATAAGAAGCGGAAGCTTATAATTAAAATGTTCTACAGACGCTCCAGCATTAAAAATCATATAAAGAGTAACTACGATATCGAAGATAACTGCGGTTACCAACAAAATCTTCCCATTATTCACGAGCTGTGCAGATTTTTCGGTTGCGCCACAATTGCGTTCGGCGATATTTCCAAATAATAAAAATGCCCCAAAGAATATCAGACCGATTATTGCAACAAATAGAAGAATTACCCCTTCCAATCCCAGTTCCGAAGGAATCACAATCGTCAAAAATAAGGAAATTAAGAAAACCAAAGAAAGAAGCGCCGTTCCAATAAGTCCCGTTAGCTGATAATAAATCCCAGCACCTTTTAACAGACGACGTCCACCTGGAGTTTTTCTGCCGCCAATAGAGCAGAGCAGTTCATCACAAAATTCCGTTGGAGTCATATCTAAAATTTCTTCAAAATCCTCCCTGCGTTTTTCGGCTTCAAGAGCCATTCCGGTAAGATCCCGTTCAAATTGCCTAATTTCAGAATCTAACAAAGGAAAGGTACGGATATGGCGCATCATTTGCCGTATTATTTTTTGATCTTTTTTATTCAACATGATTTTATACCTCCGTATCAAATACCTGGTTTACAGATTGGGATATCTGTTTCCAGTTTGTTTTAAATTCGTTCAAATAGTCTACTCCATCTGTTGTAATGGAATAATATTTTCTGCTTGGACCCAGTGGAGAAGGGTGCATCTCAGAGGTAATAATTCCTTTTTTTTCAAGACGAACCAATAATGGATAAATGGTTCCTTCTTTTATATCTTTAAATCCATAACCCAGAAGAGTTGTAACAATTTCATAACCATAAGATGTATTTTTGGATAATATTTTTAAAATACATCCTTCTAATGTTCCACGCATTAATTGAGATTTATCATACATTGCATCACCTGATATTTTCTAATCTATTTATCAATATTATAACATAGCCAGAAAACATGACAATAGATAAGTAATCGAATTGACAATAACTACTATGTGGTGTAAAGTAGAAGTGTACTAGTATGTGGAACAAAGTAGCTGAATACAGATTATCAAATAAGGTGGGGGAATGCAAATGTTAACAAAAATAATCTATAAAAATTTCCGAAGTAATTTTAAAAACTATGTTGCCTTTTTTATAGGAAATATGATGGGTGTAACAGAATTTTTTGTATTTTGGGGTTTGTATTCTATTGTAAAAAATATGTCTGCAAATTCCGTAATGTTAGAGGATACATTGGAAGAAATTATTATTTCGGTCAGCGTGATAACTATATTTTCTACTGCTTTAATGGTTTATTCGATGCTGAATTATATTAAGAAAAGAATAGCAGATTATAGTTTGTTTTATATTTTGGGAATGAAAAAACAAAAGTTATACGTATTTGTTTTTTCGGAATATCTGGCGGGATGGATGGTTTCCCTTTTAATAGGTTTAGGTATCGGAAGAGGAATATTGTATTTAATCCAACAGATTTGGCACAAGCTTTTCCCCACATATATTTCTTTGTGTTCAGTTGGTACGGAAATATATTTTAATACATGTAAAATCAGCTTTTTCATCATGCTTGCAGTAGTCTTTGTCCTCTTAATCTGGGCCGATAATAATGGTATCAGCCGAATGATAGCAGGAAATGAAATACAAGAGAAAAGGCCTAAAAGTATTTATTGGAGTATTTGCATTGTAATTGGTGGGGGATTATTAATTTTGGGTTATTGGAGTTACCCCAGTAATACTTTTACTGGATATGTCCTTTCTCATGTGGAATGGATTATGGGAGGTTTTTTGATATTGATTTTTGGAGGTGGAATACTCTTAGAAATCATTCATAGTCATTTGAAATTCTACCTGAAAAATTTATTAAAACTCAATCAATTGTATAGTAAGTATCAGACGAATGTATTGGTTTTGCTGATGTTTCTTTCTCTTCATTTTATAGCATTAAGTTATTGCACTGCGAATGTATGCGAATTACTTCCAATAAATGGTCATGAAAAGTATTATCCATATCAGGCAATATGGATGAACCGTGGGGAAAAGGGCGATATATCTTTCAGTGAAACGTTAAGTCATTCTTACAATGGTAAATATGAAAATATTCCAATGATCAGGGTAAGTAGCTATGGAAATGAATTAATTGGTATTTCGGAAAATACATATAAAAAATTGACAGGCAAATCTGCAGACCTAAAAAATGAAGAAATTATATATATTGTAAATGAATATAAAAATCATTCTGGTGCAAAAGTGACAAAAGGCGGATTTGAATATGGACGCAATGGATTTACATGGCTTGCAATGGGAAGTTATACAAACGAATTAAAAAAATATGTGGATCCATCGTCTAATCATCCATTACCAAATCATGACACGGATCACCTATATAAAATCAGGGAAACCGTAACTGGAAATTTATTCGGATATTATAAGATGAATGACGAAGCAGAAAATGTGATTGTATTTTCTAATAAATATTTTTCTAAGCAATATAAACTATTATCAAAAAAAGAATATGAACCTAATACATTGACGTTATTTGCATTTCCAAATGAAAGTAAAGAAAAGGCAACAGCCAAAATAAAGAAGTATGCGAAAATTCATGGACCGAATGATTTTGAATTAACAAATACACCACAAAGCACATTGTATATTACAGATGAATTTCTCAAAACAGTAAAAAAAGGAGATATTTTCAAAATTACAAATAAAATATTCATTATCATTGCATTACTTATCAGTTCAATTTTTGTTTCAGCAATTAAGGCGGCTTCAGATTTACAATACTATCGGAAAGAAAAAGAATTTTTACAATGTATGGGAATTCATGAAAAAATCTGGAAAAAAATTTTTGATGTAGAGATACAAATATTATCATGGATTTCATTAATAACGGCGACAATTTTGTCAGCAGCATATATGATAATGAATATTCATATTGAGTCAGAAAGAGGGGTTATATATGGATATAAAATATGGATTTATTGGCTTGTTATTTTATGTCTATATTGGTTTATGCATTATATCTTACAGAGAATAGTTACACGGTATGCTAGGAAGAATGTTGAAAGGCAGGAGAAACGAAAATGAATGTATTACAGGTCGAAAATTTAATAAGAAGCTATAGAAAATCCGTAATAAAAGAAAGTGAAGAAGACGTAAAAGTGTTAAAAGGAATCAGTTTTCAAGTTACAGAAGGCGAATTCGTTGGAATCATGGGAAAATCTGGATGTGGTAAGACAACTTTGCTTAAAACACTCGGAATGATTGATAAACCGACGGATGGAACGATTAAATTTATGGGAGAAG
>URTM01000014.1 GCA_900550865.1 uncultured Dorea sp. | reverse complement strand
AGAAATTTATCAAGTATGGAACATTATCCGAAGTGACAAGAGAAATTGTGACAGAGTTGATAGAAAAGATTGTTGTGAATGGAGATAAGAGCATTGACATCGTATTTAAGTATCAGTCACCTTATTCTAAAGAGAAAAATGCAGTGTAAAGACTGCAAATTTTTTTACAATAACTTTCCCCTAGTTATAATGAACACATGACGGAACGACATTACTGGAGCGGTATATAGATGATATATCTAATATATGGAAGAGTGTGTTCTGCATCGGAACCGGAAATGAGGCGGCAAGTGCCGGGCATACTTCCGGTAGAATTACATCGGAAGGAGAAGAGACAATCCAGCTTGCAATTCAGAGCAGACAGCCAGCGATCAGTATCCAGATATGGAAAGAATATACAGATCAGATAGAGATTTTGATCATCAATCCGTCAGGAGTGCGGGTTGGTCCGGTACCGGAGGTATTGGGACCGCAACGCTTCCGAATCGGTCAGACAGAAATACTGCTTTATTATGGAAAACCAAGTCCGTACAGTACTTCCCAGGAAATCTATATAGATCTACTTCCGGTAGAAAGTTATCTGACAGAAGGAGTATGGAGGATTGTCTTAAGTGCCGGAAAGATCGTGACAGGTCAGTATGAAATGTGGCTTCCAAGTGACAATGTGTTGAACCGTGGAACCGGATTCTTATTTCCGACAGATGCGACAACACTGACTATCCCGTCTTCGGCAAGCCGTGCGATATCTGTAGGTGCATATGATGCAAGAAGATTTGCGTATGCGGACTTTTCGGGAAGAGGATTTACCCGACTTATGAACCTGGTGAAGCCTGATCTTGTGGCACCGGGAGTGGAGGTCGTGACAGCAGCGGCAGGAGGCGGATATGCCGCATTTACCGGAACATCCTTTGCCACGCCGTTCGTGACGGGGAGTGCGGCACTTTTGATGGAGTGGGGGATCGTGAGAGGGAATGATCCATATCTGTATGGGGAGAAGGTGAAAGCCTATCTGAGACGGGGAGCGAAGGAACTGCCGGGATTTGGGGAGTATCCGAATGAGGAGGTGGGGTATGGGGCGTTGTGTACAGCACAAAGCTTTCCAAATTCTCAAATTGACTAGACTGTGTTTAACAAATTTGAGAATTCTTCAAAGCATGACGAAATTTTTTATGCAAGCTAGATTTTTAAGTAGTCGAATTCAACTACTTTTATAGTAGGATAATTATTTCAAAAGTGCTAAAATAAAATCATCATACATAAAGCGAGGCGTAAAAAATGAAAAAAATCAAATGGGGAGTCATAGGAACTGCAGGAATAGCCAGAAGCTGCACCATCCCCGGAATGCAGCAGGCAGACAACTGTGAATTATATGCAATTGCCGGAAGAAATATAGACAAAGCAGAACAATTCAAAGAAGCGTTTGGATTCGAAAAAGCTTATGGAAGTTACAAAGAACTGTTAGACGATCCGGAAGTGGAAGCAGTATACATTGCACTGCCGAACACTTTACATTATGAATGGGCAGTGAAAGCCATGCAGAGCGGTAAACATGTACTGTGTGAAAAGCCGCTTGCACCGAGTGAACAACAGGTAAAAGAGTTATTTGATACAGCGAAAGAGAATCACGTATATCTTATGGAAGCTTTTGCATATCTGCATAGTCCTTATATTACTGCAATCAGAAAAGAGATAGAAGAAGGGACGATAGGAGAAGTCCGATACATAGATTCGGCCTTCATTACTTCAGATTATAAGAAGGAGAATATCCGGATGAGACGAGAGACACTTGGCGGATGTACTTATGATCTGGGCGTATACAGCACAAGTCTGACATTGGTAATGATGAACGAAGAACCAGAGAACATTAAGGCTTCAGCAGTCTTTTCGGAAGAACAGGTTGATAAGCTGACATCTGTAGTTATGGAATTTGCAGGCGGAAAGAAAGCAGCATTTACCTGTGGCATGACGCTTGCAACAGAGCAGGACAGACGTCTGGACCGTCTGGAGATAGATGGAACGAAAGGAAGCATTACGGGAACCAGATTTGCTTTCAATGGTGACGGTGAATTAAGTTATACGATTCGTACGGCTGATGGAAGGGAAGAAGTAAAGACGATGGAAGTTCCGCAGAATTATTGTCTGGAAGCAGAACAGTTTGGAAGATGTATTGCAGAGGGTGAAATGCCGGCGGTTACGGAAGAGTTTTCACTGAAAAATGCAAGACTTGTTGATCGGATCCTAAAGGAGATCGGATATTAAGATGAAAAATGTTAAAAAAATAAAGACTCCGATCGGAATCATTTCTATTTATAAAAATGAAATACCAGAAAGTTATCAGTGTACAGAGAATCCGGAAATTGTGTATCTCGACGAGACACACATTCGAATCCGGACAATAGATCAGTCAGTCGCATGGGGAAACGAATTGTATTCTCCAAGACTTCATCAGAGTTGTATGAATCCTGAAAATATTACATTATATCCACTGGAGATTGATTGGAATGGGGATAAAGTTACGATTTCAGATCATTACAGGACGAAAGAGTGGATAACAGGGGAAGAACTGCCGGAAATTCGGGAATGGTGTCCGCGATTAAAAAAATTAAGGTGTAATCCCTGCAGGAATTGTGGAAGATGTTAAAAGATCATAAGATGAAGAAAGAAATAAAAATATAAAAAGAAGGAGAAAAAATATGAATTACTCAGAATGCATAGAAAATGCAAGAACACGCATTGGAAATTACTGTAAGGCCTGTCCGGAGTGTAACGGACGTGCATGTAAGAATCAGATGCCAGGACCAGGCGCTAAAGGAATCGGGGATACGGCTATCCGCAACTATGATAAATGGAAAGAAATCCGTGTCCAGATGGATACGATTGCGGAGAATAAACCAGTGGATACATCACTGGAACTCTTTGGTCAGAAGTTCCGGTATCCAGTCTTTGCAGGACCGGTTGGGGCAGTTGGATTACATTACGGAGACTGCCTGGATGATGTGGCATATAATGATATTCTGGTGTCAGCATGTGCAGAAAATGGGATTGCGGCATTTACGGGAGATGGCGTAGACAGCAATGTAATGACTGCAGCGACAAAAGCAATTAAAAAAGCAGATGGAATCGGAATTCCGACTGTAAAACCATGGAATATAGATACGGTTGCAGAGAAGATGAAGATGGTTCATGAATCAAAGGCATTTGCGGTGGCAATGGATATCGATGCAGCAGGACTTCCATTTCTTAAGAACATGGAGCCGCCGGCAGGAAGCAAGACGGTGAAGGAACTGGAACAGATTGTAAAAATGGCGGGAACACCGTTTATTGTGAAAGGTGTTATGACGGTCAGAGGTGCATTAAAGGCGAAAGAGGCAGGAGCTTCTGCAATCGTAGTATCGAATCATGGCGGCCGTGTACTGGATCAGTGTCCGGCAACTGCGGAAGTGTTGGAAGAGATTGCCAAGGCAGTGGGCGATTCCATGAAGATATTCGTAGACGGCGGAATCCGAAGCGGAGTAGATGTATTCAAGGCTCTGGCACTGGGAGCAGATGCGGTGATCATTGCGAGACCATTTGTAATGGCTGTTTACGGAGGTGCGGAAGAAGGAGTGAAATCTTACATAGACAAGATAGGAACCGAATTGGAAGACACGATGAAAATGTGCGGAGTGACGAGTCTGGACGAGATTACCAGAGAGTGTGTCTGGAAGAAGTAATGAGCTGCGAAAGACCAGGAGTGAAAGATCGTGAAATAGTCCTGTCTCTCTTGACCGGCTAACTTCACAGTATTACAATAAGTAAGTTGTACTGAGGAGGAATGATTATGTTAGAACAAGTCAAGGGAGAAAAAGAGTTATCTGTGATCAGGAGAGAACTGGCAGATATTACAGGAATCAGATATTCAAGGATCAAGGTGTCTTTTGATGTGATCTGTCTGGCGGTGACAGCACTTATGACCGGTCTGCTTCTGGGACATCTGGATGGACTCGGAGTTGGAACGATCCTGGCAGCTTTTACAATGGGAAAAGTAATCGGACTGATCGGCGACTGGATGGATCAGCGTGTGAAATTCGTATCATTTATGTCTAAGTAATTAATTCGTGTCAAAAGAAAGAACAGAGTATCTCCGGCGCCTTATGTGTGCGAAAGATACTCTGCTTTTTTATTTTTCTATATTCCACATTTTCAGAAAATCCCGGATTTCATCAGGAAGCCGTTCTTTTCTCCACGCAAGAAGAATCTCCGTCATAAGATCGGTATCGGAAATCATGCATGGCCTGAGCTTTTGAGAAAGTGTCTGCATAGATGCGGGAAGAATCGCGATTCCAAGCCCTTTTTCGGCCATAGTCATGGCGGTGCGGGCATCCCCGCAGGTAAAATAGATATCACACACAAGTCCTGCACGTTCAAATGCTGAGAGCATATATTTCTGGTAACGTTGTGAAAGAATCAGAGGCTGTTCGGAAAGTTCCTGTAAAGGAATAGAATCCCGACCCTTAAGGAGGGGATATTCCGGAACTGCCATTGCCATGAGACTTTCTTTTAAGAGTGTATGGGTTTCACATCCGTTCAGAGCGATGGGGGTTCGCAAAGTGGTCAGGTCAATGACGTGATTTTCCAATTGGTCTTTCAGAGTAAAGGTGGATCCTTCATGGACATCAAAGTGTACTTGTGGATATTTCTTTGAAAAACGTAAAAGGTGGTCTGACATCATCGATACCGTAGAAGGTGTCATTCCAAGGTGTAACGTTGCCGACTGACTGGATTTTATCACTTCTCGTTTGGCAAGATCGGAAAGCATCAGCAGATTACCGGCCTGTTCGTAAAGAGTCTTACCGGCCTCGGTGAGTGTGATACTTTTTTTCCCACGTAGAAGAAGCGGTACCTGAAGTTCTTCTTCAAGCATTTTGATCTGATAGCTGAGTGGTGGCTGGGTCATGTGAAGATCTCTTGCAGCCCCACTGATCGTTCCGGCATCAACGATAGCACGGAAATATTCTAATTGTTTGAGTTCCATGGCATCTCCTTTTTATAAAACTTACTGTACGGGTATATATGGAAAATATAGTTACATATGGTGTAAGGTGTAATTATAAACCATACAAAAAATATTGAATAATGATATAAAAACAATAATTTACATATATAATAACCAATGTTATACTAAAAACGCAAGAAAAAGAAAGGAAATAAGTAGAAAATGAAAAGAATTGATTTCGAAAATGGAACGGTAACAGGAAATATTTTCGGAGCAGCCATTCCAATGCTTGTTGCCCAGCTTTTGAATTTATTATATAACATTGTAGACCGTGTATACATCGCCCGTATTCCACATGTGGGAACAGCGGCACTTGGTGCGGTTGGAATCTGTTTTCCGTTGATCATGATTATTACAGCGTTTGCAAATCTGTTTGGAGGCGGAGGCGCGCCGCTGTTTTCTATTTACCGGGGAAAGAAGGAAGAGAAGACGGCAGTCAGGATTATGAACACTTCATTTTCCATGGTCTGCGCGAGTGCGGTGATACTGATGGTCACAGGAATGCTTTTTGCACGTCCGGTACTGGTACTGTTTGGAGCCTCAAATGCGGCACTTGACTATGCATATCCATATATGATGATCTATCTGATCGGTACACTGCCGTCAATGCTTGCAGTGGGAATGAATCCATTCATTAATGCGCAGGGATATTCGGTGATCGGTATGCTTTCGGTTACGGTCGGTGCAGTCGCAAATCTGATCCTGGATCCGCTATTCATTTTTGTGCTGGGATTTGGTGTACAGGGAGCTGCGATCGCTACAGTATTGTCACAGACGATGTCTGCGTTATTTGTATTTGTCTTTCTTACAAAAAGAGCGGAATTGAAAGTACGCCTTTTAAAGAAAGAAGAGTTTGGAGAATGTAGCGGGTATGCAAAGAATATTGTAAGCCTTGGCATGGCTGGATTTATCATGCAGCTTACAAATAGTCTGGTATCAATCTGCTGTAATAACGTACTTTCGGTTACCGGTGGAGATATTTATATTTCCGTTATGACGATTATTACCAGTGTGCGGCAGCTTGTAGAGACGCCGATCCATGCAATGAATGAAGGAACCTCTCCGATCCTGAGTTATAATTACGGAGCACGACGACCGGGATATGTCAGAAAAGCGATGGTTGTTCTCGCAGTTATGATCCTGGTCTATACCGGTGTGATGTGGGGCAGTATTATCGTGATCCCGGAAGTGCTGATCCGGATATTCAGTTCAGATAAGATGTTAATGAAAGATGCAGTTCCTGCATTGAAACAATATTTCGCAGCATTTATTTTTATGGATCTGCAGTATATGGGACAGACGGTGTTCAAGTCATTGAATAAGAAGAGACAGGCAATCTTCTTCTCGATACTTCGAAAAGTTGTGATCGTAGTTCCGCTGACTTATCTGATGCCGTATGCATTATATATGGGAACGGATGGTGTATTTCTTGCAGAACCGGTATCGAATGTGATCGGAGGAAGTCTTTGCTTTATCACGATGCTGTGTATTGTGCTGCCGGAGTTAAAAAGAATGGAAGAAAGATCATAAAGACAATATCCGGGAGATACTGAATGAAACTTATCAGTGTCTCCCGGATTTTTTTGTAAATCACCAAATAATAATAGAAACATAATGGAAAACAAGGAGAGAATTTGATAAAATAAAAGACAATATGATTCTGGAAAAGAGCAGGTATAAAGGGGAAACATATGTCTGGAGAAAGGATTATGAGCAGTAAAGACAAAAAGATTTCAAAAATTACAAGAGGACTGATGATGCTCCTGACGGTCATACTGATCGCGCTGTTTCTGACGATCATGGTTCTGGTGAGCAGGATTCAGGGAACGGCCCGGGTCGTGAACTATGCAGGACTGGTGCGTGGAAAAACGCAGCGCATCATCAAACTGGAGAATGCAAAAGAACCACAGGATGAGATGATCGAATCGGTATCGTCTATCATAGAAGGACTTCGTTATGGAAGTGATAAGCTGAATCTGGTCCGGTTGGATGATAAGGCTTTTCAGAATAAGATGGAAAAACTGGATAAATACTTTCAGGAGCTGAAAAAAGAGATTCTTCTGGTCCGGGAAAATGGATATGAGAATACAGATATTATTGCAAAAAGTGACGAGTTCTTCGGCATCTGTGATGAGGCGACAGGACTTGCGGAAGAGTACTCGCAGAAGAATGCGACTGCACTGGACCGGCTGGAGAAGATTGTTATTGCAGACATTATTGGTCTGATATGCCTGCTTGGATATGAACTGGTCAAAGCAGTAAAGTATGCAGCTCAGAATAAAGCGCTTAAGAAAAAAGTGTATCTGGATGAGGCAACAGGTCTTCCGAACAAGAACCGGTGTAAGGAAATCCTGGATGAAGAACTGACGGATGGTGAGAACGGAGCAACGGCTTTGTGCGTATTTGACCTGAATAATCTCCGTATCATCAATAACAGGCTCGGACATGAAAAAGGAGATGAATACATCCGGTCATTTGCTGTTCAGCTAAGAAAAGCCCTGCCGGAAGAATATTTTGCAGGACGAGACGGAGGAGACGAGTTCATCGCTGTACTTGAAGACGTAAATCATGAGCAGGTGCGGAATATATTAGAAAAAATCCGTTCGGAGATTGCGGAATATTCCAGAGAGCATCCGGAGATGCCGATCAGTTATGCGGTGGGATACGCATTATCATCAGATTTCGAAGGATGTACGATGCGGGATCTTTTCCGGTATGCGGATAAGAATATGTATGTAGATAAGAATCAGGCGAAGATGAAAGAAGCAGCAGACCGCCGGGCACTTCATATACAGATCCTGGATGGAATCAAACAACAGGGATATCATTTTTCGGACTGCCTGTATTGTGACGCCATGCAGGATCAGTATTCGATCCTGAGGGCGAGTTCTAATTTCTTTCTTGCGGATGACGGAAGTTATTCGGGCGCGGTAGAACAGATCGTACAGGAACTGGCAGATGATTCGTCCAGAAGAAAGATGTGGGAACAGCTGCAGCTTCCGAAGATCATCTCAAAACTTTCGAAAATGGAAGAAAAAATAGCAAAATATGAACTGCCATATTGCTGCCGGAGAGGTGAAGATGTTCTGAGAGGCCGTATGACATTCCTTCGTCTGGACAGTACGGCAACCGGAGAGATGCATCATTTCATTGTGGGCTTTGAAGTATTTCATGATATGAAGCAGATGCTGGAAGATGAGAAAATACAATTAGAGCAATATTATGAACAGATGAAACAGTCTATTCTGGAAAACAGTAATTATGTAGAAGCGCTTCTGGAGACGGCAGAAGCTTTGCATACTGTGAATCTGACAGAGGATTGCCTGGAACGGACATTTTATTATAAGAAGAAAGAAGACAGGACATTCGATCTGAAGACGGATCTTCCATGTTCGTATGATGCATACTGCAGGGAGAGACGGAAGTATATTACAGAAGATACACAGGAAACGTACAGGATTGTAGATACGTCCGGAAGCCTTCTGGACAGGTTTTATGCCGGTGAGAAACAGGTTACGGTAGAATATCAGGAAAGAAACAAGAATGGAAAAGAGATATGGATACAGAAGACAGTTCTGATGTCTCAGGATATGATCTATGATAATGAAAAGGAGCGGGAACAGACGGTAGTCCGCGGAATTATTATGTTCCGCAATACTTCGGAATTTCATGAAAAGGATCAGAAAGAAAAAGAGGAATTACAGATTGCTTATGAAAAGGCTGATCTGGCCAGCAAAGCCAAGACAGAATTCCTGAACCGGATGAGTCATGATCTGCGTACCCCGATCAATGGGATTCTTGGAATGATACAGATGATCCGGAAAAACTGGAACGAACAGGAGAAACTGAAAGATTACGTAGATAAAATTGAGATATCGACAAGACATCTGATCGACCTGGTCAATGACGTGCTGGATATGAGTAAGATTGAATCTGGTCATATGAAAGTTCACGAAGAAGTATTTGATATTGCAGAGCTTATGAAAGAAGTTGCAGTATTGATGCAGGGACAGTTGGAAGAGACCGGAATTACGCACCGGAAGCACAGAGCGAATATCCAGCATACAATGTTAAAAGGAGATACGCTGCAGCTTCAGAGGATAATGATGAACCTGTTCAGCAATGCGGTGAAATATAACAAAAAGAATGGCACAATTGATACATATGCAAGTGAGATATCCTGTGACGGGAAAATTGTTGTCTATGAATTTAAAATCGTGGATACCGGAATTGGTATGAGTAAAGAATTTATAGAAAATGAATTATTTCAGCCGTTTACACAGGAAAAAGCAGATGCAAGAACAAAGTATAAAGGCACCGGACTTGGAATGTCGATCGTAAAAGGCTTGATCGAAAGGATGAACGGAGAAATCCAGGTAGAGAGTACTCCGGGAGAAGGCACTGAGATCACGTTCCGTCTTAGATTTGCACTGGCGCAGGAAGAAAACGGTAAGAAGAAAACGGACGGGAATGGAGAACAGGATGATCTGACGGGAATGAGAGTTCTTCTGACAGAAGATAATGATATAAATATGGAGATTGCAGAATTTTATCTGACAGATGCCGGTGCTGAAGTAGAAAAAGCATGGAATGGAAAGGAAGCACTGGAAAAGTTCGGACAGTCGGAATGTGGATATTATGATATTGTGCTGATGGATATTATGATGCCGGTGATGGATGGTCTGGAGGCAGTAAAGGAAATCAGAAAATCAGAAAAAGCAGATGCAAAAGAGATTCCTGTTATTGCAATGACTGCACAGTCATCAAGAGAAAGTGAAAAAGACTGCAGGAATGCAGGAATGAATGATTATATATCAAAACCGGTAGACTCTGGCAAACTAGTACGCGTACTACAGAAGTACAGGAAAAAATAAGAAACAAAAGAGGAAGGTGACAGAGATGGTATTATTAAATGACTATCTGTATTCCGGAGATACCGTACTCCGGATTCTTCACAATTATATTAAGGATCTGAGAAAAGATGCGAAAAGAACAGGAAATGAGATTGATATGATCCACTGTAATTTTCTTCTTCAGGTTCAGGAATTACTGGAACATAATGATTTCCTGACGGCGCAGTCTCAGAAAATGAGAGAATTTTATAAATATATGGCGAAAGAATATCCATTTATGGCATTTACATTCAAGGGAAGGATCAAATCGCTGATACGTGCGGAGGAAAAATTTAATGGATATGTTGTGGAATTCATCTATGATTATTATGAAGAACATGGAAAATATCCGAGTATAGCAGAACTTAAGAAACGATTGAGTTGCTTTAGAGATTTAATTGCTTATAGAATTATCATTTCTGTTCCAAGATGTCACCTGAACAGTGAAGAGGACAGAGAAGAACAGGAACGGAAGTATCTGTATCAGATCGCGAATGTCCTTCCGGGATTCCTGGAAGAGCAGGGATTCAGTGCGGAACCTGCCATGGGAATCAAGGAGAGTACATCACCGCTTCTGAATGAATCAGTGAAACCATATTACCGCGATTATATCTGCAGTCACAGTTCGAATAATTATCAGTCTTTGCATATTACATTTTATGATAACAGCTCCAGATGTTATATGGAGGTACAGCTTCGGACAAAAATGATGGATGATATAGCAGAGATCGGTACGGCTAATCATGTTGGTTATGAGAAAGAACAGGAGCATGAGCGGGCAAGAAGAGATGCAATTCCGGAGGGTGAATGCCTGTATTTTGATGAGGCCTATGAACGGGGAATAAAGCTGCTGAATCTGGATTTGGCAGATCTGGATGTCAATATGTTTTCGGCGGTGAATAACAGTCTGATCAATGACGGATGCGGACTTTACCGCGGACGTCTGATCCTGCCTTACGAACACTTATCCAGATTCCAGAATGATCTGATTGATTAGAGAGGATTGCAATGTATAACAGAATATAGTATGATATAGTTCAGGACTTTAAAGTGTAGTGCTTTAAAGTCCTGAGATTTTGAAAGGACATTCATACTATGATAGCGAATTTGATAGAACGAGTATATAGTTTTTTGTGGGGAGATTTATTTCAGATCCCGCTTCCGGGAAGTGGAAGTGTCGGTATTTCACTGCTGATCATACTGCTGATTCCGGCGGGAATCTACTTTACGGTTCGAACAAGGATGCTTCCTATCCGGTTGTTCCCGGATATGGTAGCGGCACTGACAGGGAAAAAGGATGACAAGAACAGTCTGTCTACGTTCCAGACGCTGATCGTATCGACGGCAACCCGTGTCGGCATGGGCAATCTGGTCGGTGTAGTTGCGGCGGTATCAGCTGGAGGTGCGGGAGCCATATTCTGGATGTGGGTGACGGCACTGATCGGTTCTTCGACGGCATTTGTAGAGGCAACGCTTGCACAGATCCATAAGGAAAAAGATCCACTGTATGGAGGATTTCGCGGAGGACCGGCATATTATATCCATGATTATGTAGAAGGCAGGACAAGGAAAAAGAAAAAACATGTACTGGTATCGGTGTTATTTGCAATCTCCGGTCTGATTTGCTGGTGTGGAATCAGTCAGGTAATCAGCAATTCGGTAGCGGCTTCTTTTGAAAATGCGTTTTCTGTTCCACCGCTTTATACAACGATTGTACTTGTAATCCTGGCGGCAATCATTGTACTTCGAAAGAATGCGACAGTGAAGGTATTGGATATGATGGTTCCGTTTATGGCTGTATGTTATTTCTGCATAACAATCTTTATTATCGTAACGAATATCGGAAGTCTTCCGGGAGTATTTGTAAGGATTTTCCAGGAGGCATTCGGAATCCGTCAGGCAGCTGCCGGAGGATTCGGAGCAGTGCTGATGAATGGAGTAAAGCGTGGTCTGTTCTCGAATGAAGCCGGTTCTGGTTCTGCACCATGTGCGGCAGCGGCAGCAGAATGTGACAGACCGGTAAAAGCCGGACTTACGCAGGCTCTTGGAGTATTTGTAGATACGATCGTGATCTGTAGCTGCACGGCCATGATCATGCTGCTTGCACCGGAAAAACTGGTGGCAGGAAAAGAAGGAATGGACCTTTTACAGACGGCGATGAAGTATCATCTGGGAGAATTTGGCGTGATTTTCATTGCAGTAACCTTATTCCTGTTCAGTTTTTCTACATTTCTGGGAATCCTGTTCTATGCAAGGTGCAATGTGGCATATCTGTTCGGGGATAAATGGTGCTGGCAGACGGCGTATAAAGTGCTTGCGCTGGTGATGCTGTTCATTGGTGGAATTGCAACATATACATTTGTATGGGACCTGGGAGATGTCGGAATCGGACTGATGACAATCTTCAATATCGGTGCATTGTATCTGATGGGAGGACAGGCACTGGATGAATTGAAGATATATGAAGAATCGAAAAAATAAATGATAAAAGAGCAGTATGCTATACCATGAAAATGTCAGTATGGTATAGTATATTGCTCTTTTGGTTATTGCCATGTGTATGAAAGAGACTATGTGTCAGAAGTATTCTCTAATACGTTTGCCATATCGGCAGGCAGTGGTGCCGTAAATGACATCCATTCTCCTGTGATCGGATGTGCGAATTCCATATGATGAGAGTGCAGTGCCTGTCTGGTCATGTGTTCCATATCCGGATTATACAGGTAATCCCCGATCAGCGGGAAACCAAGATATTTCATGTGGATACGGATCTGATGTGTCCGGCCGGTTTCAAGCTTCAGAGAGACCAGGCTGTGTCCGTTGGCTTCTTTTACAAGCTGGTAATGAGTGATGGCTTCCTCACCGTGTTCAAAATCAACCGTGCGTTCGATGATGGTGCCTTCTTTTCTGGCAAGCGGAGCACAGATTGTTCCGGCCGGAGGGGTGACACTTCCTTTTACTACGGCAAGATATTCCCGGTGCACTTCACGGTTCTTGGTCATCGTTGAAAGGATACTTCCACTGACCAGATGTTTGGAGACGACAGTCAGTCCGGAAGTGTCCCGGTCCAGACGGTTGCAGCATCGGAAGATGAAAGGTTTTCCATGTTCCTGATAATACCATGCGAGTGCATTGGCAAGTGAATTATAATAATTATTCATGGACGGATGGATCGGCATGCCGGCAGGCTTGTTGATCACGATAATGTCCTCGTCTTCATAAATGATATCCAGTGGAATCTCAACAGGCGGGATCTTCTCGGAACATTTTGTCTCGCAGATGATAACCTGAAGAATATCTCCGGAGGTCAGTGTCTGGCGCATATAATAATGCACGCCATTGACAAGAATACTTTTGGGCATGCGCTTGATCTCAGCAAGATTCTGTCCGGAATATCCTTTGCGTCTTAAAAACTGTTCAATGCGAAGGCCGTTGTCTTCCTCTGTAATTGTGTATTCTATCGTACGGTTCATTGCAATTCTCCTGTAGTATAGCGTATAATGATGATACATATAATTGTAGATATCTATCATATCATAATCCATGTAAGAAAATAAAGGCAGATATTCGGAGCATTGCATATTTACAAAATCATGATGATGAAAAAAACGTAGATGGCAGAGTATAGAGGAAAGGCTGAAATGGATGATATGTAAGAGAAAGGAGAAAAGTGTGACAGGACTCAGTACATTATGTTATATAGAAAAAGATGGAAAATATCTGATGCTTCACCGGACCGTGAAGAAGAATGATGTGAATAAGGATAAATGGATCGGTGTCGGCGGACATTTTGAGGCGGATGAAAGCCCGGAAGAATGCATTGTAAGGGAAGTAAAAGAAGAAACAGGATATACATTGACTTCTTATCGGTTCTGCGGAATCGTTACATTTGTATCTGGAAATGGTGTGACGGAATACATGCATTTATTCACTGCAGATGAATTCGAAGGAGAACCGATTGCATGTGACGAAGGAGAACTGGAATGGGTGGATATCGATAAGATTGAATCACTGAACATCTGGGAAGGGGACAAGATATTCCTCCGGCTGCTGGTAGAGAAAGTGCCGTTCTTTTCCCTGAAGCTGATCTATGACGGACATGACGGTCTGGTATCGGCTGTATTGAACGGAAAAGAGATAAAGAAATAAAAAAGATAGAAATAAGAAATAGAAAATAAGAAACAAAAATAAAAATGAAAGTGGAGAAAGGTGAGAATCAGAATATGCAGAAAAATATAGAACAAGAACAGATTAAAATGGAAAATGATCAGATCGAAGTTATCGTAAATTATCACGGAGCGGAACTCCGGTCATTGAAAAAGAAAGCAACAGGACAGGAATACCTCTGGAATGCAGATACGAAATACTGGGGACGTACATCACCGGTATTATTCCCATTTGTAGGAGGAGTAAAGAATAAAGTTTACAGACATGAGGGGAAAGAATATCCGATGAACCAGCATGGATTTGCCAGAGACATGGAGTTTTCACTGGTAAGCCAGAGTGCAGATGAAGTATGGTTTGCACTGGAAGATACAGAAGAGACGTATAAGGTATATCCATTTCACTTTCATCTGGAGATTGGATACAGACTGGAAGATGCTTCGGTCAGTGTAATGTGGAAAGTTAAGAACATAAATAATACACAGATGCATTTTGCGATTGGTGCACATCCTGCATTCTTTTGTCCGATTCATGAAGGTGAGAAGCAGTCGGAATATTACTTAGGCTTCCGTGACGGACTGGGAAATGCACCGGAAGCACTGGTGAATACCGTATTCGGAGAAGGTGGCGTCGTTACAACGCAGAAGAAGGAATATAAGCTGGCAGACGGATGTCTCTCGATCGATGAACATCTGTTTGATGGAGATGCATTGGTGATCGAAGACCACCAGATTCAGAGAGTAACACTTATGGATCCACAGAAGAAGGAATATCTGGCAGTAGAATTTGATGCGCCGTTAGCAGGCATCTGGTCACCTCCGAAAAAGCAGGCTCCGTTTGTATGCATTGAACCATGGTACGGACGCTGCGACAGTGAGATATTTGACGGAGAATTAAAAGACAGAGACTGGGAAAATACACTGGAAGCGGGAGCGGAATTTGAAGCAACCTATAAAATCATTGTTGAATAATTTTTTCAGAATATTTTATAGAATATATATGGATAACTTTGGGGAATCGGTTATAATAAGCATGTAGTTACATGATAACAGTCATTACGAAAGAGAGGAAATAGATATGGCAATTGTACATTTGTCAAAAGATAACTTTAAGGAAGAAGTATTAGAATCAAAAGTACCGGTACTGGTTGATTTCTGGGCAACATGGTGCGGACCATGCCAGACAATGGGACCACTGGTGGAAGAGATCGCAGAAGAGCGTACAGACATCAAAGTATGCAAGCTTGATGTAGATCAGGAACCGGAACTTGCAAGACAGTACCGTGTAATGTCCATTCCGACATTCCTTGTATTTAAGGACGGAGAAGTTGCGAAAAGAGACATGGGTGTGATGTCTAAAGAAGAAGTTGAGGGACTTGTTGGATAATATCTGAATCTGAAAACTGTAATTGGCAGAGCTGTGTGCAGTAAGGAGATTAATAGAGCGGCTTCACCGAATGGTGAAGCCGCTTTGTGTATACAAAAGTATTAAAGCCCAAGTACATCTTTAATAGAATAGAATCCAGGATCTTTTCCATCAAGATAAGCTGCACAGTCGCAGGCGCCTCTTGCAAAGCATTCCCAGTTATAGGAATGATGTGTGATTTCAAGTCGTTCTCCCATGCCTCCGAAGAATACCGTATGGCTGCTTGGAATATTACCTGCACGGAGAGAATGATAACCGATCGTTCCAGGTTCACGAGGAGATTCGCCCTCGCGTCCATAGACCGCGATGTCGCTTAGTTCTTTGCCAAGAGCATGTGCCATGATCTCACCCATTTCTTTGGAAGTACCACTTGGAGCATCTTTCTTCCAATGATCATGCATTTCCAGAATCTCGATATCGATCTCATCTTTTAACGTTGTAGTTACAAGTTCCAGAAGCGTGTTCATAATATTGACAAGTTTGGAAGTATTGGCGGCATAAAGCATCGGAATCTGCTTTCCAGCATCCTCAAATCGTTTCATCTCGTCGGCAGAGAATCCGGTAGAACCGCATACCAGTGCTTTCTTATGTGCAATGGCAAGATTCAGGACTTCCATAGCCATTTCTTTTGTTGAAAAATCAATGATGACATCACAGGAGTCGATCACGCTTTCCAGATCATCTGTTACAGGTACTCCAAGTTCAGAGCCTGTCATTGCGACGGTTCCAAGATCCTTTCCTACATAGTCGCGTCCTTTTGGTGCTATTCCGGCGACGAGTTCCATATCGTCACGACTGGCAGCCACCTGTGTGATTAATTTTCCCATTTTTCCCCTTGGTCCGATTACAATAACTTTCATAAATAACTATTCTCCTTTCGTAATCCGATCGTATTATTATATGGCTGGATTCAGGATTACTATAAACTAAGACCAGTATAACACAACGATTATCTTGTGGATATGAAGAAATCTGAAAATAGAAGGAAATTTCACATAAATAGAGAAGAATTCGGGAGGGGAGCCGATGGTTGATGTGTATACATGGAAAAAGATAGAGATCCGGGATTCGTAAGAGTCGGCTCTTGTAGGAAAGACATGAAAATAGTATACTAAAAAAACAAACATAAAAATAATCTTGAAAAAGCGATTATTAAAAAGAACAGATAACGGAGGCACAAATGAAGGGAATTATATTTGACGTAGACGGAACTTTATGGGATTCGACAAAGGAAGTCGCGATTGCATGGAATAAAGTATTGCAGGAAGAATGGGAAGGTCATGAGATCTTAACGGTGGAAGGACTGCAGAAAGAATTCGGTAAGCCGATGGAAGCGATAGCAGAAAGCCTCTTCCCGGAACTGCCGGAAAAAGAGAGAATGGAACTTCTGGGCAAGATGATGGTATATGAAAATGAACTGGTAGCGGTTGGCCCGTGTGTGATCTACGATGGCGTACCGGAGACGATAAAGGCACTGAGCGAAAAATATCCATTGTATATAGTAAGTAACTGTCAGGATGGATATATTGAAGCATTTCTTAAGAATTCCGGACTGGGTGAGTATTTCAAAGATTTCACCTGCCCTGCTTATACAGGCAGATTAAAAGGGGAAAATATCCGCATCATTATGGAAAGAAACGGACTGGATGAAGCAGTGTATATAGGAGACACGCAGGGAGATGCCAATGCGTGTAAGAAAGCAGGAGTACCGATGATCTTTGCGACATATGGATTTGGCGAAGTGGAAGGCGAATATCCGTCGATTCAGTCATTTGCAGAACTGCAGGATATGGATTTTGAAAGATTATAATCAGAAAAATATATTCAATGACAGAACGATTGCGGAATAGAGAGAAAAAATATTGCATTTTATAAGCAAAAATACTATAATTTTCTTATATTATTTCGTAGAAAAATACTAGAAAAGCAGAGGTATAGATTATGAAAAAAAGAGTTGTAGTTGCATTAGGACACAGAGCACTTGGTACGACATTACCAGAGCAGAAAGAGGCAGTAAAGAAGACAGCAAAAGTAATCGGTGATCTGATCGAAAAGGGATATCAGGTTGCGATCACACACAGTAATGCACCTCAGGTTGGGATGATCCATACAGCAATGAATGAATTCGCAAAACAGCATGAAGATTATACAGCAGCACCAATGTCTGTATGTTCTGCAATGAGTCAGGGATATATTGGATATGACCTTCAGAATGCGATCCGTGAAGAACTGATGGACCGCGGAATCTACAGAACGGTCAGCACGATCCTGACACAGGTGATTGTTGATCCATATGATGAAGCATTCTATACACCGACCAAGGTACTCGGCCGTTATATGGATGTAGAAGAGGCAAATGCAGAACGCAAGAAAGGGAACTATGTTGTAGAAGAACCTGGCAAGGGATTCCGCCGTATCGTATCAGCTCCGAATCCGGTCAGCATCGTAGAGATCGATGCGATCAAAGCACTGCTGGATGCAGATCAGGTTGTTATTGCCTGCGGAGGCGGCGGTATTCCGGTATTAGAGCAGGATCACCGTCTGAAAGGTGCAAGTGCGGTAATCGAAAAAGACCTGACAGCCGGAAAGATGGCAGAAGAGACAGATGCGGATGAACTGATTATTCTGACAAGTGTTGAAAAGGTTAAGATCAATATGGACAGACCAGAAGAAGAAGAACTGGGAGAGATCAGTGTTGATCAGGCAAAAGCTTATATGGAAGAAGGACATTTCGGAAAATATAACATGTATCCGAAGTTCAGAGCAGCTGTAGAATTCCTCGAAAAGAGAGAAGGAAGAAGTGCACTGATCACATCTTTTGACAAGCTGAATGATGCAGTCAAAGGAAAGACCGGTACGGTGATCAAATAAGGATAACGAATAGAAAATCTAATCAATTCAGATAAGACAGCCGGGAATAATCTGCGGAGAATGGGACATACTGTTGTAGAAGTCCGAATCTTACATTTCAGGATGTGAGACCGGAGAATACAAGGAGGAGTGTTTCATGAAAGCAAAGGTAGTGGATGGATGTATTTCCTGCGGAGCCTGTGTTGCGACGTGCCCGGAAGTATTCAGATTTGATGAGGATGGAGTTGCGGAAGCATATGCAAAAGTAACTCCGGAACATGAAAGCGCGGCGGTTGAGGCAAAGGAAGAATGTCCGGTGGCTGTCATTATAATTGAAGAGTAAGGCATGAAGAGAACCTGTACAGATATGGTGGAAGCTGTGAATGTACAGGTTTTTTGTTGTCATGCGTTGGCAGGTCAAAATGCATTACAGATGCATATGATATAGAGAACAGAGGAGCATTGTTTGTGGATAAGTAGTCTGAAGTCTGACAGGGAGGTGGAAAGCGTATGTCCAGAGTCCGGTTATGTGAACTGGCAAAAAAAGAAGTGATCAATTGTTGTGACTGCAAAAAACTGGGATATATAGACGATCTGATCATAGATGACTGTAAAGGGTGTATAGAAGCGCTTGTTGTTCCGGAAGGTGGAAAATGGTGCAATTTTTTCGGAGACGGAACAGAATATATCATACCATTTTCCTGCATCAAGAGAATTGGTCCGGATCTGATCCTGGTGGAAATTCATGAAGAAAAATAGGAGAAATGTGTTTGACTTCTTATTTTGAAAAAGATATACTGTACTTGAATTGCTATGCATTCGGAAGAAGCTGCCCGTGGCAGGTTCTGTAGATACCAAAGTATGCAAGAGAAGTTGCCGGTGGCAGGTTCTCTGCGTGACAGACAGAAAGGAACGAATCAGATGAAATGCCCATATTGTAATAATCCGGATACAAGAGTCATTGATTCCAGACCGGCAGAGGACGGAAGTTCGATCAGACGCCGCCGCTCCTGCGATATATGTGGGAAACGTTTTACTACCTATGAGAAAGTAGAGACGATTCCGCTGACTGTGATAAAAAAAGATAATACAAGAGAACAGTATGACCGCCGAAAGGTGGAGAATGGTGTTGTACGTGCATGTTATAAAAGACCGGTTGCAACAGCTGATATTCAGAAAGTAGTTGACCGGATTGAGACAAAGGTATTCAGTCTGGAAGAAAAAGAGATTCCAAGCAGTGCAATTGGAGAAGCTGTTATGGATGAATTAAAAGCACTCGATGAAGTCGCGTATGTCAGATTTGCGTCCGTTTACAGAGAGTTTAAAGATGTAAGTACATTTATGGAAGAATTAAAGAAGATATTAAAATAAGAATGAATTGCTTATAAAGTGATAAAGTGATAGAATATAAGGGAGAAGCAAAAATTTGCTTCTCCCTTTTTCAAAAGACAGAAAGAAATTATAACAATTGTTTGAAAAATTGATAATAAATATAGAAACTGATAAGAATAAATGAAAAATGTTAGAATAGATTGGGTGAAATAATATGAGAACATATAAGCTAACCATTTCCTATGATGGAAGCAGATACCAGGGATGGCAGAGACAGGCAACAACAGATAATACAATCCAGTATATCCTGGAGTGGAGCATTGGAAAGCTGGTCGGATACCGAGTGCATATAGATGGATCGGGAAGAACGGATGCAGGTGTTCATGCACGTGGACAGGTTGCAAGTGTAAAACTTTCAAAATTATACGATACAAAAGAACTGAAAGATTCACTGAACCGTTACCTGCCGGAAGATATCCGTATTGTGAAGGTGGAACTGGCGAAGAATGGTTTCCATGCACGTAAAAGTGCCAAGGGAAAGAAATATGAATATTATATAGACTGTCGTGAAAAACCAGATGTATTTTCAAGAAGATACTGCTATCATTATCCGGAAAAGCTGGATATCGAAGCAATGCGTGATGCAACCAAATATCTGATCGGACCGAAGAACTTCACCAGTTTTACAGATGATAAAGAATGTAAGGATCCGGTTCGTAAAATTACGAATATCAAAATTGTGAGCAGTGGAGAAAAAGTAAGGATTACCTATTATGGTACCGGCTTTTTGTATCATATGGTCAGAATCCTTACCGGAACACTTCTGGAAATCGGAGCAGGTAAGAGGGATGCATCTATGCTTCCTGTTGTAATTGCGGCGGAAGACAGAAGCCTTGCAGGATTTCTGGCTCCGGCAAGGGGATTGTTCTTAAGAAAAGTATATTATTAAAATGCAATGAAAAAAAGAAAGACAGCCGGGAGGAATATATGAAGTTTATATCATGGAATGTCAATGGAATCCGTGCCTGTGTGCAGAAAGGATTCATGGATGTTTTTAATGAGATGGATGCAGATATTTTCTGTATTCAGGAATCTAAGATGCAGGCCGGACAGCTGGAACTGGAGACACCGGGATATTACCAGTACTGGAATTATGCGGAGAAAAAAGGATATTCGGGAACTGCGGTTTTTACAAAGAGAGAGCCGCTATCAGTAAGTTATGGTTTGGGAATCGAAGAGCACGACAAAGAAGGCCGTGTGATCACACTGGAATTTGAGGATTTTTATTTCATTACAGTGTATACGCCGAATTCGCAGAGTGAACTTGCGAGACTGGATTACAGAATGCAGTGGGAAGATGCATTTCTTGCATATCTTAAACAACTCGAAGAGAAGAAGCCGGTAATCTTCTGTGGTGATTTAAATGTAGCGCACAAAGAAATTGATCTGAAGAATCCGAAGACAAACCGGAAAAATGCCGGATTCACAGATGAAGAGCGAGGAAAGTTTACAGATCTTTTAAATGCCGGGTTTGTTGATACATTCCGTTATTTCTATCCGGATCAGGAGGGAATTTACTCATGGTGGTCCTACAGATTCAGCGCAAGAAAGAAGAATGCGGGCTGGCGGATTGACTATTTCTGTGTATCTGAAAGTCTGAAATCTCGTCTGAAAGATGCAAAGATTCATACCGGAATCATGGGATCCGATCATTGTCCGGTAGAACTTGATATAGAGTAGTTCTATATTGCTGTTGCAGCATATTATTGGCATCATGCGTGTGGAAGAAGCAGCCAGTGGCAAGACCTTTTGTATAACTGGATATAAAAAGAGCAGTATATAATATAAATCAGGTGGCATGAATCAAGGAATGTGGCATCTGTTTATACGATATACTGCTCTTTTTGCATGTTTTTTGTCATACGTTCGGAAGGAGATTTTATAAAAATCCTCCGTCAACTCCGATGATCTGTCCGGTCATATATTCCGGAGCATGTACAATGTTCCATACCATCTGGGCAATTTCCTTAGGAGTTCCGTAACGTCCGGCAGGAATCTCATCTTCCAGGGCATGACGTTCCTCTGGTGTGAGCTGGTCGTTCATAGAGGTGTCGATGACACCGCATGCAATTGCGTTCACCTGGACATTGCTTGGAGCAAGTTCTTTGGCAAGTGCTTTGGTAAATCCGTTGATGCCGGATTTCGAAGCAGAGTATGCAACTTCGCAGGAAGCACCGGAGATGCCCCACATCGAAGAGATATTGATGATCTTACCGGAACGCTTTGACACCATCGGAGGGATGGCCTGCCGGCAGCAGTAAAATACCGAAGACAGGTTGGTCTGAATAATATGATTCCAGTCTTCGTCGGTCATATCGGATAATAGATTGATATGAGAAATTCCGGCATTGTTAACAAGAACATCAAGGTGCGTACAGTCCTGATAGATACGGTTATAGATTGCTCTTACATGGTTCGGATTACCGACATCCCCGACAACGATCGTGCAAGGTGTGTGGTATTTTTTCCGGATATAAGCGCGGAGCTTTTTTAATTCATCTACAGAAGAAGAACAGTTTAAAAATGTGTGATATCCGCGTGATGCAAACCGTAGTGCAATGCTTTTCCCGATGCCCCGGGAAGCCCCTGTGATTAAAATAGTCTTTTGTTCCATTGTTTATCTCCCCTGATCAATTAACTTTTCTTTTATTATATACTGAAATTATTGTCATTTAAAGTGTTAGGTGATATTATTTATATAGCAATGACTAACCAGGCCGTAGAAAACCGGCTCCAGAGACCAGACGTGATAAAAGAGAGGTACCATTATGATTAATAAGGCAATTGAATTTGCCACGAGAGCACATGCAGGACAGTTCAGGAAAGGAACCAGGAGGCCATATATTGTGCATCCGATCGAAGTGGGAGATATTGTCTCAACGATGACGAAGGACGAGGAGATTATCAGTGCAGCAGTTCTGCATGATACGATTGAAGATTGCGCAGGAGTATCAAGAGAGATTCTGGCAGAAGAATTTTCAGAACGGGTAGCGGGAATTGTGGCACAGGAAAGCGAGGACAAATCCAAGACATGGATGGAACGGAAGTCAGCAACAATTGAACATATCCGTACTGCTCCGAAAGAAGTACAGATGGTGGGACTTGCGGATAAGCTTTCGAATATGCGGGATATTGACAGAGATTATCCGGTGTACGGAGAAGAATTATGGAACCGCTTCCGGATGAAGGATAAGAATATTATCGGCTGGTATTATATAGGGATCCGGGATGCACTGAAAGAGTCGTTTGAAGGCGTGGATGCGTATGAAGAATACAGCAGACTGGTGCATAAGAATTTCGAACAGAAATGAAACATAAAGACAGAGCGTATAGCAGAGGATATCCAGGGTGTTGCGTAAAAGCAGTACCCTGATTTTTAGTCATTACACGTTCTAAGTGTTAGGAGGAAGACAGATGGCCGATATAAGAAAACACATGGTATTTCACGGAAGAGTGCAGGGAGTAGGTTTCCGCTATACAGCAAAATATCTGGCAAGATCCATGAATCTGACCGGATGGGTGAAGAATGAATACGACGGAACGGTAGTAATGGAAGTGCAGGGAAGAGAATCTCTGATCTTTGAACTGATGAAAGGACTGAACAGGAATCAGTTTATTCAGATTGACTGGATCGATACAGAAGAGATGGAGACAGAACTGGAAAGCAGTTTTGAAGTGAAATATTAGGCTTACAGAACAAGAAAAGTGATTCGGTATATACACTTGAAAGATAAATATGTTATACTGAAAGTATTCAAGAAGAGGGCGGACAAGGAGAGCAGAAATGGCGATAGAAACAGAAAACCAAAAGAGTGTAAAAGGAAGAATTGTAGCTGCGGCATGGCAGCTGTTCTATGAAAAAGGATATAATGGAACGACAGTAGATGATATCATTGATCTGTCCGGAACATCCAAGGGTTCCTTTTATTATTATTTTAATACGAAGGATGAACTCCTGAATACGTTGTCTATGATCCTGGATGACAATTATGAAGAATTGAAAGAGAAGATGGATCCGGATATGAACTGTTATGACAAATTACTGTATCTGAATTACGAAGCACATTCCATGATGGAAGAAAAGATCAGTATTGATCTTCTGGCATCTCTCTATTCTACGCAGCTTGTGGCACAGGGACACAGATCATTGCTGGATCAGAACCGGACATATTATAAACTGATCAGCAGTGTGATTGACGAAGGACAGAAGCGTGGAGAGATATCCGATGAAGTACCGGTGAATGAACTGGTCAGATATTATTCGATGTGTGAAAGAGCGCTTGTTTCGGACTGGTGTTTGAACAAGGGAGAATATTCACTGGGAGAGTATTCGAAAAAATGTATGCCGGTTATGCTGGAACATTTTAAAAGATAATGAATAAAAATTAAGAAGACGGCCGGTTGCGGCCGTCTTCTTGTTCTGTAGATCAATGCATTTTCAAAGCAGTATTGCGTCCGGTTCCGAAATGATCATTTTTCAGTATTTCAAACGCTTTCTCGTAATTTCCTTTCCGCATATAGGCAACCATTTTTTTTAGATTCTCATTGGTCTTTGGGATTTCCATGCCATTACGGATGGAGTATTGTCCGATACGGATGAGTTCGGACAGGTTATTTTCATAGATCCGGTTGATCCGTTCGTTATCCAGAATACTGATGATCTCCATGTGCATGGCGGTATCTGCGATCTCCCATTCATACAGATTACCTGCAGCGGCACACATGCGTACGACCTTTTCTTCTATGCGGTAAGAATATTCTTCATACCGGCCTGATGTAAAGATAAGGTGAAAAGCCGGGCCTTCCAATAATTCCCTTAACTGATAGATCTCATAGATGTCTTTATCTGTAATTTCTTTCACGGTCATAGATTTGTAATAATCAGAAACAATCAGACCTTCGACCTGCAGCATCTGGATCGCGGTACGTACCGGACTGCGGCTCATCCCCAGTTTCTTGGTGAGCATGGATTCCGTAAGGACCATGCCCGGAGGATAGGTAAGATTCATAATATTTTCTTTGATCGTCTCATAAGCCTGCGTGGCAAGAGACGGACTCTTTTCTGCCATGTCGGATTCCCCCTTTTATATTTTTATATATTCATGAAATAGTTCAGTATATACTTTGTGTGGAAATCTTTCCACCGCTTGTTTCAATATGCTGTTGCTATATGCACGGTGTATATCTCGAAAATTGTGATGCATTTCAAGTTAAAGAGTATACATTGTGCTTATTTGTATACAAATTATAACGTGTTTTCAAAGAAAATTCAAGGTTGCATGTTGACTTTTTTAGAAATGAGTGATATAGTCACAGTAGAAACAATTTGTATACAAATTAAAAAAACGTATACAAATAGCACATGAAGAATAACTATCACAAATCATCATTCATGCGCCGGAACAAGAAGACAATATCAGATTGGAAAAGGAAGGTAATTAAGAATGAAATTAGGATTTATCGGTACAGGTAACATGGCATCAGCAATCATGGGCGGAATTATTAAGAATAACGTAATTCCTGCAGAAGAGATCATCGGGGCAGATCTTTTCGCACCTGGAAGAGAAAGGGTTCAGAAAGAATATGGAATCAATGTAACAGCAGATAATAAAGAAGTTGCTTCAAAAGCAGAGACAATTATCCTCTCTGTAAAACCTCAGTTCTATGCAAGCGTAATCGCAGATATCAAAGATGTAGTAACAGATAAACAGATCATCATCACAATTGCACCAGGTAAGACACTTGCATGGCTTGCAGAGCAGTTCGGAAAAGATGTAAAGATCGTTCGTACAATGCCTAACACACCGGCTATGGTTGGAGAAGGTATGACAGCAGTTTGCCCGAATGAGCATCTGACAGAAGATGAGATCGCATATGTAAAGAGCCTTCTGGAAAGCTTCAGCCGTGCAGAGATCGTTCCGGAACGTCTGATGGACGTTGTAACAGCAGTAAGCGGAAGCTCACCGGCATATGTATTCATGCTGATCGAAGCTATGGCAGATGCAGCAGTTTCAGGTGGAATGCCAAGAAAACAGGCTTATCAGTTCGCAGCTCAGGCAGTTCTCGGAAGTGCCAAGATGGTTCTGGATACAGGAAAGCATCCTGGAGAATTAAAAGACATGGTTTGCTCACCTGCAGGAACAACAATTGAAGCTGTTCGTACATTAGAAGAACTCGGATTCAGAAGTTCTATCATTGAAGCAATGAAAGTCTGCGAAGAGATGTCAAGAAGCTTATAATTATAATAAAAAAGCAGGATCAAAAAAATACCATGTTGTGATTGAATGACATAATATATATTAAGCGGGAATTACAGAGTGTGTGTAGTTCTCGCTTTTTTGTACTATGTATTTTCCATATTTGTGATTAATCATAACAGACTGGACATAGTTATATGGATATTGGGGGAAATTGTGTTAGAATATCATTTGGACGAAAATGTTAATGCAGTCAGAAATTGAAAATAATGGCTGCATTGTGAACGAGATAAAAACAGGACAGGTGAGCAGAAAATGAAAAAAGAACTGGATTATTTTATGATCGATGGAGAATTTGGAGGAAACCAGGACTGGTTTACCAATATTGTTATGAACGTCGGCGGGTGCGGGGCGGCAACAGCCTGTGACAGCTGTATCTACCTGGCAAAATACAGAGGAATGAAAGAACTGTATCCATTTGATCTGAAACAGATGGATAAAGAAGCGTATAAAAAATTCAGCCAGATCATGAAGCCATATATCCGTCCGAGAGTTCAGGGTGTAAAAAAGCCGGAGTGGTACATCGAAGGGCTGGAAAAATATATTTCGGATGTAAATAAGAAGTGTGGAACGGATTATCAGATACGTATGGAGAAATTCGATGGAACAGGAGATGCAGATGAAGCAGAACGCATCATATGCGGACAGATTGATAAAGGCCTTCCGGTTCCCTATCTGATGCTCCGACACTTGAATGTTGAAAAATATAAAGATTTTATCTGGCACTGGTTCCTGGTAGTCGGATATGAAAAAGATGCGCAGGGAACATGGATCGATGTGGCTACTTATGGGGAAAAAGTCCGTCTGAATCTGAAAGAACTGTGGGAAACTGGATGCAAAGAAAAGGGCGGAATTGTAGTGTACGATTTGAAAAAGTAGAAAAAAGACAAAAATGACCACATTTCATGTTTTTTACACATTTTTTTGTTATAATCATGAAAAAATAAAAGAAAAGGTGGGACAGGAAAAGTGAAAAAGCGAATCATGACTGCAGGAATGCTAGCTATGATACTTGCAATGGGACTGACAGCGTGCACAAAAGCAGACACGAAAGCGGACAACATGACAAAGACAGAGATAACTTCGGAATCAGATGGGAAAAAAGAACAGAAGAAATCTGATAACGAAAAAAATGTAATGAATGTAGAACAGAAAAAGATCTATGAAAAGATCAAGCAGACCTATAATGCGGAAGAGCAGGAAAAGGTTGCGGCTGAATTAGAGACAAAGAGGAAATCACAGGATTATAATCTGAACAATATGCTGATCGAATATAATCCATTCGGAACCAACACACAGTCTCTATATGTATATTTTAAGACAGATTCAGCAGTAAAAGTAGCGTATACGATCCATGTGAAGGATGACAGTATCTCTGATTTCAGCAGGGATGTATATCAGGATGAGGAATATCAGACAGAACATGAATTTCAGGTGATCGGTCTGATCCCGGATACGGAGAATACGATCACATTTTATGTGACAAACGAAGACGGATCTACCGATACGAAGGAAATCGTATACGAAATGGGAAGTCTGTATGGAGAAGAAGAGGTACAGCTTGATACAGATGTGAAGCAAAGTGCAGACCAGCTGGAAGACGGACTTTATGTGATACTGGGAAACGACAGCAGCTCTATGGACTTCATGTATTATTATGATAACAACGGTGTGTTAAGAGGTGAGGTACCACTTCTTGGTTACAGAAGCCACAGACTGATCTTTGATGACAATTCTATGTATTACAGCATTTCTGAAAAGAAGATGGCGCAGGTAAACCGTCTAGGACAGGTGACAAATGTCTATAATCTCGGTAACTACAGCCTGCATCATGATTATGTATTTGATGAGAATGGCAATATGCTGATCTTGGCAACGGATACCACTCAGGACAGTGTGGAAGATATCGTGCTGAAGCTGGATGTGAATTCCGGCGAAGTGACAGAAGTGCTGGATCTGGAAGATCTGTTTGGTGATTATAAGAAGACCTGTGTGAAGAATTCTTCGGACGAGCTGGACTGGATGCATATCAATACGATACAGTATATGGGAAATGGTTCGGTTCTGTTGAGTTCCAGAGAGACATCTACGATCATTAAAGTGGACAATCTTTATGACGAACCGTCGATTGCCTATATGATCGGAGAGAAGGATTTCTGGGAAGATACATCATATGTAAGTTATGTACTGAATAAAAAAGGTGATTTTACAATCCAGGGCGGTCAGCATACGATTACATATGAGACGGATGAAAGCCTTGCAGACGGGCAGTATTATCTCTATATGTTTAATAATAATATCGGAATCAGCGAGACAAGACCGGATTATGATTGGTCATTCATCGGACTTAAGGTAAGTTCGGCAGTGGATGGAAAGAATTCCAAGTACTATAAATATCTGGTAGATGAAAATGAAGGAACATTTGAACTGGTAGATTCGTTCAAGGTACCATATTCCGGATATGTCAGCAGCGTACAGGAAATCGGAGACAACGTACTTGTGGATTCCGGACTGAAGGGAACATTTATGGAATATGATGCGGATCATAAGACAATCGCAACATATAAGATGGATTACGAGAAATCCATTTACCGTGTATTTAAGTACAATTTTGATGGATTCTATTTTGGAAAAAGTGAATAATCCATAAAAATCATAGGGAAGTCTTTACGGATAACGATTTATCCGCTAAAATGAAAGCGTCGGTTTTTGCCGGCGCTTTTGTAATAACAAAGAAAAGAGGAAAATAGAATGGCAAATCCAATCGTTACAATTGAGATGGAAAATGGAGATATCATGAAAGCAGAGCTGTATCCGGAAGTTGCACCGAATACAGTAAATAATTTCATTTCACTGGTGAAGAAAGGTTATTATGACGGACTGATCTTCCACCGTGTTATCAATGGATTCATGATCCAGGGCGGTTGTCCGGACGGAACCGGAATGGGCGGCCCGGGATATACGATCAAAGGAGAATTCGCTCAGAACGGTTTCGCAAATGCTCTTGCACATACAGAAGGTGTGCTTTCTATGGCAAGAGCAATGCATCCGGATTCAGCAGGTTCACAGTTTTTTATCATGCATAAAGCAGCTCCACATCTGGATGGAGCATATGCTGCATTTGGCAAGATCATAGAAGGTATGGACATTGTGAATAAGATCGCTGAGACAGATACAGACTACAGCGACAGACCACTGGATGAGCAGAAGATGAAGAAGGTAACTGTGGATACAATGGGAACAGAGTATCCGGAACCGAAGAAAGCTTAAGCTGACGGCAGACCGTAACCGTACAAGTATAAGATGGCAGAATCATAGCAATCAAGAATACAGCGATCAGATACTTCTGATCGCTGTATGCAAATTTCCAACACATATGACGCGGAGGAAAACGACAGATGGAAATGATCCAGACAGAAAAATTAGTATATGAATATGAAAAACGTGATGAAGAAGGCAATGTGATTGGAACATCGCGTGCTATTGATGAAGTAGATATTGAAGCAAAAGAAGGACAGTTTATAGCGGTTCTCGGACATAACGGTTCCGGAAAATCAACGCTTGCCAAGCATCTGAATGCGATTCTGGTGCCGACAGAAGGTTCCGTATGGGTGAATGGAAAGAATACAAGTAATCCAGAAGAACTCTGGGACGTAAGGCAGTCGGCGGGAATGGTATTCCAGAATCCGGATAACCAGATCATTGGTACTGTGGTAGAAGAAGATGTAGGATTCGGGCCGGAAAACCTGGGCGTTCCGACAGATGAGATCTGGCAGCGGGTGGAAGAAAGCCTGAAAGCCGTCGGAATGATCGAATACCGTCATCATTCTCCGAATAAGCTATCCGGAGGACAGAAGCAGAGAGTTGCGATCGCCGGAGTCGTAGCGATGGAACCAAAATGCATCGTTATGGATGAACCGACGGCAATGCTTGATCCGGTTGGAAGAAGAGAAGTCTTAAAGACGGTCCATAAGCTCAGAAAGCAGAAGAATGTCACAGTGATCCTGATCACGCACTACATGGAAGAAGTCGTAGATGCGGATAAGATCTTTGTAATGGATCACGGAAAAGTCGTGATGGAGGGAACTCCGAAAGAGATATTCTCCAGAGTGGATGAACTGAAAAGTTACCGGCTGGATGTGCCGCAGGTGACAATTCTGGCGGACGAACTTAGAAAACGCGGACTGGATATTCCTAAGGGAATACTAAGGAAAGAAGAATTGGTAGAGGCAGTGGAGCGTTTGGCAAAGTAGAAGCTGACAAAAGCAGTGGAACGTTTGAAAAAGTAGAAACTGACAGAGACAGTGGAATGTTTGACGAAATAAACGTCCTGGCAATTACGCATTTACAACAATAGAACATTTGATGTTAGAAATGGTGAGAAGAAATGACAGACATTGCAATTAAGATAGAACATTTGAATTATGTATACAGTCCCGGGACTGCATATGAAAAGCATGCACTCAAGGACATTTGTCTGGAGATACCACATGGAGAATTTGTGGGGATTATCGGGCATACCGGATCCGGAAAATCGACGCTGATCCAGCATCTGAACGGGCTGGTGAAGGCAACGGATGGTGCATTATATTATAACGGAGAGAATATTTACCAGAATGGCTATGATATGCGTGCACTCCGTAATCAGGTCGGACTGGTGTTCCAGTATCCGGAGTATCAGCTGTTCGAGATCGATGTACTGACAGATGTGTGCTTTGGTCCGAAGAACCAGGGACTGAGTAAAGAAGAGTGCGAAAAACGTGCGCTGGAAGCGCTGAAACTGGTAGGATTAAAAGAAAAATATTACAAATCTTCTCCGTTTGAACTCTCAGGCGGACAGAAACGAAGAGTGGCGATTGCCGGAGTTCTGGCAATGCGTCCGAAGGTTCTGGTTCTTGATGAGCCGACGGCAGGACTTGATCCGAAAGGAAGAGATGATATCCTGGATCAGATCGCATACCTGCATAAGCATAGTGATATGACGGTCATCCAGGTGTCACATAGTATGGAGGATATTGCAAGATATGCGGACCGGATCATTGTAATGAACAAGGGATCGGTGATGTATAACGGTACACCGAAAGAAGTGTTCGCGCATTATCAGGAGCTGGAAAAGATAGGGCTTGCGGCTCCTCAGGTAACGTATATCATGCATGACCTGAAAGAAAAAGGTTTACCAGTCAAGGTAAATGTGACGACTGTGGAAGAAGCAGCAGATGAGATTATGCAGGCACTGGAGAAGAAGATATGATAAGAGATATAACAATCGGACAATATTATCCGGCAAAGAGTGTGTTACACAGATTAGACCCGAGAGTAAAACTGGTAGGAACGCTTCTGTATCTGATCTCGCTGTTCTTATTCAACAGCATTCCGGGATACGTGATGACGACGCTGTTCCTTATCGTTATTATCAAGATGTCAAAAGTACCGTTTTCTTTTATAGTAAGAGGTTTGAAACCGGTCATCATGCTTCTGATGATCACGGTGCTGTTCAACTTATTCCTGACAAGAGACGGGGCGGTACTGTTTCATGCGTGGATTTTTACGATTACAGCAGGCGGTTTAAGGACAGCGGTATATATGGCAATCCGCCTGATCTACCTGATCATCGGTTCGTCACTTATGACATTTACGACGACTCCGAATGAATTGACAGACGGAATTGAAGAATTACTCGGACCACTGAACAAGATTCATGTCCCGGTACACGAGATTGCGATGATCATGTCGATCGCACTTCGCTTTATTCCAATCCTTCTGGAAGAGACGGACAAGATCATGAAAGCGCAGATTGCGAGAGGCGCCGACCTGGAAAGTGGCAATATGATCCAGAAGGCGAAGAGTATGATACCGATTCTGGTTCCACTGTTCGTATCAGCATTCCGAAGAGCAAATGATCTTGCAATGGCGATGGAAGCAAGATGCTACCACGGCGGCGAGGGACGTACGAAGATGAAGCCGTTAAAATACCGTAGGGAAGACAGAATTGCGTATATTGTTGTAATTGTTTATGTGGTTTTGGTGGTTGCGATTGGAAGGTGCGTACCTGTGCATATCTGGATATTTTAAATTGTATAAGGGGACGGAGGATTTCTGGAAATCCTCCGTCCCAAATTTATATAGTCCTGTCCCTTTTTTGAAAAAAATAAATTGTATCAAATTGTGTGGAGGTCATCATGAAAAGAGTCAGAATATTTGTAGCATATGATGGAACAAATTACTGCGGCTGGCAGATTCAGCCGAATGGAATCACAATAGAAGAAAAACTGAATAAAGCACTGAACAAACTTACGGGGGAAGACATCCGGATCATCGGAGCAAGCCGGACAGATTCAGGGGTGCATGCGTTGGGGAATGCGGCAGTCTTTGATACAGAATCTAAGATTCCACCGGAGCGATTTGCCTATGCATTGAACCAGAGACTTCCGGAAGATATTGTGGTAGTAAAGTCGGATGAAGTGCCATTGGACTGGCATCCGAGATATCAGGATAATATTTCCAAAACATATGAGTATCATATCTACAATGCAGAGATGCCGAATCCTTTAAAGACGAGATACTGTACATTTGTATCATTTCCACTGGATATAGATGCAATGAGAGAAGGCGCGGAATATCTGATCGGAGAACACGATTTTGTAAGCTTCTGTAATATCAGGACGAATACGCAGGATACAGTGAGAACGGTATATGACCTGACGATTGAGAAGAAAGACGATGAGATAGTACTGCGTGTTACCGGAAATGGATTCCTGTACAATATGGTCCGTATTATCGCAGGGGTTCTGATCCGGGTCGGCAGGGGATTCTATACTCCGGAAAAAGTAAAGGATATTCTGGATGCCAAAGTCCATACTTCAGAAGGAGCAACAGCACCACCGAATGGATTGGTATTGGTAAAAATAGATTATAAATAATCAATGAACGGTCGGTATTTTGGACAATATACAGAAAATAATCGGAATAACGTACAAAAATAAAAAATAACGCCATTAAAAGTTAAGAATATGTTAAAATACATCTGTCCGGCATAAAGTTGAGAAAGTCGGACGGAAGGAGAAAAATTATGGAAATGTTATTGCATCTCGTTCCGGTATTTGGAATCCTTGGACTGCTTTTTGCAGCTTATCTGGCAGCAAGAGTAGGAAGACAGGATGCCGGAAACGACAGAATGAAAGAAATCGCCGCAGCGATCAGTGATGGCGCACAGGCATTTCTGACAGCAGAGTACAAGATTCTGGTTATTTTCGTTGCAGTATTATTCGTACTCATCGGATTCGGAATCGGTAACTGGATTACTGCTGTATGCTTTGTAGTAGGAGCTTTATTCTCAACTCTTGCAGGTTTCTGCGGGATGAAAGTTGCTACAAAGGCAAATGTAAGAACTGCGAATGCAGCAAAAGAAAAAGGAATGAACAAAGCACTCTCGATTGCATTCTCCGGTGGAGCTGTAATGGGTATGTGCGTAGCTGGTTTTGGTGTATTTGGTGTCAGCATCATTTACATTCTGACCAAAAATGTTGATATTATTACTGGATTCAGTTTAGGAGCTTCTTCAATCGCTCTGTTTGCCCGTGTTGGCGGTGGTATCTATACAAAAGCTGCTGATGTAGGAGCTGACCTTGTAGGTAAAGTAGAAGCTGGTATCCCGGAAGATGACCCGCGTAATCCGGCTGTTATTGCTGATAATGTAGGTGATAACGTAGGTGACGTTGCGGGTATGGGAGCGGATCTTTTTGAGTCTTATGTAGGAGCACTTGTATCAGCACTGACACTTGGAATCGTATATTATAAAGCTGAGGGAGCTATCTTCCCACTCCTGATCGCAGGACTTGGACTTGTAGCTTCTATCCTCGGAACATTCTTTGTAAAAGGTGATGAGAATTCTAATCCGCACAAAGCATTAAAGACTGGTTCTTATGTAGCAAGTGCACTGGTACTGATCGTATCTTGTGTACTCAGTAAAGTATTCTTCGGAGATTTCAAAGCAGCGATCGCTATCGTAGCTGGTCTGATCGTAGGACTTCTGATCGGTATCATCACAGAAGTATATACATCAGGAGATTACAAATCAGTAAAAGAAATCGCAGAGCAGTCAGAGACAGGATCTGCAACAACCATCATCAGTGGTCTTGCAGTAGGTATGAAGTCTACAGCAATCCCGATCCTTCTGATCTGTGTTGGTATCTTCATTGCATACCAGACATGCGGACTTTACGGTATCGCACTTGCCGCTGTAGGAATGCTTTCTACAACAGCTATTACGGTAGCCGTAGATGCTTACGGACCGATCGCTGACAATGCCGGTGGTATTGCAGAGATGTCTGAACTTGATCCACACGTTCGTCAGATCACTGACAAACTGGATGCCGTTGGTAACACAACAGCAGCTATGGGTAAAGGTTTCGCTATCGGATCTGCAGCTCTGACAGCACTTGCTCTGTTCGTATCTTACGCAGAAGCAGTACATCTTAAGACAATTGATATCCTTGATTCACGTGTTATCATCGGAATGCTGATCGGTGGAATGCTTCCATTCTTATTCTCAGCTATGACAATGTCATCTGTATCAAGAGCGGCATACCAGATGATCGAAGAAGTAAGACGTCAGTTCAAGACAATGCCTGGAATCATGAAGGGTACAGAAAAACCAGATTACAAATCATGCGTTGCAATCTCAACAACAGCAGCATTAAAAGAGATGCTGGTCCCTGGTGTTATGGCAGTGCTTGCACCACTGGTAGTCGGAATCCTTCTTGGACCTTCTGCACTTGGCGGACTTCTTGCAGGAGCACTCATAACAGGTGTTATGATGGCAATCTTCATGTCTAATGCAGGTGGAGCATGGGATAACGCTAAGAAATATATTGAAGATGGAAACCACGGTGGAAAAGGAAGCGAAGCTCACAAAGCAGCCGTAGTCGGAGATACTGTTGGTGATCCGTTCAAAGATACATCAGGACCTTCTATCAACATCCTGATCAAACTGATGACAGTTGTATCACTGGTGTTCGCACCATTGTTCTTGTCAATCGGCGGATTGTTATAATTAGATTATAAAAAGCTTGAAAATGAAAAACGATATCTGTACCAGAATAAGGTGTACAGATATCGTTTTTTTGATACAAAAGTATGCAAGAGAAGGTGTTCATGATGCGGAAAAATGAGAGAGAAGGCTAAATTTATAAAAAGTTGAGAAAAATATAAGAATTGGGGGACTGGCAACCACCCGCTGTTTGTGATAATATATGTGTCGGGACTTTTATTAATTTTTGAAAATAGATAGAAAAGAGGCAATAAACATGACAAAAGTAGACATTATTTCCGGATTCCTCGGAGCAGGAAAAACTACATTTATCAAAAAGCTGCTCAGTGACGTATGGGCAGGCGAGAAACTTGTGCTGATCGAAAATGAATTTGGTGAGATCGGTATCGATGGTGGATTTCTGAAAGATGCAGGAATCGAGATCACAGAGATGAACTCAGGATGTATCTGCTGTACACTGGTTGGTGACTTCAGCAAAGCACTGGTAAAAGTATTAGATGAGTATCATCCGGACCGTGTCATCATTGAGCCGTCAGGAGTTGGTAAATTATCCGACGTAGCAAGAGCAATCGAGGCTGTAGAGAAAGATGCAGACATCGAGATCGATGGAAGAATCACAGTTGTAGATGGTAAAAAAGCGAAGATGTACATGAAGAACTTTGGAGAATTCTTTAAAGATCAGGTAGAACATGCATCTACAATCGTTGTGAGCCGTACACAGATGATGACAGATGAAAAGGTAGAAGAGTGCGTACACACACTTCGTGAAGAGAATGCAGAAGCAACGATCATCTCTACACCATGGGATGAGCTTGGCAAAGAGGCAATCAGCCATGCACTGACAAAGGGAGCAGAGATTGAGAGCCTGTTTGAAGATCATGAGGATCACGACCATGATCACTGCGATCACGATCATCACGACCACGATCATGATCACTGCGACCACGACCATCATGACCACGATCATGATCACTGCGACCACGACCATCATGACCACGATCACGATCACCATGATCATGACTGCTGCTGTGGACATGACCATGATCATCACCACCATCATCATGCAGATGATGTATTTACAAGCTGGGGCAAAGAGACTGTTCATAAATATACCGAAGAAGAACTGGATTATCTGCTGAAGGCACTGTCAGAGACAACTTCTTACGGAACAATCCTTCGTTCAAAAGGTATCATCCAGATGACAGACGGATCATGGAAGCAGTTCGACTTAGTACCGGAAGAATACGAAGTAAGAGAAGGTCAGCCGGACTACACAGGACGTATCTGTGTAATTGGAACAGATTTAAAGGAAGAAGATCTTCTGAAGTTATTCCATGTATAGGACAGCAGCTGTGGCAGCCTTCATACGAAAGTATGCAAGAAGAGCTGCCGGCGGATGTAGATAACGATTTATGCTTGGCTCCATAATTATTATGGAGCCAAAAATCATGATAAAAAAGTAAATTAAAAGATTATAGAAAACAGATAAAAGGAAAGAGGTGCGAGTATGGCAACACCTATGTTTATTGTTACCGGATTTTTAGACAGCGGTAAGACAACCATGATCAAAGATACCCTGATGGAACAGGAATGGATCGAACCGGGACTTACACTGTTGCTTCTCTGTGAAGAAGGAGAAGAAGAGTATCCGGAAGAATATTTAAAAGAGAAGAATATGGCAGTTCTGAAAATCGAAGAATTCGATCAGCTGAACACTGTATTTTTCAAAAACTGTGAAAGAAATTATCATCCGGCACAGATTATTATTGAATACAATGGAATGTGGAAGCTGGAAGATCTGCTTTCTATCAGATATCCAAGGAGCTTCGAGCTTCAGGGCGTATATTCTACTGTGAATGGTACAACCCTTGATATGTATCTGATGAATATGAGAAATATGCTGATGGAGCAGCTCACAGAGTCGGAATTGATTGTCGTTAACAGATGTGCAGACGGTGTCAACAGATCCGGATTCAGACGTGCACTGAAAGTACAGAACCCGATGGCTCAGCTTTTGTTTGAAGATATGCAGGGCAAGATCATTGAGCCGTCCGAAGAAGATCTCCCATACGATGTAAAAGGGGACAAGATCGTCCTGGATGATGTTGACTTTGGAGTGTGGTATGTAGACGCATATGATCATCCGGAATTATATCTGCATAAAGAGATTGATTTCAAAGGACAGATCTTCCGTCCAAAGGGAATGCCGGATAACATGTTTGTTCCAGTCAGAGAGATCATGACCTGCTGTGCAGACGATGTACGTTACTACGGATATCCATGTAAGGCAGAAAAGAAGATCGATGTAAAGACAAAATCCTGGATGCAGATCCGTGCAAGATTTGAGTACGAGGCTGTAAGTTCCTTCGGAAACAAACAGCCGGTATTGTATCTGATCGATATGGAACCGGCCGTAGAACCGGAAGATAAGGTTGTGTATTTAGGGTAATTGGGATTTAATTCAGGAAGGCGTTGGATACCCGGGCCTGCATAAAAAATTAGGAAGCCGTTCCTGTTCAGTTTCCGTCGGTGGGAAATACTAAAGCGTCAAAATTATGCTAAAAACGGACTTCCGAAATTTGCAACTCGCCATTCGGCTCAAACAGGCAAATTTCGAAAACCCAACGCATAATTTTGACGCTTAACTATTTCCAACACCTTCTTCACATTCACTGGAACGGCTTCCTACTTTTTATTCCGTGGATATCAAATGCCTTACGAATGAAATCCCAATTCTATCTTGATTTTATGGGTAAATATGCCGACAAAATGATACAGGAATCTGTATTTGTACCAAAAAATGAACAAAATAACAGTCGGAATCGCTAGACTTTTGATGAGACAGGAGATATAATAAAATCATACACGTCAATATATGATTTGTACTATTATCAAGGAGGAACGACAAAAATGGCAAGAAAAATGAAGACCATGGATGGTAACCAGGCCGCAGCTCATGCGTCATATGCATATACAGAAGTTGCAGCAATTTACCCTATTACACCATCATCAGTTATGCCGGAACATGTAGATGAATGGGCTACAGAAGGAAGAAAGAACATATTTGGACAGACTGTTCAGGTAACAGAGATGCAGTCAGAAGCTGGTGCTGCAGGTGCAGTACACGGATCTCTTTCCGCTGGTGCTCTGACAACAACATTTACAGCATCACAGGGACTTCTGTTAATGATTCCTAACTTATATAAAGTAGCAGGAGAACAGCTTCCTGGAGTATTTAACGTATCCGCTCGTGCGCTTGCAAGCCACGCACTGAATATCTTCGGAGATCACTCTGATGTTTACGCCTGTCGTCAGACTGGTGCAGCAATGCTTTGTGAGTCCAGTGTACAGGAAGTTATGGACTTAACACCGGTTGCACACTGCGCAGCATTAAAAGGAAAACTTCCATTCATCAACTTCTTCGATGGATTCCGTACATCACACGAGATCCAGAAGATTGAGACATGGGATTACGAAGATCTGAAAGATCTGGTAGATATGGACGCAATCGATGCATTCAGAAATCATGCACTGAATCCAAATCACCCATGCCAGAGAGGTTCAGCTCAGAACCCGGATATCTTCTTCCAGGCAAGAGAAGCATGTAACCCATACTACGACGCTATGCCGGCTATCGTACAGGAGTACATGGACAAAGTTAACGAGAAGATCGGAACAGATTACAAACTCTTCAACTACTACGGAGCAGCAGACGCAGAGAAAGTTATCATTGCTATGGGTTCTGTATGTGACACAATCGAAGAGACAATCGATTACTTAACAGCAGCTGGGGAAAAAGTTGGTGTTGTTAAGGTTCGTCTTTACAGACCATTCTGTGCACAGGCATTAATTGATGCAATTCCTGACACAGTAAAATACATCAATGTACTTGACAGAACAAAAGAACCAGGAGCTCAGGGAGAGCCATTATTCCTGGACGTTGTTTCTGCATTAAAGGGATCTAAGTTCGACGCAGTACCGGTTAACGGCGGACGTTACGGATTAGGATCAAAAGATACAACACCTGCACAGATCGTTGCAGTATTCAACAACGCAGACAAAGAAAGATTCACAATCGGTATCAACGATGATGTTACAAATCTTTCACTTGAAGTTGGTGCACCACTGGTTACAACACCAGAAGGAACAATCAACTGTAAGTTCTGGGGACTTGGAGCTGACGGTACTGTAGGAGCTAACAAGAACTCTATCAAGATCATCGGTGACAATACTGACATGTATGCACAGGCTTACTTCGACTATGACTCTAAGAAGTCTGGTGGTGTTACAATGTCTCACCTGCGTTTCGGTAAGAAGCCAATCAAATCTACTTACCTGATCCACAAGGCTAACTTTGTAGCATGTCACAACCCATCTTATGTAAACAAATACAACATGGTTCAGGAATTAGTTGACGGAGGAACATTCCTTCTGAACTGCTCTTGGGACATGGAAGGTCTTGAAAAACATTTACCGGGACAGGTAAAAGCATTCATCGCTGATCACAACATCAAGTTCTACACAATTGATGGTATTAAGATCGGTAAAGAGATCGGACTTGGCGGACGTATCAATACAGTCCTTCAGTCAGCATTCTTCAAACTGGCATCTATCATTCCGGAAGAAGAAGCAATCGATCTGATGAAGAAAGCTGCAAAAGCTACTTACGGAAGAAAAGGTGACAAGATCGTACAGATGAACTACGATGCTATCGATGCCGGTGCTAAACAGGTAGTTGAGATCGAAGTTCCGGAATCTTGGAAATCTTGTGAAGACGAAGGATTATTCACACCAGAAGTTAAGGGTGGAAAAGACGATGTTGTAGCATTCGTTAAGAACATCCAGTCTAAGGTTAATGCTCAGGAAGGAAATACTCTGCCAGTATCTACATTTACTGACTATGCAGATGGATCTACACCATCAGGTAGTGCAGCATATGAGAAACGTGGTATCGCAGTAGATATCCCTGTATGGCAGTCAGAAAACTGTATCCAGTGTAACCGTTGTGCATACGTTTGCCCACATGCAGTTATCCGTCCGGTAGCACTTACAGAGGACGAGCTTGCAAAAGCTCCGGAAGGAACAAAAGCTATCGATATGATCGGTATGCCGGGAATGAAATTCACTATGACTGTATCAGCATATGACTGTACAGGATGTGGATCTTGTGTAAATGTATGTCCAGGTAAGAAGGGTGAAAAAGCTCTTGTTATGGCAAACATGGAAGAAAATGCAGCAGAGCAGGATATCTTTGATTTCGGACGTGAGATCGAGGTTAAACCAGAAGTTGTTGCTAAATTCAAACCAGAGACAGTTAAGGGAAGCCAGTTCAAACAGCCATTACTTGAGTTCTCAGGAGCTTGTGCAGGTTGTGGAGAAACACCTTATGCAAAACTGATCACACAGTTATTTGGTGACAGAATGTACATCGCTAATGCAACAGGATGTTCTTCAATCTGGGGTAACTCTTCACCGTCTACACCATACACAATGAACTCTAAGGGACAGGGACCTGCATGGTCTAACTCACTGTTCGAAGACAACGCAGAGTTTGGATATGGTATGTTACTTGCTCAGAAAGCAATCAGAAAGAGACTGAAAGAAGAAGTTGAAACTGTTGCAGCAGCAGAGCAGGCTTCAGCAGAGGTTAAGGCAGCTTGCCAGGAATACCTCGATACATTCACATGTGGTGTTACAAACGGAGATGCTACAGACAAATTAGTTGCAGCATTAGACGGATGTGACTGCGATACATGCAAAGACATCGTTAAGAACAAAGACTTCCTCGCTAAGAAATCTCAGTGGATCTTCGGTGGTGACGGATGGGCTTACGATATCGGATTCGGTGGAGTTGACCACGTATTAGCAAGTGGTGAAGACATTAACATCATGGTATTCGATACAGAGGTTTACTCTAACACAGGTGGACAGTCTTCTAAGGCTACTAAGACTGGTGCTACAGCTCAGTTCGCAGCAGGCGGAAAAGAGACTAAGAAGAAAGACCTTGCAGGAATGGCTATGACATACGGATACGTATACGTAGCTCAGATCGCTATGGGGGCTGACTTCAACCAGACAGTTAAGGCAATCGCTGAGGCTGAGGCTTATCCGGGACCATCACTGATCATCGCTTATGCTCCATGTATCAACCATGGTATCAAGAAGGGTATGAGCAAAGCTCAGACAGAGGAACAGTTAGCAGTAGAATGCGGATACTGGAACAACTTCAGATTCAATCCTGCAGCTGAAAAGGGAAGCAAATTCACTCTTGACAGCAAACAGCCTAAGGAAGAAGATTATCAGGCATTCCTTGACGGAGAAGTTCGTTACAACGCTCTTAAGAGAGCTAATCCGGAAAAGGCTGCAAGACTCTTCGCTAAGAATGAGGCAGAGGCTATGGAAAGATACGATTACCTGTCAAAACTGACAGACCTTTACAAAGTAGAGGAGTAATCATATCTGATTAGCAATAGAATAGTATAAATCATGACTCCCGCAGATTCGTAAGAATCTGTGGGAGTTTTGCGTTGCCATGCATTTGCCATATTGTATTGACAAAATAGATCAAAGATGATAAAAATATTATTATATGAATAATGAGACTAGATAGAGGCGCAGGTTTCATCAGTAAGACAGAACAACAGATAAAGGGAAATCATTTCTGCCTGAAAGGGAAAACTGCCGAAGGAAGATATCATCCCTTAAGAGTTATATTCGAGATATACTTCCTGGGACGCAGCAGAATATGCTGCGGACTGTCACTTCAGTAAGTGGAGCGCTATCGGAGTATATAGAAGATATAAGAGTTTAATTATGTAATTTGTATTTAGAGTTATATAGAGGACATAAATGAAGTGTTGAATGATATGAAAATACGGATGTCCTGCTTATAAGATGATATATGCCATGAGCAATCCACGCAGAGGAAATTGTTCATGGTATTTTTTTGGAACAAAACGAAGGAGAGAGAGTTATGAGAAAAAGAAAAAAATTACTCTTTGCCGTACTCACCTGCCTCATGATCTTTGCATGCGGTGCAATTACCGTATTTGCGGCAGATGGAGGAAAAGAGTATGTACCAAAGATGTATTCATCATTCTGGGCACTGGTACCCCCAATTGTGGCAATTGGTCTTGCACTGATCACGAAAGAAGTGTATAGTTCCCTGTTTGTCGGAATTGCGATCGGAGGAATCTTCTGGTCTAATTTCCATTTTGAAAAGGCAGTATTGCATATATTTGAAGATGGAATCGTAGGAGTACTGACAGATAGCTATAATATGGGAATCCTGGTATTCCTGGTTATTCTTGGAATTATGGTCTGCATGATGAATAATGCAGGAGGTTCGGCAGCATTTGGGCGTTGGGCTAGTATTCACATCAAGACAAGAGTTGGGGCACAGCTTGCAACGATCGTGCTTGGAATCCTGATCTTTATTGATGATTATTTTAACTGCCTGACAGTTGGAAGTGTTATGCGTCCGATCACAGATAAGCACAATGTATCACGTGCGAAACTGGCGTATCTGATCGATGCGACAGCGGCACCGGTATGTATCATCGCTCCAATCTCATCATGGGCAGCGGCTGTAACAGGATTTGTAAAAGGTGAAGATGGATTTTCTATTTTTATGCGTGCGATTCCGTATAACTATTATGCTTTACTTACAATTCTTGCAATGGTTTTGATCGTAGTGCTTAAGATTGATTATGGCCCGATGAAATTACATGAAGATAATGCTGTAAAGGGTGATATCTATACTACACCGGACAGGCCATATGCAAATGCTGAGAATGAGATCGTAGAAGAAAAGGGAAAAGTGATCGATCTGGTATTCCCGATAGTGGTCCTGATCATTTTCTGCATCTGCGGTATGCTTTATACAGGAGGCTTCTTTAGTGGAACAGGCTTTGTTAAAGCATTTTCGGCAAGTGATGCATCGGTAGGTCTGATGCTTGGAAGTTTCTTCGCATTGGTTGTTACGGTTGTATTTTATGCACTTAGAAAAGTACTTAAGTTCCGTGAATCTATGGAATGTGTTCCGGAAGGATTCAAGGCTATGGTACCTGCAATCCTGATCCTGACATTTGCATGGACATTAAAAGCAATGACAGACAGTCTTGGCGCAGCAGAGTATGTGGCTAATGTTATGCAGTCCGCAGCTGGAGGATTATTAAACTTCCTGCCTGCAATTATCTTCCTCGTAGGATGCTTCCTTGCATTTGCAACTGGAACATCATGGGGAACATTCGGAATCCTGATCCCGATCGTAGTAGCGGTATTCCAGGGAACGAACGAGACTATGATGATCATCTCTATCTCAGCTTGTATGGCCGGAGCTGTATGTGGAGATCATTGTTCACCTATTTCGGATACAACGATCATGGCATCCGCGGGAGCGCAGTGTAATCATGTCAACCATGTAACGACACAGTTACCGTATGCGGCAACCGTTGCAGTTGTTTCCTGCATTACTTATGTAATTGCCGGATTTGTTCAGAATGCATTGATCTGTCTTCCAATCGGTATGGTACTTCTGGTAGCAGCTTTACTGCTCATGAAGAAGAGAACAGAAAGCTATTCATAAATGATTTGTTAAAAAATTAAAATTAGCAGAGACTTCAAAGACTCTTTGCCTTGCATAAAAGTATGTGGCGCAAAAGTTGCTTTGGAGTCTTTTTTTGATAGGTGCAGAATAATAAGAAAGGTGTTATAATATCTTGCATGAGTGGCAATTATTCCAGTAGATATATTGCGGGGCAGAAGAATCTTCTGCTTTGGGGAAATGGAAGATTGCAGACGAAAGGAGAACATAGAAATTCATGAGTGTAAAAGACTTAAGTGCTTACGAATTAGTAAAAGAAGAAGATTTAAAAGGGATCAAATCCCACGGAATGCTGTTAAAGCATAAGAAGAGCGGGGCAAGGATCTTACTGATAGAAAATGATGATGACAACAAGGTATTCAATATCGGATTCCGTACACCGCCGTCAGACAGTACCGGAGTACCACATATCATGGAACATTCCGTACTGTGTGGATCTAAGAATTTCCCGGCGAAGGATCCGTTCGTAGAACTGGTAAAGGGTTCACTGAATACATTTTTAAATGCAATGACTTATCCGGATAAGACGGTTTACCCGGTAGCAAGCTGTAATGATAAGGATTTCCAGAATCTGATGCATGTATATATGGATGCGGTATTCTATCCGAATATTTATCAGCATGAAGAGATCTTCCGTCAGGAAGGCTGGAGCTACAAGATGGATTCTCTGGAAGATGATCTGGCTTACAACGGTGTTGTATATAATGAGATGAAGGGAGCATTCTCTTCACCGGAAGGTGTGCTGGACAGAGTGGTATTGAATACATTGTTCCCGGATACCTCATATGCGAACGAATCTGGCGGGGATCCGGAAGTGATTCCGGAACTTACGTATGAGCAGTTCCTGGATTTCCACAGAAGATATTATCATCCGTCAAACAGTTACATTTACCTGTATGGAAATATGGACATGGAAGAAAAATTAAACTGGCTGGATCAGGAATATCTGAGCAAATTCGACTATGCGCCGGTAGATTCCAAGATCCGCTATCAGGAACCATTTGATAAAGTAATCGAAAAAGAGATGCCATATTCCATAGCAAGCGATGAATCAGAAGAGGATAATACTTACATTTCTTACAATAAAGTCATTGGAACAAGCCTGGATGAGAAGCTGTATCTGGCATTTGAAGTATTGGATTATGCATTGTTATCTGCACCGGGAGCACCGCTTAAGAGAGCACTTACGGATGCCGGGATCGGAAAAGACATTATGGGATCGTATGACAACGGAATTTACCAGCCGATCTTTTCTGTCATTGCGAAGAATGCGAATGTAGAACAGAAAGAAGCATTTGTGAAAGTAATCGAGGATACATTAAAAGATATTGTTGAAAATGGAATGGATAAGAAAGCTCTCGAAGCCGGAATCAATTATAATGAGTTCCGTTACAGAGAGGCGGATTTCGGAGGTTATCCGAAGGGACTGATGTACGGACTGCAGATTATGGACAGCTGGTTATACGATGACGAAAAACCATTTATCCATATCGAAGCGCTGGATACATTCGAGTTCTTAAAGGCACAGGTCGGAACAGGATATTATGAAGAACTGATCCGCAAATATCTGTTAGAGAATACGCACGGTGCGATTGTGCTGATCAAGCCGGAAAAAGGACGTACTGCAAGAATGGACAAAGAACTTCAGGAGAAGTTGCAGGCATACAAAGAAAGTCTTACAGAAGAAGAAAGAAAAGAACTGGTAGAGCGTTCCAATGCATTAGAGGCATATCAGTCAGCACCGGATGCAGTAGAAAATCTTGAGAAGATCCCGGTTCTTTCAAGAGAAGATATTTCAAAAGAGATTGAGCCGATCATCAATGAAGAAAAAAGAATCGCAGATGTACCGGTAGTTTACCATGAGATTGAGACAAATGGCATCGGATACGTGGATGTGTTATTCGATATGTCAGGTGTGGAAGAAGCAGATCTTCCGTATGTCGGAATCCTGCAGGGAGTACTTGGAGTCATTGATAGCGAGAATTATAAGTACGGAGAACTCTTTAATGAGATCAACGTGCATACCGGCGGTATCGGAACATCACTGGAACTGTATACAGACATTTCCAAAGTGCCGGAAAAAGAATTCAAAGCAACATTTGAAATCAAAGGAAAGGCATTATATCAGAAGCTGCCAGTCGTATTCCGGATGATGGAGGAGATCCTGACACGTTCGAAACTGGGAGATACCAAGAGAATCAGAGAGATTCTTGCAATGCAGAAGTCAAGACTTCTTATGAAATTCCAGTCTTCCGGACATACAACAGCAGTGCTTCGTGCGATGTCTTATGCATCTCCGTCATCTAAGTTAAAAGACATGACAAGCGGTATCGAGTTCTATGATAAGATCGCTTATATCGAGGAACATTTTGAAGAAGAAAAAGACGTATTGGTACAGAAGCTTCAGATGCTGGCTCATAAGCTGTTCCGTGCAGACAATATGATGATCAGTTACACGGCTGCAAAAGAGGGCCTGAACGGCATGGAAGAGCTGGTAGAAGGTCTGAAGAAAGCAATGTTCGAAGATCCGGTGGAAGATACCAGATGCGTACTGCACTGTGAGATGAAGAATGAAGGATTCAAGACTGCTTCCAAAGTTCAGTATGTGGCAAGAGTCGGCAACTTTATTGATAACGGGGCAGATTATACAGGTGCATTGCAGATCTTAAAGGTGATCTTAAGCTATGATTACCTGTGGCAGAATATCCGTGTCAAAGGCGGCGCTTATGGCTGCATGAGCGGATTCAGCCGTACCGGAGAAGGATATTTTGTATCTTACCGTGATCCGAACCTGGAAAGAACAATGGAAGTCTATGAAGGCATCGCAGATTATCTGAGAAACTTTACTGTCAGTGACCGTGACATGAACAAATATATTATCGGAACCATGAGTAACATTGACCAGCCGATGACACCGTCTGCAAAAGGAGACCGTTCGTTTAATCTGTACATGAATAAAGTCAGTGCAGAGACGATCAAAAAAGAACGTCTGCAGATCCTGGAGGCAGGTCAGGAAGACATCCGAAAACTGGCAGATGTCGTAGAAGCAGTGATGAAAGCCGGACAGATCTGCGTGATCGGAAGCGAAGAGAAGATAGAAGAAGCAAAAGATATGTTTAAAAATGTGACAACATTTTAGGCGCCTTCAATAGTAAAAAGAACAGGAGAAAATATGAAAAAGGATTATAAATCAGGATTTGTAACATTGATCGGCCGTCCAAACGTTGGAAAATCAACTCTGATGAACCAGCTGATTGGACAGAAGATCGCGATTACATCGAATAAACCACAGACGACACGTAACCGTATCCAGACCATACTTACAACAGATGACGGTCAGATTGTGTTCGTGGATACACCGGGAATCCATAAAGCAAAGAACAAGCTTGGGGAGTATATGGTCAATGTGGCAGAACGTACATTGAATGAAGTTGACGTGGTGCTCTGGCTGGTAGAGCCGACAACATTTATCGGTGCAGGTGAACAGCATATCATCAGCCAGCTTAAGAAAGTAACGACACCGGTTGTACTGGTCATCAATAAGATAGACAGTGTAAAGAAGGAAGATGTTCTTCCGGCCATCGCTGCGTACAAAGATGTCTATGACTTTGCAGAAATCGTTCCGGTATCTGCGAGAAACGGTGACAATACCGATGAGCTTGTAAAAGTGATCATGAAATACCTTCCGTACGGACCACAGTTCTATGATGAAGATACCATTACAGATCAGCCGGAGCGTCAGATTGTGGCCGAACTGATCCGTGAAAAAGCACTGCACTGCCTGCAGGAAGAGATTCCGCACGGTATCGCAGTTGCCATTGACAGTATGAAAGTCAGAAATAAAGTGATGCACATCGATGCAACCATTATCTGTGAGCGCGATTCACACAAGGGGATAATTATTGGTAAAAAAGGAAGTATGTTGAAAAAGATCGGAAGTACTGCACGTTATGAGATCGAGAAAATGCTGAATCAGCAGGTCAATCTCAAGCTCTGGGTCAAAGTAAAGAAAGACTGGAGAGACAGTGAATTTTTGATGAAAAATTTTGGATACCGCGAAGATGAATAAAAAGCAGTGCCCATGGGAGAACCTAATCTTAGAGCATTAAAAAATATGCCCTGGCAAAGGATGAGGTGATCATATGGAAGAGTACTGGGACAGATTCGTCGCATCAGGTAAGATAGAAGATTATCTGTATTATAAAGGTATGAGTATCTGTGAGGAGACGATAAACAGATACAAAGAAGGAGATACAATTGGTAAATCAGATTACACTGACTGGCATGATACTGACAGCAGCACCAATAGGTGAATATGACAGACGAGTGGTAATACTGACCAGAGAAAGAGGGAAAATCTCGGCATTCGCACGTGGCGCAAGAAGACCGAACAGTGCACTGATGGGAGTGACGAGCCCTTTTTCATTTGGAGAGTTTACTGTATATGAGGGGCGGACATCTTATACGCTGGTGTCGGCCTCTGTTTCCAATTATTTCCAGGAATTGCGTACGGATGTAGAAGGTGCCTATTACGGATTCTATTTTATGGATCTGGCCGGGTATTATGCAAGAGAAGCGAACGATGAGACCGAGATGCTGAAGCTTCTGTATCAGACGCTCCGGGCACTGACGAACATACATATCCCGAATGAACTGATACGGTGCATTTACGAATTGAAGACCATTACCGTGAACGGGGAAGGTCCGCAGGTGATGGAATGTATCATGTGCGGGGATAAGGAGCGGGAAAAAGTATTTAGTATACGGAGAGGCGGCGTGATATGCACGCAGTGTGCCGGCCATATTTCCGATGGAATCCGGCTGCTTCCGTCGACATTATATACATTGCAGTACATCGTATGTTCCCCGGTTGAGAAATTATATACTTTCGTTGTAAAAGAAGATGTGCTTGGAGAACTAAAGAACCTGACGAAAGCGTATCTGGATGAATATCTGGGAAAACGCTTCAAATCATTGGAGATATTGGAAACAATTGTACGATAAGGCTTGAAAACAAAGAGGGCAGACGCTATAATTAAATTCAATTACGAATATTTTGAGAAGGTGAGGATGAAAAAATGGCAGAAAAGACTATGGATAAGATCGTTTCATTGGCGAAAGCAAGAGGATTTGTATATCCGGGATCTGAGATCTATGGCGGGCTTGCGAATACATGGGATTATGGTAATCTCGGAGTAGAATTGAAAAACAATGTAAAAAAAGCATGGTGGAAGAAATTCATTCAGGAATCTCCGTTCAATGTAGGTGTGGACTGTGCGATCCTTATGAACCCACAGACATGGATCGCAAGTGGACATCTCGGAGGATTCAGTGATCCTCTGATGGATTGTAAACAGTGTCACGAACGTTTCCGTGCGGATAAAGTCATCGAAGATTATTGTGCAGAGAATAACATTGAACTGGATGGTGCGGTAGATGCATGGACACAGGAGCAGATGAAGAACTTTATCGATGAGAATCAGATTCCATGTCCGACATGTGGAAAGCATGACTTTACAGATATCCGTCAGTTCAACCTGATGTTCAAGACATTCCAGGGAGTAACAGAGGATGCGAAGAATACGGTATATCTCCGTCCGGAGACTGCACAGGGAATTTTCGTAAACTTCAAGAATGTACAGCGTACATCCAGAAAGAAACTGCCATTTGGTATCGGACAGATCGGTAAATCATTCCGTAACGAGATCACACCTGGTAACTTTACATTCCGTACCAGAGAGTTCGAACAGATGGAACTGGAATTCTTCTGCAAACCGGACACAGACCTTGAATGGTTTGATTATTGGAAGAAGTTCTGTCTGAACTGGCTGTCTGCATTAGGACTGAAAGATGATGAAGTACGTTACCGTGATCATGATAAAGAAGAGCTTTCTTTCTACAGTAAAGCAACAACAGACGTTGAGTTCTTATTCCCATTCGGATGGGGAGAACTGTGGGGAATCGCTGACCGTACAGATTACGACTTAACACAGCATCAGAATGTATCCGGACAGGATCTGACATACTTTGATGATGAGACAAAGGAAAAATACATCCCATACGTTATCGAGCCGTCACTCGGTGCAGACCGTATGGTACTTGCATTCCTTTGCAGTGCTTATGATGAAGAAGAGATCGGAACAGAGGAGAAGCCTGATACACGTACGGTTCTTCACTTCCATCCGGCACTGGCACCGGTTAAGATCGGTGTGCTTCCGCTTTCTAAGAAGCTGAATGAAGGTGCAGAGAAAGTATTTGCACAGTTAAGCAAAAAATACAACTGCGAATATGATGACCGTGGAAATATCGGAAAACGTTACCGTCGTCAGGACGAGATCGGAACACCATTCTGTGTAACATACGATTTCGATTCTGAAGAAGACGGAGCAGTAACTGTCCGTGACAGAGATACCATGGAACAGGAAAGAATCAAGATTGAAGATCTGGATGCTTACTTTGAGAAGAAATTCGAGTGGTAAGAATCAGAAAATTGAAGCATAAGAGATAAAACAAGAGACCGTGGAATCGGCTATGTATGCCAAAGTGCATGCATGGCGGTTTCACGGTCTTTTTTTATATATGCAGGTATGTAGAAATTGATTTGTGCATAATGTACAAAAAAATAAAATATAAAATAAAATATTGATTTAAAATAAATGAAAGAGTATATTTATAGAAAACACTTAATTCATCATTCATAAAATCTATAAGTAAGGAGGAAAGACTTTGGATAAACTGAATAATATCGTATTACTGATTCAGCATTATCTGGCAGATTATATTTTGATCATTCTGCTGTTAGGAGGAGGTGTTATATTTACGATCCGGCTCGGATTTATCCAGATACGGGGATTTAAGGCCGGGTGGAAAAGAACGTTTGGCGGACTGTTTTCGAAAAAAGGAACGGCGGGAAAAGACGGTATGTCATCATTTCAGGCACTTGCAACGGCTATTGCAGCACAGGTAGGAACGGGGAATATTGCAGGAGCGGCAACAGCATTGGCAATAGGCGGACCGGGAGCGATTTTCTGGATGTGGATTGCGGCATTTCTTGGAATGGCGACCATTTTCGGAGAAGCTATTATGGCTCAGAAATATAAGCATGTAGGAAAAGACGGGCATGTAACAGGCGGACCGGTTTATTATATCCAGGCGGCTTTCAAAGGTACTTTTGGAAAAATCCTGGCAGCTGTCTTTTCTGTTCTGATCATTTTTGCACTGGGATTTATGGGAAATGCGGTACAGTCCAACTCGATAGCGTCAGCATTTCATACTGCATTTGGTATACCACAGATAGTGGTGGGGATCATTATAGCGGTTATCGCATTGTTTGTATTTGTCGGAGGAATTTCCAGAATTGCAAAAGTTACAGAGACGATTGTTCCAATCATGGCATGTTTTTATATTATCGGATCACTGATTGTAATCTTTGCAAACTTTAAAGAAATCCCATATGCATTTTATTCTATCGTTGTAGGTGCTTTTAAACCGTCTGCAGTCAGTGGCGGAGCAGTGGGAGCAACGGTAAAGCTTGCACTCACAAAAGGTGTGGCAAGAGGACTGTTCTCGAATGAAGCAGGTATGGGATCGACGCCTCACGCACATGCGGTAGCGAAAGTAGAACATCCGGTAGAGCAGGGATTTGTAGCAATGATCGGTGTATTCATTGATACCTTTGTAATTCTGAATCTGACGGCACTGGTGATTATTACAACACAGTCGATTCCGACAGGGCTTACAGGTACAGCGCTCAGCCAGTATGCATTTTCGAGTGTATTCGGAAAATTCGGTAATGTATTTATTGCAATCTGTATGTTCTTTTTCGCATTTTCGACGATTATCGGATGGTATTTCTTTGGGCAGGCCAATGTGAAATATTTATTTGGAAAAAATGCAGTAAAGCCGTATGCGGTTCTGGTTTCGCTCTGTGTATTGTTAGGTTCACTTGCACAGGTTGATTTGGTATGGAATATGGCAGACTGTTTCAATTCATTGATGGTAATTCCTAATATTCTTGCATTGTTCTTCCTGAGCAGCCAGATGAAAGAATTGCATGACGATTACTATCATAATTTCTTAAAAAATAAAAAAGTAAAATAAAGAAAAAAGACTTTGTGAATAATGAATAAGTGAAAACGAAAAACGGAGGGAAAATAGAAAAATATACAAAAAGCAGATTACATAATTGTTCAAAACAACTAAAAAAAGATAAAAAAAGATAAAGTATTGCAATATAAGTAACAATGATGTAATATAGAGGAAGAAAATAAATGATATAAAAATTTTCTATAACTGAAAAGAAGAGTGGGATGATATTTCTCAAGAGAGAGCTGCCAGGGCAGCCGCCGAAGAGGCAAACCGGTATCGAAAAAATGGGGAAAAACCGGACGAAACTTTCAGGCAAAAGGACGGAGAAAGGGACTACATTCTGAATCTTGTACTGTAAGAGGAATTAGATTTAACAGGACGAAAGACAGAAAAGGACGTTTGAACGCAGTAATTGGCGTGGGACGTCCTTTTTATTTTCTAAGGCTGGTTGAAATAACATAAGAGAGGATGGACATGAATGAGTAAGTATATGGTGATCACAAATAATCCGCTTGTACGATCCAGGCTGGATGATACACATGAGGTAATCTATCTGGAACTCTCTTATGAAGAACTTCTGAAGGTAGTAAGGGACAGAATTTACGAAGGTCACAGATTATTGACACATCCATTATCAGGAAGTGTAAAACCAAAGGAAACACCGTATAAATCTGTGCTGATATCTGAGAGAAAGGAGAAGGTGGATGGGGAATCTGTCAGATTGATTGAAAATGCGATTCTGGTATGTCAGAAATTTCAAGATAAAAGTAAGTATTACAAAGAAGAAGTTTATAAGGATTTTCAATTGGTTGACTGGACTTTATTAGAGAGCGGACTGGCGTCTGCGGATGTCTGGTAGAAGACAGTGATAAAAGAGGTTGTAAAACGGGCAGCGTTTTATAAAAGAAGATGAAAAAAGGAGGAAAAGATCGTGAGATTAGAAATGGGGAATATTTACATTAAGGATATCCAGTTTGCGGATACATCAAAGATTGAAGATGGAATCCTGTATGTAGATAAAGGAGCAGTGAAAGCCATTGCATTAGAAGATGAGCATATTCAGGAAGCTACATTTGATATTGCAAGACCGGGAGAATCTGTAAGAATCACACCGGTAAAAGATGTAATCGAGCCGAGAGTAAAGGTAGAAGGAAAAGGTGGTGTATTTCCGGGAATTATTTCAAAGGTGGATACCGTTGGATCAGGAAAGACATACGCATTAAAAGGTATGGCTGTCGTAACAGCGGGAAGAATCGTTGGATTCCAGGAAGGTATCATTGACATGACAGGACCTGGAGCAGATTACACACCATTTTCAAAGACGTTGAATCTAGTTATGGTATGTGAACCTGTAGAAGGTATCAAGCAGCATGAATATGAAAAAGCAGTCCGGTTTGCCGGATTCCGAGTAGCAGCTTACATTGGGGAATTAGCGCGTGAGCTTACACCGGATGAGATAAAAGTATATGAGACATGCGGAATCAAAGAAGGAATCACACAGTATCCGGATCTTCCGAGAGTTGCATATGTCCAGATGCTTCAAAGCCAGGGACTCTTACATGACACTTATGTATACGGAGTGGATGCAAAGAAGACACTTCCTACAATCTTAAGCCCTACAGAGATCATGGACGGGGCCATCGTTTCCGGTAACTGTGTATCCGCATGTGATAAGAATCCTACTTATGTACATGAGAATAATCCGGTTGTCCATGATCTGTTTGAAGAACATGGAAAGACACTGAACTTCGTATGTCAGATCATTACAAATGAAAATGTATACCTTGCAGATAAAGAAAGATCTTCTGACTGGACAGCAAAACTGTGTAAGATGTTAGATCTGGATGGCGTTATCGTATCACAGGAAGGATTTGGTAATCCGGATACAGACCTTATTATGAACTGTAAGAAGATCGAAGCAGAAGGCATCAAGACTGTAATTATTACAGATGAGTATGCCGGACGTGATGGAAAATCACAGTCTCTTGCGGACGCAGATGTGGCAGCAGATGCGGTTGTAACAGGTGGTAATGCAAATGAAGTTGTTATCCTGCCAAAACTTGATAAAGTAATTGGAACTTTGGATTATGTGACAAAGATTGCCGGAGCAAGTGAAGAGACACTGCGTGAGGACGGATCTCTGGAAGTAGAACTTCAGGTAATCACAGGTGCAACAAATGAGACAGGTTTCAATAAACTGAGTGCAAGATAGAAGAGGGAGGATAAGAATATGTCTAAGATAAAAGTAGTTCATTATATCAACCAGTTCTTTGCACAGATTGGTGGAGAGGAAAAAGCAGACTATCCTGCAGAAATTCGTGTTGGGGAAGTTGTAGGACCTGGTCTGGCACTGACACAGAATTTTAAAGATGAAGCAGAGATTATTGCAACAGTTATTTGCGGAGATTCTTACTTCAATGAGAACCTTGAAAAAGCAAAAGCAGATATTCTTGCAATGGTAAAAGAGCAGGCACCGGATGTATTTATTGCAGGACCGGCATTCAATGCAGGACGTTATGGTGTGGCTTGCGGTACAATTGCGGCAGCTGTTCAGGAGGAACTTGGAATTCCTGCAGTTACAGGTATGTATGTAGAAAACCCTGGAGCAGATATGTTCAAGAATGATGTCTACATGATCTCAACAAAGAACAGTGCGGCAGGTATGAGGGATGCAGTGAAGAAACTTGCTCCGTTGGCAGTGAAACTGGCAAAAGGAGAAAAAATCGGTTCATCTGCAGAAGAAGGATATATCCCAAATGGTGTACGTGTAAACTTCTTCGAAAAAGAAAGAGGATCTAAACGTGCCGTTAAGATGCTGATCAAGAAACTAAATGATAAACCATATGTGACAGAGTATCCGATGCCTGACTTTGACAGGGTAGAGCCAAATCCGGCAGTAAAAGATCTCGCACATGCAAAGATTGCACTGGTCACATCCGGTGGTATCGTTCCAAAGGGAAATCCGGACCATATTGAAAGCTCAAGTGCTTCACATTATGGAGAATATGATATTGCAGGTGTTATGGATCTTACAGAGGAAACTTATGAGACTGCACACGGAGGATACGATCCGGTATATGCAAATGCAGATCCTGACCGTGTACTTCCTGTCGATGTACTTCGTGATATGGAAAAAGAGGGTGTGATCGGGGAATTACATCATCTGTTCTATACAACTGTAGGAAATGGAACATCTGTAGCATCCGCAAAAGCATTTGCAGCAGAGTATTCACAGAAATTAAAGGCTGACGGAGTAGATGCCGTTATCCTGACCTCCACCTGAGGTACCTGTACTCGTTGCGGTGCAACGATGGTAAAAGAAATCGAAAGAGCAGGAATTCCTGTTGTACATATCTGTACAGTTACTCCGATTTCTATGACAGTTGGTGCAAATAGAATCGTACCGGCGATCGCTATTCCACATCCACTCGGTAATCCGGCACTGGATCAGGAAGAAGAAAAGAAATTACGCCGTGGAATCGTAGAAAAAGCTCTGGAAGCTTTGACTACGGAAGTTGACGGACAGAAAATTTTTGAATAGTACATGTGAATATAGAAGGAGATATAACGTAAAATGAGTGAGATTTATGACGTTATCATTCTAGGTGCAGGTCCTGCCGGTCTGGCGGCGGGGCTGTATGCAGGAAGAAGCCGGCTCAATGTTCTGATCATCGAAAAAGGTCAGGATGGAGGTCAGATCGCAATTACTGACGAGATTGAAAATTATCCGGGTCAGATTGTAGAAGGGGAATCCGGACCATCCCTGATTGCAAGAATGACAGAGCAGGCAGAAAAATTCGGGGCAAAAAGAGTATCCGATATGATCAAAGAAGTAGAACTTGAAGGAGAGGTTAAGGTTCTTAAGAGCGAAAAGAATGAATATCGCGGAAAAAATGTGATCATTGCAACGGGCGCACATGCAAGACCGATCGGATGCAAAGGAGAAGGACAGTTTAGGGGAAAAGGTGTTTCTTATTGTGCAACATGTGATGCGAACTTTTTTGAAGATTTTGAAGTATATGTAGTCGGCGGTGGGGATTCCGCGGTAGAAGAGGCTATGTATCTGACAAAATTCGCAAGAAAAGTTACGATCATTCACAGAAGAGATGAACTGCGGGCTGCAAAATCAATTCAGGAAAAAGCATTCAAGAATCCGAAGCTTTTCTTTATGTGGGACAGTGTCGTAGAAGAACTGGAAGGTGACGACATCCTTCAGGCAATGTATGTGAAGAATGTTAAGACCGGAGAAGTAACAAAAGTCGAAGCAGATCCGGAAGACGGAATGTTCGGGCTGTTCGGATTTATCGGAACGGTGCCGAATACAAAGATCTTTGAAGGCGTCATTGACATGGATGAAAGAGGATACATTAAGACCGATGCAGATATGCATACCAATATCCCAGGTGTATACGCAGCCGGCGATGTGCGTGTAAAGAGTCTCCGCCAGGTAGTGACTGCGGCGGCAGATGGTGCGATTGCTGCGGTCCAGGTTGAAAGAAGCATGTCAGATTATTTCTAAAGAGATGTTCTTTTAGGAGAAACTCCGGAGTTTAACCGGATTAAGAATATTATATAAAAGGAGGAAAACAGACATGATAGATGTAGATAAGACTACGTTTGAAGAAGAAGTATTAAAAGCAGAAGGTTATGTATTTGTTGACTTTTATGGAGATGGATGCGTTCCTTGTCAGGCACTGATGCCGAAGGTACATGAATTTGCAGATACTTATGGGGATAAGCTCAAATTCACATCATTAAACACAACAAAAGCACGCCGTCTTGCAATTGCCCAGAAAGTTCTTGGACTTCCTGTAATGGCAATCTATAAAGATGGGGAAAAAGTAGAAGAGCTGGTAAAAGATGATTGTACAGCTGAAGCAATTGAAGCAATGATTAAGAAATATATCTGATTCCAGAGAGGTAATTTCTAAATCATAGATGAATGACCTTGATAAGGTTTAAATAAAAAGAAAGGAGATCGTAATTATGGCTATTTTAGAAGGGAAAAAAGCAATAATTATCGGAGACCGTGATGGAATTCCGGGACCGGCTATCGCAGAATGTGTAAAAACTGCAGGTGCTGAGATCGTATTCTCATCTACGGAATGTTTCGTCTGAACGAGCGCAGGCGCAATGGATCTGGAAAACCAGAAGAGAGTAAAAGAATTCGCTGAAGAATATGGTGCAGAGAACTTGGTAGTAGTTCTTGGTGCAGCAGAAGGAGAGGCTGCAGGTCTTGCAGCTGAGACTGTAACTTTAGGCGATCCTACTTTCGCAGGTCCATTGACAGGGGTCCAGCTTGGACTCACGGTATATCACGTATGCGAACCAGAGATGAAAGAAGAGTTTGACGAAGCGGTTTATGATGAGCAGGTAAGCATGATGGAAATGGTATTAGATGTTGATGATATCATTTCTGAGATGCAGGCTATCAGAGATCAGTTATAGTCCGAAGTTTCTCATACGAATGAAAAGGACAGGTCCGTTGTGTTCCTACAGGGACTGTCCTTTTTCTAAATTTCAGGGTATTTATTTTGAGGTAAATGGAAAGGTGGATAACCAATGAACAGTGTAATTAAAGGGGCAAGTTATGTATTAGTACATACACCAGATATGGTTTTATACAACGGAACAACACAGACAACAGAAAGAGTTGTGAATCCGGATTCGGAATATTTAAAAGCAGTACCGGAGCATCTCCGTTCTTATGAAGAGGCAGTGTCTTACTGGCCGAACCAGACTTATATCGGTAATGCACATCCGGATGAACTTGCCGCAATAGAATTCCCGTATTATGACAAGAAAAAAGAAGGGGCAGAACGTTACGGAAAATATGGAGAGATCATGCCGGAAGAAGAATTCTTACTTCTGGTACAGGCATGTGATATGTTCGAAGTAGTGAGACTGGACAAAGCATTTGTTGAAAAATATAAAGAAGCATTTGCCAAAGATCCGGTGATCTCTGATGACATAGTTGAAAAAATCCATGAAGGGGTAGAACTTTCTGAGATCGAAACGCTGATCAGCGAAGATCATGCGGAACCATTATATTTTGAACATCAGTTAGTGGGCTGTGTAAAACCGGCACATGACATTGATGGGAACCTGTCTTCTCATGTGATGCATGAAAATCTTATGAGTAAGGCTTCCAGCGTACTGGCTCTTCTCTATGCTGTGAAGAACGCAGGAATTGACAAATCAGATGTTGAGTATGTAATTGACTGTGCGGAAGAAGCTTGCGGGGATATGAACCAGAGAGGCGGCGGTAACTTTGCGAAGGCGGCAGCAGAGGTGGCAGGTCTTGTCAATGCAACCGGATCAGATGCCAGAGGATTCTGTGCAGCACCGACACATGCACTGATCGAGGCTGCCGCACTGGTAAAAGCAGGCGCATATAAGACAGTTGTCGTTACAGCAGGAGGCTGTACTGCAAAACTTGGTATGAACGGAAAAGATCATGTAAAGAAAGGACTTCCGATCCTGGAAGACTGCTTGGGAGGATTTGCAGTTGTTGTATCTGAGAATGACGGAGTGAATCCGGAGATCGATCTTGGAATGCTTGGACGTCACAGTGTTGGAACCGGTTCTGCACCACAGAACGTAATCGGAAGTCTGGTAGCAGATCCGCTTGACCGTGCAGGAATGAAGATTACGGATATCGATAAATTCTCACCGGAGATGCAGAATCCGGATATCACAAAACCGGCAGGAGCAGGAGATGTACCGCTTGCCAACTATAAGATGATCGGTGCACTGGCTGTTAAGAGAGGCGAACTGGACAGAAAAGAACTTGCAAACTTTACCAAAGAACATGGACTGACCGGATGGGCACCGACACAGGGACACATTCCTTCCGGGGTTCCATACGTAGGATTTGCAAGAGAAGACATCCTGAATGGAAGGATTAAAAATGCAATGATCATCGGAAAAGGAAGCCTGTTCCTTGGACGTATGACGAACCTTTTCGATGGTGTATCATTCGTTATTCATGGCAATACAGCAGCTGCACAGGAAGAAGCCGCAGGTGTATCTGAGGAAGAAGTAAAGGGACTGATCGCAAAGGCGATGAAAGAATTTGCAGCAACCCTGATGGCTGAATAGGGGGTGTGCAAGATGGCAGATAAGATTGAAAAAATCATTGCAGATACATTTCTGCAGATGGCAGAAGGTCTGGAGACCGGAAACTTTGGAAAGAAACCAAGGATTGCACTGACCGGAATGGGAAGCGAACATGGAGAAGAAAATGCCATGGAAGCGGCAAAGATGGCAGCAAAAGATGGAATTGACGTATATTATATCGGAACACTGGAAGCAGAGGGCGTTACTACCGTGAAGGTGGCAGATGATGAAGAAGGTCATAAGAAGATGGAAGAAATGCTTGCATCGCATGAAGTAGACGGTGCGGTAACGATGCATTTTCCATTTCCGATCGGTGTATCGACGGTTGGACGTGTTATGACTCCGGCGAAGGGAAGAGAGATGTTCATTGCCAATACAACAGGAACTTCCAGCGCAGACCGTATTGAAGGAATGATCAAAAATACGATCTATGGAATCATAGCTGCAAAGGCGTGTGGTAAGGAGCATCCGACTGTAGGAATTCTGAATGTGGATGGCGCACGCCAGACGGAGATTGCATTAAAAGAACTTGAGAAAAACGGATACGACATTACGTTCGCTGAATCAGCAAGAGCTGACGGAGGTTGTGTAATGCGTGGAAATGATGTACTGCAGGGAACACCGGACATTATGGTATGTGATTCGCTGACCGGAAATATCATGGTGAAGATGTTATCTTCCTACACAACAGGAGGCAGCTTTGAAGCATCCGGATATGGTTATGGCCCTGGGATCGGGGATGGTTATGAACAGCTGGTCATGATCGTATCCAGGGCGTCAGGAGCACCGGTGATTGCAGGCGCAATCCGTTATGCGGCGGAGCTGGTAAAAAGTAAAGTATTTGAGATAGCAAAGAAAGAATTTGCAGCAGCAGACAAAGCCGGTTTAAAAGATATCCTGGCGGCAAGAAAACAGACGTCGAAACCGGCATCGGACGCAATAGAAGTAAAGGCTCCGCCAAAAGAGATCGTGACATCTCAGATTGCGGGAATAGAAGTTATGGATCTGGAAGATGCAGTGAAAGTACTGTGGAAGCAGAACATCTATGCAGAGAGCGGAATGGGCTGTACGGGACCGATTATCCGTGTGTCTGATGCGAATCTTGTAAAGGCAGAAGAGGAGCTTAAAAAGGCAGGATATATCAATTAAAGGATAATAAAATCCAATGGTTTGAGTGAAAAAATAAGAATAAATACGGGAGTGGAAGAATCAATAGAAAGATTCTTCCACTCCCGGTATTTTTTAATATGGAATAGAAGCTGCCAGTGGCAGCTTCTATGTACTATTTCTGACCGCGAAGTCTCTTTTCACGGATATCAGCAATGGCTGTATAAAGTACATCGGATGAAGAATTGAGTCCTGTCTCACAGGAATCCTGGATAACTCCGATGATAAATCCAACACCGACAGCCTGCATGGCAACATCATTCGGTACACCGAAGAGGCTGCAGGCCATAGGGATCAGAAGAAGAGATCCGCCGGCAACTCCGGAAGCACCTGCGGCACTTAATGCAGCAAGTACACAGAGGATGATCGATGTAAGGAAATCTACATGGATATCCAGTGTATGAGCGGTAGATAAAGCCATTACAGAGATTGTGATCGCAGCCCCTGCCATGTTGATCGTAGCTCCAAGCGGAATGGAGATAGAGTAGGTATCTTCGTCCAGACCAAGTTTCTTACAGAGTTCCATGTTAACAGGAATGTTGGCAGCAGAACTTCTTGTGAAGAATGCGGTGATAAAACTTTCCTTCAGACAGGTAAATACCAGTGGAAATGGATTCTGCTTTGTGAAAATAAACACAATGATCGGATTGATGATGAAGATGACAACTGCCATACTTCCGACCAGAACCAGGATCAGCTTTCCATAAGAAAGTAATGCGTCAAGTCCCTGTTCTGAGATTGTTGTAAAGATCAGTCCCATGATACCGAACGGAGCACAGTTAATGATCCACTGAACTGCAGTTGCAGTTGCATCGGAGATGTTCTCCAGAGCATCTTTCGTTCCCTGATTGGCATGTTTTAAAGCGATTCCGAAAATAACTGCCCAGAAAAGAATACCGATGTAATTAGCATTGACAATGGAATCAACCGGATTCTTAACGAGATTGTTCAAAAGGTTAGTCAGCACTTCTGCGATTCCGCTCGGAGGCGTGATGTCGGTAGAAGAAGCCGAATCTGTAAATGTCAGTGTTACCGGGAATAACCGACAGGCAATAACTGCGACAAATGCAGAGACAAGGTTACCGACCATGTACAGAATAATAATGAACTTTAAGTTGGTCTTCTGACCGGCCTTCATGTGACAGAGAGCACTCATAACCAGGAAGAATACCAGAAGCGGAGCGATTCCTTTCAGAGCTCCGACGAACATGGTTCCGAGAATCGAGATTACGGATGCCTGAGGAACAACAAGACCAAGGATCAGACCAATGATCAGTCCGCAGATGATTCGTTTGATGAGGCTGATGCTGTTCCATTTTTTGATTAAATTTTTCATAGTTTTTGTGGCAGGACCTTTTGAATCCTGCACCCCTCTCTTTCGTTTTTGCTTTTCGCAAGCATAGTTAAGATTATACAGGAAAAGAGCAGGAAAGTAAATATTATTTTTAGTGCAAAATGACAAGAAAAAGAAAAAAGTATGTGAAAAAATTGTCATATTAAACAAAAAAATATCGTTTAGAGGTTGTGCATATGCAGTAAGAGTGGTATAATAACCATTGTTAATAAAGAGATTGCCATCTGGGGAGATGGTGTTTTTGGGAGGTCATATAATATGCAATTAAATAATGATGGTTTGATGTGGGCACTGGTAAAGGAAAAACCGGAGGAAGGACTGTGGATGAAGCGTGTTCCGATTCCGGAAGTAGGACCGAATGATGTGAAGATCAAGATCCACAAGACAGCAATCTGTGGAACGGATGTACATATCTATCAGTGGAATGACTGGGCACAGCATACGATTCCAATCGGCCTTACAGCAGGTCATGAGTATGTTGGAGAGATTGTAGAAAAAGGGGAAGGTGTACAGGGGTTCAAGATCGGTGATCTGGTATCCGGTGAAGGACATATTACATGTGGAAAATGCCGTAACTGTCTGGAAGGACACAAGGAGAACTGTAAGGATGCGAAAGGTGTCGGCGTGAACCGTAACGGAGCATTTGCGGAATATCTTGTGATTCCGTCAAGTAACGTATGGCCATGTAATCCGAACATTCCGGAAGAGATGTATGCAATCTTTGATCCATTTGGAAATGCAACACATACAGCACTTTCTTTTGAAGCACTTGGGGAGGATGTGCTGATCGCCGGAGCAGGCCCGATCGGATGTATGGCAGCAGCAATCGTGAAGTTCTCGGGTGCAAGACATGTTGTGGTAACAGATATGAATCCATACAGACTGGAACTTGCGAAGAAGCTGGGAGCAACAAGAACAGTTAACTTAAAAGAAGAGAATCTGAAAGATGTCATAAAAGAGATCGGAATGACAGAAGGATTTGATGTCGGTCTTGAGATGTCCGGATCACAGGTGGCATTGGATGATATGATCCACAATATGAAGCACGGCGGACACATTGCACTGTTAGGATTACAGAGAACAGATGCCAAAGTAGATCTTGAGACAGTAATTTTCAACGGATTACATCTGAAAGGAATCTATGGACGTAAAGTATGGGATACATGGTACAAGATGTCTACGATGTTACAGGCAGGACTCGATATCTCAGATATCATCACACATCATTTTGACATCAAAGATTTCCAGAAAGGATTTGACGCTATGATCTCCGGTAATTCGGGAAAAGTCATTCTGGACTGGGCACATGTAAATGACTAAGAAGAGTGCACGGAACAAAGCAGGAAAAAGGGAAAAAGACAGAATAAAAATGGAGAGGTTGAGAAAATGGCACGTAAAGACGATATTTTAAGCATTTATACAAAAGAAGTAGAAGGAATCAAAGAAGCCGGGCTTTTCAAAGGAGAGGCACCTTTTGTATCCCCGCAGGGAGCAAGAGTGAAGATGGAAGACGGAAGAGAACTTCTTTGTATGTGTGCGAATAACTACCTTGGACTGGGGGATAACCCGAGACTGATCGAGGCAGCTAAGAGAACATATGATGAAAAAGGATACGGAGTTGCATCTGTACGTTTTATCTGCGGAACACAGGACATTCATAAGAAACTGGAGAAAAAGATCTCCGGATTCCTGGGAACAGACGATACAATCCTTTATTCTTCATGCTTCGATGCAAACGGAGGATTATTCGAGACAATTCTGACAGCAGAAGATGCAGTTATCAGTGATGAACTGAATCATGCTTCTATCATTGACGGAGTACGTCTTTGTAAAGCAAAACGTTTCCGCTATAAGAATAACGATATGGAAGATCTGGAAGCAAAATTAAAAGAAGCAGATGAAGCCGGAGCAAGAATTAAGCTGATCGCTACAGATGGTGTATTTTCTATGGATGGAATCATCTGTAATTTAAAAGGTGTATGTGATCTGGCTGATAAATATAACGCACTGGTTATGGTTGATGACAGCCATGCAGTTGGATTTGTAGGAAAGACCGGACGCGGAACAGCAGAGTACTGTGGTGTGGAAGGCCGTGTGGATATCATTACCGGAACATTGGGAAAAGCGCTTGGAGGAGCATCCGGCGGATATACATCCGGACGGAAAGAGATCATTGATCTGTTAAGACAGAGAAGCCGTCCGTACCTGTTCTCTAACTCTCTGGCACCGGCAATTGCAGGAGCCAGCCTGGAACTGTTTGACATGCTGGAGGAGAGTACAGAACTTCGTGATCACCTGGAAGAGGTAACTGCATACTACAGAAAACAGCTGGTAGATAACGGATTTGATATTATTCCGGGAACACATCCATGCGTACCTGTTATGCTCTATGATGAGAAGACAGCAGCAGAATTCGCAAAACACATGATGGAAAAAGGTGTATATGTTGTAGCATTCTCTTACCCGGTTGTACCGAAGGGAAAAGCAAGAATCCGTACACAGGTATGTGCAAGCCATACAAAAGAAGATATTGATTTCATCGTAAAATGCTTTATTGAAGTAAGAGAAGAGATGGGATTAAATAAATAACCGGATAAAAATAAATAAAAGATGAGAAAAAATGGTACGTAGCATTTATGAAAAGTGGTGCGTACCATTTTCTTTTTTGTGTTATACTAAACACAGCGTAAACTTGAAAGGAGAGACTGACAATGGAAAGAAGAAATGCATGGAAGACGTACACACCGGAACAGTTAAAAGAACTGGATCAGATCAATGACAGATATAAAGTATGCCTGGATGAAGGAAAGACAGAAAGAGAATGCGTCCGCCTAACGGTAAAAGAGATTGAGAAGAAGGGTTACCGCAATCTGAAAGATATCAAAGGCAGCTTAAAAGCGGGAGATAAGGTCTATGCAGTATGTATGGGAAAAAGTATTGCAATGTTCCAGATCGGAAAAGAACCGCTGGAAAATGGTATGAATATTCTCGGAGCACACATTGATTCACCAAGAATTGATGTAAAACAGAATCCGTTATATGAAAATGAAGATCTTGCTTATCTGGATACCCACTATTATGGCGGAATCAAGAAATATCAGTGGGTGACACTTCCACTGGCACTTCATGGAGTGATCGTTAAGACAGACGGGACTGTCCAGAAAGTAAATATCGGAGAAAAAGAGGATGATCCGGTATTCGTAGTTACAGATCTGCTGATTCACCTGGCCGGAAAACAGATGGAGAAGAAAGCAAGCACGGTAATCGAAGGTGAGAAACTGGATCTTCTGATCGGAAGCCGTCCGCTTGAGAAAGAAGAAGGACTGGATGAGAGTGAGAAAGAAGCAGTAAAAGCAAATGTCATGAAGATCCTGACAGAGTATTATGACATGGAAGAAGAAGATTTCCTGTCGGCAGAACTGGAGATCGTACCTGCAGGGAAGGCCAGAGATTGTGGAATTGACAGAAGTATGATACTGGCTTACGGACAGGATGACAGAGTGTGTGCATTTACCTCATTATTCGCCATGCTGGATGTCAAAGAAGCGGAGCGTACTTCATGCTGCATCCTGGTTGACAAAGAAGAGATCGGAAGTGTTGGTGCAACCGGTATGCATTCCCGTTTCTTTGAAAATGTTGTGGCAGAACTGGTAGCTCTGACAGACGGAGAATCAGAACTGAAAGTACGTCGTGCACTTCAGAATTCCAGAATGCTTTCTTCCGATGTAAGTGCAGCTTACGATCCGATGTATGCAGAAGCATTTGAAAAGAGAAGTGCCGCATTCTTCGGAAGAGGGCTGGTATTCAATAAATTTACCGGTGCAAGAGGCAAGAGCGGCTCGAATGATGCTAATGCAGAATATCTGGCAGAAGTACGCCGTGCAATGAATGCAGAAGATGTATCCTATCAGTTCGCAGAACTTGGAAAAGTAGATCTCGGCGGAGGCGGAACAATTGCATATATCATGGCAAATTATGGTATGGAAGTCATCGACAGCGGAGTTGCAGTGCTGAGTATGCATGCACCATGGGAAGTTACAAGTAAGGCAGATGTATACGAGGCATACAGAGGATATAAGTCGTTTTTACGTAATATTTAGAAAATTAAGTCGCATATTAGTACTTGAATGTACTAAAATTTAGATGATTGTGCAGAATGCCCGAAATTCCAGGGAAAAATCGGCAGATTTATTGGTGAAAGTCTTGACGAAAACTGGTAAAAACAGTAAAATATGAAGTGCGACTTAGAAAATTTAGTTTTAGGAGGTCATGACAAATGGCAAAATGGGTTTATATGTTTACAGAAGGTAACGCAACCATGAGAAACCTTCTTGGTGGAAAAGGTGCAAACCTTGCTGAAATGACAAACTTAGGTCTTCCAGTACCACAGGGCTTCACTGTAACAACAGAAGCTTGTACACAGTACTACGAAGACGGCAGACAGATCAATGACGAAATTATGGGTCAGATCATGGAAGCCATCGATAAAATGGAAGGAATTACAGGAAAGAAATTCGGAGATAAGAAGAATCCACTTCTCGTTTCAGTTCGTTCTGGAGCAAGAGCTTCTATGCCTGGTATGATGGATACAATCCTGAACCTTGGATTAAATGAAGAAGTAGTTGAGACACTTGCTGAAGCTTCAGGAAATCCTCGTTGGGCTTGGGACTGCTACAGAAGATTCATCCAGATGTTCTCTGACGTAGTTATGGAAGTTGGAAAGAAATATTTCGAAGAGCTGATCGACAAGATGAAAGCTGACAGAGGTGTTAAGCAGGACGTTGAACTTACTGCAGAAGACCTGAAAGAGCTGGCTAACCAGTTCAAGGCTGAATACAAAGAGAAGATTGGTTCTGATTTCCCATCTGATCCGAAGGAACAGTTAATGGAAGCAATAAAAGCTGTATTCCGTTCATGGGACAACCCAAGAGCTAACGTATATCGTCGTGACAATGATATCCCATATTCATGGGGAACAGCTGTTAACGTACAGATGATGGCATTTGGTAACATGGGAGATGACTGTGGTACAGGTGTTGCGTTTACTCGTGACCCAGCTACAGGAGAGAACGGTCTGTTCGGAGAATTCCTTACAAATGCACAGGGAGAAGACGTAGTTGCCGGCGTTCGTACACCAATGCACATTTCAGAAATGGAAGAGAAATTCCCAGAAGCATTCGTACAGTTCAAACAGGTTTGTGAAACTCTTGAAAAACACTATAGAGATATGCAGGACATGGAGTTTACTGTAGAGCATGGTAAACTGTACATGTTACAGACACGTAATGGTAAGAGAACAGCAAAAGCTGCTCTGAAGATCGCTTGTGATCTTGTTGATGAAGGAATGAGAACAGAGGAAGAGGCTGTTGCAATGATCGACCCTCGTAACCTTGACTCTCTGCTTCACCCACAGTTCGATGCTGCAGCACTGAAAGCTGCTACACCACTTGCTAAAGCACTTGGAGCATCTCCAGGAGCTGCTTGCGGTAAGATCGTATTCACAGCTGATGACGCTGTTGAATGGGCTGCAAGAGGAGAAAAAGTTGTTCTTGTACGTCTTGAGACATCACCAGAAGATATCACAGGTATGAAGTCTGCACAGGGTATCCTGACAGTTCGTGGTGGTATGACATCTCACGCAGCCGTAGTTGCTCGTGGTATGGGTACATGCTGTGTATCTGGTTGCGGTGACATCGCAATGGACGAAGCTAATAAGAAATTTACACTTGCCGGAAAAGAATATCATGAAGGAGACTGCATCTCACTTGATGGTTCTACAGGTAATATCTATGATGGTATCATCCCAACAGTTGATGCAACAATCGCTGGTGAATTCGGAAGAATCATGGGATGGGCTGATAAATACAGAACAATGAAAGTTCGTACAAACGCTGATACACCATCTGACGCTGTTAAAGCTCGTGAGCTTGGTGCAGAAGGTATCGGACTTTGCCGTACAGAGCATATGTTCTTCGAAGGAAACAGAATCGATGCATTCCGTGAAATGATCTGTTCTGAGACAGAAGAAGAAAGAGAAGCAGCACTTGCTAAGATCCTTCCGGAACAGCAGGGAGACTTCGAAAAACTGTATGAAGCACTGGAAGGTAACCCGGTTACAATCCGTTTCCTTGATCCACCGCTTCATGAGTTCGTTCCTACAGAAGAGGAAGACATTAAGAAACTTGCTGACGCTCAGGGCAAAACTGTTGAGCAGATCAAGACAATTATCGACAGCCTTCATGAGTTCAACCCAATGATGGGACACCGTGGATGCCGTCTTGCAGTAACATATCCAGAGATTGCTAAGATGCAGACAAGTGCTGTTATCCGTGCTGCAATCAATGTAAAGAAAGCTCACCCAGACTGGAACGTAAAACCAGAGATCATGATTCCACTCGTTGGAGACATCAAAGAGCTGAAATATGTTAAGAAATTTGTAGTAGAGACAGCAGACGCTGAGATCGCAGCAGCAGGCAGCGACCTTGAGTATGAAGTTGGAACAATGATCGAGATCCCAAGAGCAGCTCTTACTGCTGATCAGATCGCTTCAGAAGCTGACTTCTTCTGCTTCGGTACAAACGACTTAACACAGATGACATACGGATTCTCTCGTGACGATGCTGGTAAGTTCTTAGACGCTTACTATGATGCTAAGATCTTCGAGAACGATCCATTTGCTAAGCTTGACCAGACAGGTGTTGGTAAAT
>URTM01000013.1 GCA_900550865.1 uncultured Dorea sp. | reverse complement strand
GTTACGAGGTCGATGAAGCAGGAAGCCCATTGGCTTAAGACAATGGGTAGTTCACTAAAGGGGAAATTACATAGGGAAAAAACAAAAAATGTGGAAAAAGCAGGAGAGGGACAAAAAAATGGGGAAAAAAACAATTGAGAAAAATGCGATCACGGAAGGAGTTATCTGGAAACAATTGTTGATCTTCTTCTTCCCGATCATGCTTGGGACGTTGATCCAGCAGTTATATACAACTGTGGATACAATCATTGTAGGACGCTTCGTGGGAAAAGCGGCACTTGCCAGTGTCGGAGGACCGGCAGCCGTCTTATCAACAATTGTTGTTACATTCTTTAATGGGCTGGCGAACGGGGCAGCAGTTATTATCGCACAATATTATGGTGCAAAGGACAGGAAGAGCCTGCATGTGGGGGTACATACGGCATATCTGTTCTCTGTCGTGATCAGTCTGATCGTATCACTGACCGGTACAGTATTGACACCATGGCTGCTTAAAATCATGAATACACCACAGGATATGATGGCGGATTCTATAACTTATCTCAGAATTTACTTTATGGGAATTCTGTTTACGCTGGTCTACAATATGGGATCGGCAATCATGAGGGCGGTCGGAGATTCCAGAAGACCACTTCTCTATCTGTTGATCTGCTGTGTGATGAATATCATACTGGACATTGTCATGGTGGTAGGAATGAAGATGGGGATTGCGGGGGCAGCACTCGCAACCGTTATTTCACAATGTGTCAGTGCAGTTCTGGTTACCTGGTCGCTGACCAGGGCATATGATGCTATGAAATTAAAGTTCCGGGAACTCCGGATGGATGCCAGAGTATTGCGGAAAGAATTGAAAATCGGTGTTCCGGGGGCACTTCAGGCATGTGCCTATGGTGTGACAAATGTAGTGATCCAGGCATCCGTCAACAGTTTTGGTACAGATACTGCTGCAGGATGGGCAGCTTACGGAAAGCTTGATATGATCTTTTGGACGGTATCGAGTGCGCTTGGTGCGGCAGTGACCACATTTGCCGGACAGAACTACGGGGCAGGAAAGATGGACAGAGTATATAAAAGTATCCGGGTGAATGTAGTGATCTCTTATATATTTACAGGAGCTATTATTATAGTCCTGTTTGTATTCTGCGAACCGTTATACCATATGTTCACGACAGATCCCAAGGTCATCGGGATTGGAGTATATATGTTACGTTTCCTGATTCCGAGTTATCTGTTGAGCGTGCTGCTTGAGAATCTGTCCGGAGGACTGCGTGGTCTGGGAGATGTCCTCTGGCCGACCATATTTACATTCGGAGGTCTGTTCTTTGTAAGACTTCCGTGGATCATAATCCTTACGAAGATTCATCATAAGGTGGAGATCCTGTTGATCAGTTATCCGCTGGCATGGGGTGCGACGTTACTTTGCCTAATCCCGTATTATTTCTGGCGGAAGAAAAGAAGGATGAGTACATACGGATCCTATCTTCAAAAACCATAGATTATATGTTAGAATATAAGCAGTATGTTTGGAGAAAAGAGCAGCAGGAAAGGACTGAAAGAATGATGTGTGCGATGACGGATAAGAAGGACTGTATGACAATGGAGCAGGCAGAACAGAAGATGGAGTGCCTGAGAGAAGTGTTCTCAATTGTACGCCTGGTTGATGGTGAGATGCTGGAGAAGAGAGCAGAACACAGTGCGGATGCAGATGCAATGGAGATGTGTCAGTGCTATTCATTCTGGAATAAGACAAAGCCGTGTGAGAATTGCATATCTATGAAATCGCTGAGAGAAAAGAAACAGGCAGCGAAGCTGGAATTTCTGGATTCGGATATTTTTCAGGTGTTTTCAAGATATGTGGAGATTGATGGAAAACCGTATGTAATGGAGATGTTGAAGAAGCTGGATGAAGACACACTGATTGATGCGGTTGGATATGGAAAGATGGTCCAGAAGCTTTCTGTTTATAATGACAAGCTTTACAGAGATGCGCTGACAGGGGCTTATAACCGGAGATACTATGAAGATGAGATTAAGAATGTAAGGGGAAAAGCAGGGGTTGCGATTCTTGATGTGGATGATTTTAAGCTATATAATGACACACATGGTCATCATGCGGGAGACATGGCACTGATTACAGTGGTAGAAGTAATACGGCAATACATTAGAAAGACAGATAAACTGATCAGGTACGGAGGGGATGAATTTCTGCTTTTACTGCCGGAGATCGACAGAGAGAACTTTGCACGGAAACTGAATAAGATTAAGAAAAAAATTGCTGAAACGAGTGTTCCAGGGTATAAGCGGATTCAGTTATCGGTCAGCATCGGCGGTGTTTCAGCAACAGAAGAGACAGTGGAAGAGGCTGTCCGGAGAGCGGATAAACGGATGTACCTTGCTAAAATGTATAAAAATACTGCAATGATAGAGGGAATGGAGAAGAAAATAGCGGAGGAGGATCAGGATGAGCATACGGATATTCTAAAGCCGCAGATTCTTATTGTAGATGATTCTAAGATCAACAGAGAACTTCTGAAAGAAATTCTGCAGGATAAATACCAGATCATAGAAGCGGAAAACGGGCAAGAATGTGTGGAGAAGCTGCAGAAATATGGAAATGATATAGCATTGATACTTCTGGATATTGTGATGCCAAAGATGGATGGATTTGCAGTACTGGAATATATGAATCAGGAACAGTGGATAGACGACATTCCGGTAATCATAATATCAGGAGAGGATTCGGAAGAATATATCAGGAGAGCTTACGAAGCCGGTGCCATGGATTATATTAGGCGTCCGTTTGATACGAGGATCGTATATCAACGGGTATTTAACATGATCAAATTATATGCAAAACAGCGCAGACTGGTAAAAATCCTGACAGCGCAGTTAGAAGAGAGAGAAAACCTGTCACAGATTTCCGACAAGTCATAATCATTGATGAGACTTGGAGAAAATCTGCGGCAGGTTTTCTTTGTTAATAATTTCCGAGTTTATTTAGATATTTGTCAATCGTATTCAGTCTTTTTTCAATTCCCTTGGCCTTATGGCTGATGATTTCCAGCAAAGATTCTGTTACGAACTGCGGACCGATCATAGAGTTGAAGAATGTATTACTGTCTACCGGGACTGTGAGAAGGATGTCCGCATATTGTGCAAGCAGGGAGCTTGGTTTGTCGGTGATCACAATGATCGAAGCTCCGGCATCACGTGCCATCTCGGCAGTCACTTCGTCCTGGGAAGAATACCGCGGAAAACTGAACAATACCAGACAGTCGGTCTGGGAGATATTGCACATATGATCGATCGGGCTCATGGAAGTCGTGGTTGTCATGGTCACATGCGGGACCATCTGCTTTAAGTACAGGAGAAAGAAATCCGCAAGACAGATATTTCCCCTTGTCGCAGCAATATATTTGTGCTTACTGGAAATGATGAGGTCTGCAGCCTGCTCAAATGTCTCGATAGAATTCTGGATAAAAATCTCTTCCAGATTATGGGCTGCATTCTTAAAATGCCGGTTGATGTAATCTGAAGAGGTATCTAATTTGGCCTGCTTTGCAATTCTCTGAGATGGGACCGTAATGCTGCTGGAAATACTGAGTACCTTATCCTGATAATCTTTTCGCAATGTTTTCTGAAAATCCATAAAACCGTCAAATCCGATCGTACGGCTGAAGCGGATCACAGAAGATTCGCTTACCCCAAGCTTTAATGCAATCTCCGTGGATGTCATAAAACAGGCTTCCGAAGCATTATCCAGAACGTATTCCGCAATGATCTTCTGTGTCTTGGTAAGATGTGCAGAATGAAGTAATTCCTTCATATCTTTCATAATATAGTTCCTCCGAAAGTGATATTGATAATTAGATTAAAGCATGAATCTGCAAAAGTTGCAAGACAGAGAACGTGGAAAAGGGAAAAATCGCCTGAAAATGCGAAAAAAGAGGGAAAAACTTATAGATAATGATAATTTTTTGTCGTTATTTATATATCATGTAAATGAAGCATGCTCCAATCTTTTTGAGTCTAAATCGTCAAAAATATGAAAAGTATTGTGCGTAATGCACAAAAAGATATGTGAAAATAATAACATATATGTAAAATTTGCAAAAATAATTATGTACAAAAAAACAAAGGTATGTTATTATCAAGCCAACGAACGACGAAAGAGAGGAAAAGAAATGTTACAAACAATTGAAAACGTGAATGCGGCCGTTAACAATTTCGTCTGGGGGGTTCCGGCAATGGTCTGTATTATCGGTGTAGGGCTTGTACTTTCAGCTCGTACAGGATTTATACAGTTTCGTAAATTTGGGTATGCCATTAAGAATTCTATCGGACGTATCTTCACAAAGTCAGAAGCGAAGGAAGGTAGTATCACTCCATTCCAGGCAGTATGTACGGCGCTTGCGGCAACGGTAGGAACGGGAAATATTGCCGGAGTTGCCGGTGCAATTGCAATCGGAGGAGCAGGAGCAGTGTTCTGGATGTGGGTGTCCGCATTGCTTGGAATGTGTACGAAGTTCTCAGAAGTTACACTTGCAGTTCATTACAGAGAGAAGAATGCAGAGGGAGATTATGTTGGGGGCCCGATGTATTATATCAAGAACGGACTTGGAAAGAAATGGTACTGGATGGCTTCGGTATATGCGATCCTTGGAAGTTTGACGGTACTTGGAACAGGAAATGCAACACAGGTAAATACCATTACGACATCCATCGATTCGGCACTTATAAGCTACCATGTGATCGATGACGCACAGGTAGGTATGGTGAATCTGGTGATTGGAATTATGATTGCAGCACTGGTAGCGGTTGTTTTACTTGGCGGAGTAAAACGTATCGGTACCGTAACAGAGAAGCTGGTTCCATTCATGGCAGTATTCTATATCATCCTTGCAGTCGGAGTAGTTGTACTGAATGCAGACAAAGTTCCGCATGTATTTGAGATGATCTTTGTGGGAGCATTTAACCCGTCAGCATTTACCGGCGGTGTGGTTGGAAGCATGTTCATGACTATGAGACGTGGTGTTTCCAGAGGTATCTTTTCAAATGAGGCCGGAATCGGTACCGGATCGATCGCACATGCATGTGCAGATACCAATGAGCCTGTAAAACAGGGTATGTTTGGAATCTTTGAAGTATTTGCAGATACAATCGTGATCTGTACACTGACAGCACTGGTTATCCTTTGTGGCGGCGAAGGAATCCAGTACGGCGTGGCAGCAGGTGCGGAGCTTACCATCTCAGGATTCGTAACCACATATGGCAGCTGGGTAACGATCTTTACTGCAATTGCAATGTGCTGTTTTGCATTCTCAACGATCCTTGGATGGGGACTTTACGGAGCAAGATGTATCGAGTTTGTATTTACAACAAAGGTTGTGAAACCATTTATGATCGTGTATGCGCTGGTCGCAATCCTTGGTGCAACAGTGGACCTTGGTATCATCTGGGGAATTGCAGATACCTGTAATGGTCTGATGTCTATCCCTAACTTGATCGCATTATTCCTGATGTCAGGAACAGTGGCAAAACTGGTAAAAGATTACTTCGCAAAAGAAGAGAAAAAGAATTAGAAAGACAAAAAAATAACTTACTGGTGAAAAAAATAACTTTTATTGCATTAACAACTTGAGTGTGTTAGTATGAGTTCAGACAGAAATGAAGAATATTCTTCAACAAAACAAGATAAAGAAAAATAATCTTCATTCAAAAAAGTAAACGGATTAAAATTTTAGGAGGTTTTTCAAAATGAAAGTAGGATGTGTAAAAGAGATTAAAAACAACGAGTTCCGTGTAGGTATGACACCTGACAATGTTAAGAGCTATGTGAACGCAGGACACGATGTTTATATCGAAAAAGGTGCCGGAGAAGGATCAGGATTCTTAGATGCCGAATATGTGGCAGCTGGGGCTAAGATGATTGATACAGCAAAAGAAGTATGGGATACTGTAGAGATGATGATCAAAGTAAAAGAACCGCTTCCGGAAGAATATCCATTATTCCACGAAGGACTGATCCTTTATACATATCTCCACCTTGCAGCGGATAAGCCGCAGACAGACGCTCTCCTCGGAGCAAAGGTAAAAGGTGTTGCTTATGAGACACTGATCGAAAGAAACGGAAGCATTCCTCTGCTTGCTCCAATGAGCCAGATCGCAGGACGTCTGAGTATTCAGGAAGGCGCAAAATATCTTGAGAAGAGATTTGGAGGAGAAGGAGTTCTCTTAGCAGGAGTTCCTGGAACACCAAAGGCTAACATCGTAATCCTCGGTGGCGGATCTGTAGGAACAAACGCTTGTAAGATCGCTGTAGGAATGGGCGCTAATGTAACAATCATGGATATCAACCTTCAGAGACTGGCTTATCTGGATGATATCTTTGGAGCACGTATCCAGACACTTGTTTCTAATGATGCAAATATTGAAAAAGCTGTAAAAGAAGCAGACCTCGTAATCGGATGTGTTCTGATTCCAGGAAAATCAGCTCCTAAGATCTTCAAGAAAAAATATCTCAAAGAGATGAAACCAGGTGCTGTATTTGTAGACGTAGCTGTTGATCAGGGCGGATGTGGTGAGACAACAAAAGTTACATACCACGATGATCCGATCTTCATTGAAGATGGCGTTGTTCACTACTGTGTAGGAAATATGCCTGGAGCAGTTCCAAGAACATCTACAATTGCACTGACAAATGCTACACTGTCTTATGGACTGCAGATTGCAGGAAAAGGACTTGAGCAGGCATGCAAAGATAACGAAGTTATCTATTCAGCTGTAAATACATACGATGGAAAATTAACATGCAAGAACGTAGCAGACAGCTTTGACTGTTATGAATACACAGATATCAAATCTGTATGTTAATTGAATTGCCATTATAATAAGAAGCAACTAAAACTAAATGATTGATTCCTATGAGTGGGAAAATGCCGGTATCTTGGGGTGCCGGCATTTTCCTTTTTTGCATCTGAGAACAACAGTTACCTTGTCTGGGGAATGATCCTGGCATTCGGAGTCGTTCTGGGACGTGCGGTCTGTGGATTTCTATGTCCGTTTGGATTGCTGCAGGAACTGCTGTATAAGATCCCGTTTCCGAAGAAGAAGTTATGGAAAGGATTTACCTGGATCAAATATATTCTGCTGGCAGTATTCGTTCTGTTGCTTCCCGTGGTAAAGACGAATGTCGTCGGAAGCGGTGCGCCGGCATTCTGTGAATATATCTGTCCGGTCGGAACACTGGAAGGAGGAATTCCACTCCTTTCCACACATCCGGAACTCCGCCATGTGATCGGGACATTATTTTCTGTGAAAATGCTGATACTTGTGATCACATTGGCCGGAACTTTGAGTATCTGCAGATTTTTCTGCAAAGTGATGTGCCCTTTGGGAGCAATCTATGGAATACTGAATAAAGTCAGCTTTTTCCATATGGATGTAGACATGGAAAAATGTATCCATTGCGGGAAATGCAGCAGTGTCTGTCCGATGGATGTTGATCCGGTAGAGACACCGGATTCGGCAGAATGTATCCGTTGTGGGAAATGTACACAGGTCTGTTCGAAGGATGCATTAAAATTCGGAGTAAAATTAGAAAGATAGAGAACGGTGGTTGTGCAAAATGCATAAAAAATACAAGAATTTTCAAAAAACACTTGAAAAAAATGCACATAATCCTATAATGGAAGTAGGTTAAGGAAATATTAAGGAATAAAGGACATTGGAGGTGTTGTCATGATTAGTTTTATTATTTGCTTAGCGTTACTTATAGGAGGGTATTTTGTCTATGGTAAAGTGGTAGAGAACACTTTTGCACCGGATGACAGAGAGACACCGGCGGTCAGGATCAATGACGGTGTGGATTATGTAGTAATGCCACAGTGGAAGTTGTTCCTGGTACAGCTTTTGAATATTGCAGGTCTTGGACCGATTTTCGGAGCTATGCAGGGTGCTTTATGGGGACCGGTTGTATTCCTGTGGATTACATTCGGTACGATCTTTGCAGGAGGTGTACATGATTATTTTTCAGGTATGCTTTCTGAAAGAAATGACGGAGCATCGATTTCTGAAGTGTGCGGAATCTATCTTGGAAATGTGATGAAAAATGTCATGCGTGTATTTAGTGTGGTACTTCTGGTCATGGTTGGTACCGTATTTGCAGTAGGACCGGCAGGATTGATCGTTACATTACTGGGAAATAAAGGTGTGACAGGAGCTTTGGCTAATCCGGAAGTATGGCTTTGGATCATCCTTGCATATTACTTTGTTGCAACATTTATTTCAATTGATAAGATTATCGGACGTATCTATCCATTGTTTGGTATCTGTCTGATCGTTATGGCAATCGGTGTTATCTTTGGTATTTTTACGAATCCGAATTATACGATTCCTGAGATCTGGACGCATTTCACGAATATGCATCCGGCAGGAAAGCCGATCTGGAGCTTTATGTTCATTACCGTAGCATGTGGAGCTATTTCCGGATTCCATTCTACACAGTCACCACTGATGGCACGGTGTATGAAATCTGAGAAACAGGGACATTTCGTATTCTATGGTGCTATGGTTGCAGAAGGTGTGATCGCACTGATCTGGGCAGCAGCAGGATGTTCCATTTATAAAATTACAGGTGGCCTGAGTACAGGTCTGAATGATATTCTTGCAAATGGTCAGTCAGCAGCTATTTATGATGTATGTATCAAGACGATGGGCGGCGTAGGTGTTGCACTTGCAATGATCGGAGTTATCGTATGCCCGATCACTTCAGGTGATACGGCATTCCGTAGTGCCCGTCTGGTACTGGCAGACTGGTTCAAAGTTGATCAGAATAAGATGCAGAAACGTTTGATGTTATGTATTCCGCTTCTTGCAGTTGGTGCATTTGTCGGACATCTGGATTACGCAATCGTATGGAGATACTTCAGCTGGACAAACCAGACACTGGCTATGATCGTTCTGTGGACAGCAAGTATGTATCTGTTCCGCGAGAAGAAGAATTACTGGATCACAGCGGTACCGGCAACATTCATGAGTGCAGTTTCCATGACCTATTTCTTCTGTGCAGAAGAGTGTCTGGGACTTTCTACGAAGGTTGCTTATCCGGTAGGAATTATCCTGGCAGCAGTATTCCTTGGAATCTTTATCCGTGCGACAAAGAAACCAATGAAAGCATAGTTGTAAGACAGTGTATTTGTATACATAAAAGACAGAAATGAGATGATGAAAAGATGAAACCACAAAGACTGGGTAATGTATCGATTCCAGATGAAGAATTGATAAAAGACAAAAAAGAATGCAAGAAGATCGGACCTTGTGGCATTGGAAAAAAGGCAGTGTATCTTAGCAGCTTTTATATTGACAGAAGGTATTACATACCGATTGGTTCTGTAAAAAGGATCTTCAAAAGAATCGCCATGAGTAAGGGTGGATTTACAGGAAAAGGAGTATTCGGTACATTATCCTATCTTGTGGTCGTATATGAGGACGGAAAAGAAAAGCAATGTAATTTCAAACATGAAGAAGATGTGGACAGATTTCTTGCATACATAGAGGAAGAATATCCGGATATTCCGGTGCACAGTCTTGAGGCTGAGCGAAAGCTGGCAGAGAAGGAAAGATGGCTGGCAGAAAAGCAAAGAGAAAGAAATGTATCGGAAGAAACAAAAAGATGTCTTGCGAAGCTGGAACAGGCAGAAGAGTATCTGAAAAAGCAATCGGATATCTATATGGACTTAAGTCAGTCGGCAAAGAAAAAACGTACCTATGACAGGAGCAATCCGGCATATAAATGGGTAGCTCTTGCAATCGTACTGATGGGCGGCGCAGCATTTATCTATGGTATCTATGCACTGACGACGCATGCGGGATTTGGAATGTATTTCCTTTTGTTCGGTCTGGCCGCAATCTTCTTATTTGCCGGAGCGAATGTACTTCCGACTTCGAAGAATAATAAGAATTATATTGAGAAGCATCTGACGGAATCCATCCGTCAGATGGAAGATTATATCAGAGAATATCCGGATTTCCCGGTACCGGCTCACTATGCACATCCGATTGTGCTGAAGAGAATGCAGGAAATTATGAAAGAAGGGCGTGCGAGAAATATTCCGGAAGCATTGCAGGTTTTGAAAAAAGATCTGAAGGCGTTGAATTCCAGCGTAGTCGTCGAGAAAGAAGAGTATGACGAAGTGGTAGCGATCAAACCGATGTTTCTGGTGATGGATTATAAATAAAATAATGGTAAACGGATTTTGAAATATGGCTGGCATATATCATGAAAGAATATATGCCAGCCATATTTTATACGTCATGCGTTCAAAAGAAGCTGCCAGTGGCAGATGCCTAGATTCTAAGTTTAAATATATATGCCAAAACCAGGAATAGTATTGCGATACATTTCACACCAATAGACACTCCGACATACCCCGGCAACAAATAGCCTTTTTGCTTTTTCCCTGATATTAAAGAAATGATATCGATTATGAAAAAGACGATTAGAACAATTGCAGCACCGAAGATCAGCAGCATAGCATCACCATTATTATGTGTCAGTGCAGTTACGACGCCAACATTTGTAATTGATATCCAATTGTAGATTAGATATGTCATACATACGAAATTAAAAATAATATCAAATAAGACTTTTTTATCTTTCTTCATTTTAAGTGCTCCTTTCTTTAAAGCAATTTGGTAATAGCCGGCATCCTTATCAAATATGTTTTTTCTTTTCTTGTCTATAATATAAACTGTCAAGTAACTTGAAGGTCAATAGTTTTGGAAAAATAATTTGTAACTGCTTGTGTATTGTGGAAAAATCAGAATGTTGGTATAATGAGAACATATATTCGAGATGAGAAAAGGAAGGAGGAGAACAGACATGACGGATAAAGAACAGAGAAGCTATATAGCAATCGATCTGAAATCATTTTACGCATCGGTAGAATGCAGAGAAAGAGAATTGGATCCGATGACGACTAATCTGGTAGTGGCGGACAAAAGCCGTACGGAAAAGACCATCTGTCTGGCAGTGTCTCCTTCCTTGAAATCCTACGGGATACCGGGTCGTGCCCGACTCTTCGAGGTCGTGCAGAAGGTAAAAGAAGTGAATAAACGACGGATCTGCATGGCACCCGGAAAGAAGTTTGCAGGAACTTCCACAGATAACGAAGAATTAAAAGCACATCCGGAATTGGAACTGGATTATATTACGGCAGTTCCGAGGATGGCATTATATATGAAATACAGTACAGAAATCTATAACATTTATCTGAAATACGTTGCACCGGAGGATATCCATGTCTATTCTATCGACGAGGTATTCATGGATGTGACTGATTATCTGAATACTTACTGTATGACGGCGAGGGAGCTGGCTGGGAAGATCATTCAGGAAATCCAGCAGGAGACGTCGATTGCAGCAACGGCCGGAATCGGAACGAATCTGTACCTGTGTAAAGTTGCCATGGATATTGTGGCGAAGCATATCGAGCCGGATCAGAATGGGGTGAGAATTGCAGAACTTACAGAAATTTCTTATAGGAAGCTCTTGTGGGCACATCAGCCGATCACGGATTTCTGGCGTGTGGGCCCGGGGTATGCCAAGAAGCTTGCGGAAGTCGGCTTATTTACAATGGGAGATGTGGCAAGATGCTCGCTTGGGAAAACAGGAGATTATTATAATGAAGATCTGCTGTACCGGTTGTTTGGCATCAATGCAGAACTTCTGATCGATCATGCATGGGGATGGGAGCCTTGCACGATCGCAGATGTGAAGGCGTATAAGCCTGAGAATAACAGTATGGGTGCGGGACAGGTACTGCACTGTCCATATGATTTCGAACAGACAAAGATCGTGGTAAAGGAAATGATTGACCAGCTGGCACTGGGTCTGGTAGATAAATGTCTTGTGACAGATCAGATCGTTCTGACGATCGGATACGACATCAAGAATCTGGAACAAGGAGCGAAGAAAAATGTAGGGGAGATCACGACCGACTGGTACGGCAGGAAGCTGCCGAAACATGCACATGGAACCGCTAATCTGAAGCAGCATACTTCTTCATCGAGACTGATGACACAGGCAGTTGTAAAGCTGTATCATGAAATTGTGAATCCGGATCTTCTGATCCGCCGGATTACGATGGCAGCGAATCATGTGATCAGTGAGAAAGAGCTCCAGGAAGAACAGCAGTATGAACAGATGAATCTCTTTACAGATTTTGGAACTGCAAAGAAGGAAAAGGAAGAGAAGAATGAGAAGCTGGAACGGGAAAAAAAGATGCAGAAGGCGATGCTGGATATCAAGAAAAAATATGGGAAGAATGCAATCTTAAAAGGAATGAATCTGCAGGAGGATGGAACTGCGATGGAACGGAACCGGCAGATCGGAGGACATAAAGCGTGAGAAAGGAAAATATTTCGAAAGAAAATATTCCAACAAAACGGATTCTGCAAGAAAGAGAATCGGTAAAAAATATTTCTAAGGAAAACAGGATACAATTTTCTGGAAAATTGCAGAGATCAGTAATGGAAGTACAGCGGAAATATGGTGATATCCTGGGCTTTCCGCATCATGTATCGGAGACACATCCGCTGATGCCGACAGCAGACCGGGCAGCTCAGTTTGCACCATTTGCGGCTCTGACCGGATATAAGGAAGCAATCGAAGAGACAGAGCGGATAGCAGAGGAAAAAGTCGAGCGGGAATACGAATAAAGACAAAAAATAGAAGCAATGGAAAAGATATGGTGAATTTCTTGACCTTCAAGCGGCTTGAAGGAATATAATCACCTTAGCAAAAAGAGAAAAGGATACAGATATCCGGAACAGGGGAAGGTGAGAGTATGGAAGATACGGGAAAGCTTGAAAAAAGAAACAAAATTATTTCTGAGCTCCAGACAATAATAAAAGAACGGATTGAATTAAAAGAAATTGAAATACCGGGAACCATTACATTTCGGGTTATGTCTGTGGATGGCGGGAATGTATCGGTGGGAGCCGGTGAAGTGCTTCTGCTCCGTTACAGTGCGACTCATCTGGAATACAGTCATGAGTTGGAAGACGAGAACCAGAAATTTCATATGGCAGTTCATATCATTTATTGTAAAGAGCGGAAAGGTTTGTTTGGAAAAGTAAAGTACAAGACGATAAAACACCGCAAAGAAATCATTACAGAAGCAGACTGGAAAAATGGAAAGAAGGTGTCAATTTATGAAGATTAAGGAGGTAGAAAAACAGGTTGGCATTTCCAAGGCGAATATAAGATTCTACGAAGAAGAAGGACTGATCCATCCGGCACGTAATCAGGAAAATAATTACCGGGAGTATTCAGAAGCAGATGTAGAACAGCTTCAGGAAATTAAAAAGTTGCGTCTGATCGGTATTCCGGTACAGGAGATCAAAGAAATCTATGAAGACAGACTGACCTTGCAGGAAGCGTTGTCTCACAGACTGGACGAGATCGAAAAAGAAGAACGTACATTAAAGGAAACGAAACTGACCTGCCAGAAAGCATTGAAAAGTAAGCTTGATATTACATCGATCGATCAGCTTGAGATTGAGGAAGAAAAAGAAGAGTGGCAGGTACGTCTGGCAATTCTTTTGAAAGAGGATATTGTACAGAAGAAATTAAGCAGGGATGAGATGAACAATGAGATTGCATGCTTTTTCATTGCAGGAACGATCTTAAGTGCGATATCTATATGGCTGCTCCCGAAGGATTATATCGAAACACATCTTTATGTCGGGCTGATTTCACTTGCAGCTGTGGTAGGTCTGCTGATCATAGGAACATGTTCGGCGAATATGAAAGTGCATTTGACATTGTTACTTCTGGGAGCAGTTGTACAGCCTGTCGGACTTTTTACAATCGGAACATTGATGGGAAGAGGATATATGGTATGTCGTGATACGGCGGTATTGAAGCAGTATGTGATCTACCTGTATGGCGGGGCATTTATTCTTGCAATCATATTGTGGATGGGTTCAAAGCTGAACCGCTATATCCTGAACAAACTCTGGATCAGTATGCTTACAAGCCTGATCATGGCAGGAGTGATGACGCTGATGCTGAATCAGAAGTATGGTCATTTGATGGCAACCGGTGAACTTATCGTCGGATTCCTGTGTGCGGTTATTTACCTGGCTGCAGTATCCGGAACATGGACACTGGCGAATGCAGACTGGGGAAAATATAACCGGTATCATGCAGTGTATACATCGAACAAGATGATTAATGTATTCGCAACGGTATTCAATGCAGCCGGATACTATAGTGGAAAGAACTGGAGGAGATAGCAGATATGAATTGTATTACATTTAATGAGGTTATTGAAGTGAATGGATTGCTGGAGGAGAAAGGGCTGAATTTTAAGGTTCACTTGAGAGATACCTGTGGAAAACAGTCCTGCTGGATCGAACCGTTGGGAAATTGTGCATGCGAAGGACGGTATGAGGAGATGTATCAGGTTGTGGAGGAGTATTTTAGGAGTAAAGGGCAGAAGATTGCGTTTGATGAGACGAAGTTGAATTTTTTTGCTGTTTAATTTATCTGAAAAATATATTGAATAATATTTACTTGTATGTTAATCTATATAAAAGCATTTTTGAAAACTTTGGTTAGAAAGAAGTTGGAAAAAGGAAAGTCTATAGAACAAATTGCGGATGAATTGGAAGAAGAAGTAACTACAATTCAACGAATTATAGAAGAAATAAAAAAAGAAAAATAAGTATATGATCAGGAAGGCTGTTGCGTCTGCAATAGTCTTCTTTTACGATTCAGAGCTTTTTACCTTAAAATTCAAAAAGTAAAGGATTCGTCGATTGACGTATTTAACAAAAAATGTATATGATGTAATTAAACAAAGAAGTTCATTCGGCTTCAAAGAGTGGAAAAAGGAAGTGAATTACATGGATGCAAAAGTATTTGGAAAATTTATCATGGAGCGGAGAAAGCAGCTGGGTATGACACAGGCGGAATTAGCAGGAAAGATAAATGTAACGGATAAGGCGGTCAGCAGGTGGGAAAGAGGACTGGGTTTCCCTGATATTAATACACTGGAACCTCTGGCGGATGTACTCGAGATAGGAGTGGTAGAACTTATGAGATCAGAAATCAACACAGAAAAAAGAGAAGATAAAATAAATCAAGAACGTGTGACCGAGATTATGAAATCAACAGCAGAGATATCGGAATATCATACAATGAAGAAAATGAAATGGCTGATCGGCGGAATTTGCTTTGTAGTAGCAGTGCTGGGAGTGATGGTTACACAGTCAACAAAAGTGTTTTCTTCGATTGTATTTTATGCTTGCATCATAGGATGTACTACATGTGTGGTTCTTTTACGGCAGCATTGGAAAATTCGTGAAAAAAGAGAATTTTATTTTTCGCTTATCTGCTGTTTGGGAGCAGCCAGTCTGATATGGATGTTCCAGGTGTTTTCGATAAAAGCAATAAACAGTATCATGGATGTGGGGAGCATTCTTATTTGTATTGTGATTGATTTTACATTTTTAAAAGATTTTATTGAAAGTGTAATTAAGAAAGAATATCTGCAAATGGCAGTGTGTGGAATATTTCTTCTTTCAACGACAGTAGAATATTTTCGGATTGTATTAAAGTAATAAATGCATTTATTAATTCTCGTGTTGCTTTCTTATGAAATATAAGTTAAACTTATAATAAATGAAATTTTATAGAGAGAATGAGGAAATATCATGGAAAGCAACAAAGAAGAACAGATAACGACGGTCAGTGAAGAGAATATCTATAAGCTGAACGGCAGGGTTCCACTTAGAAAAGCCATCCCGTTTGGATTACAGCATGTACTGGCGATGTTCGTGTCGAATCTGGCACCAGTGCTGATCGTGTGCAGTGCGGCGGTACTTAGAAGTAACGGAGCACATTTAAGTTCTGCGGAGATCACACAGTTATTGCAGTGTGCGATGTTCGTAGCCGGAATCGGGACCTGTTTGCAGTTATATCCGGTTGGTATCATTGGTTCCGGGTTACCGATTATTATGGGAGTCAGCTTTACGTTCCTTGGAAGTCTGCTGGTCATTGCGACGAATCCGGATCTTGGATATGAAGGTATGGTAGGCGCGGTTATTCTGGGTGGTATTTTTGAAGGTTTTGTCGGACTAAGTGCCAAGTATTGGAGAAAATATCTGACCCCGGTTGTATCGGCATGTGTAGTTATCGCGATTGGATTATCACTTCTGCCGGTAGGTATGGATTCCTGGGGCGGCGGAAGCGGAGTGAAAGACTTCGGTTCCTGGTATCATCTGGTAGTAGGTGCATTTACATTGATCGTATGTCTGGTATCCAGAGAAGTGTTGAAAGGTGTCTATAAGAATCTGAATGTGCTGGTCGGACTTGTATTTGGCTATGCACTTGCAATTATATTTACGGTAGCAGGAATCGCGCCGATGGTTGACTTTTCCGGTATTCATAAGACGATTCAGGAGGTCGGCGTATTCAGTATTCCGAAGCTTGTGTTCCTGACCAGTCATAAGCCGGTATTCAACCTGGGAGCATTTTTTACGATCGCAATCGTATTCCTGGTATCGGCAGCAGAGACGACAGGTGCAACGACGGCAGTCTGTACGGGAGCACTTGGACGTGATCTTAAGATGAAAGAACTGCGCGGTTCACTGGCGGTTGATGGATTTTCCAGTGCAATCTCCGGATGTTTCGGATGTCTGCCGCTGACATCATTCAGTCAGAATATCGGACTTGTGACGATGACACAGGTGATCAACCGTTTTACGATTCTGATGGGAGCATTGATCTTAATTCTTGCATCGTTATTCCCGCCGCTTGGAGCATTCTTCAATTCACTTCCACAGGCGGTGCTTGGCGGATGTACGGTTATGATGTTTGGATCGATCATGTATGAAGGAATCAAGATGCTGAAAGAATGTAAATTCGATGACAGAACGATGATCATCGTATCACTGTCATTCAGTATCGGAGTTGGTCTGACACAGACATCAGGGAACTTCTTCGCAGCCTTTCCAAGTGCAGTAGGAGATGTGTTTAATGGAAATGCAGTGGCAGGCGTGTTCGTGGTATCGCTGCTTTTGAGTCTGTTTTTGCCGAAGAAAGCGAAGGTGGAGTAAGAAAAATAGAATAGAGATTATATAGAAAGATTATCTGGAGAAAGGGAAGTATCCGGGTAATCTTTTTTTGTGTTCGCACGTTTATAAGTAGATGCCCGCAGAAGATTCTCCGGAGTTGAAAATATAAGAAAAGTTGGAAAAATCACATAATTATAAAAGAAATAAAGGAAATAATTAAGTTGTCAGGCTATCTAATCCATATATACAAGAGCTCAACGAAGAAGTACAGATAGATGGAACAAATTATAAATATATATGTTTATTTACGCCTTCAGGAAGTAGAAAATATGGAGATTATACAAGTTATGTGACCGTATAAGATAGGGAGGATGTATGAAAAAAACAGGCAATAAAGTAAGAATTGTACTGATTTCATGGGGGATAATTTTACTTTTCATTGTAATGTGGTTAGGAAATAAGTACCCTGAAATACAACAGGATTTACTCCTGATGGTTAGAGTGTACATAGGACTAGTGGCAGTCTTTGTAATATCCAGGATTATTTTTAGGATAGTGAAGAGAAAAAATGAACATTCATAAAAATATGAAATCACTAAAATGGAATGCTATATGGTGGGTGAGCCGTAAGCTCTAATGTGCTAACGCTCTCCACACACATCCAGAAACTCCTGCACCAGCGGCACTGGTTTCTTACCCTTCGCCCAGATCAGGAGAATCTTAGTTACAAGATCCGGTTCATCCAGTTCTTGTATACAAAGTCCGTCACACAGGCTGGCCATAGACTGAGGGAAGATGGCAGTTGCAAGATTTTCCTTTGCCCAGAGCATAGCGCCTCTTGGATCGTCGCAGACACAGAAGATGTCAGGATTCATATTCTGAGAATGAAAAGTATTCATGATCAGTTCTTCGTATCTCCGGTATAAGATCAGTGGTCTGTGTAGAAGATCAGCAAGTTTTAAGGAAGCACTTGCAGTGTGTTTCGAAGAATTATGAGATGTATCTTCAGAACGAACGGTTGGAGAGGAAGTATCTGCTGTAATGGCAGCAGTCTTCGAAACAACATTTTCCGGCGCCGATACCGCGATCATCGGCTCGGAACACAATTCCATATAAGACACCTCATCAAGGCGCAGAGGTGTTCTGGCAACGGAGATATCGATGATCCCGTCCAGAAGATACTGATAAAGCGAATATGTGATCCCGTCGTGGACTTCAAAGTTCACGTCGGGATTTTTTTTCGAAAACTGGGAAATATAAGGCATGATGGTATCTACAGTTGTGGGAGTCAGACCGATACGCAGGATCCGCTTTTTTCCGGTTTTTGAGACCTCGAGTTCGGTAGATCTGGCGTATTCCAGCAGGTTACCGGAGCGGTCATAGAGAAGCTTGCCGGCTTCGGTCAGGGTAACACCCTTGCTGGTGCGGTCGAAAAGTTTCACATTTAATTCATTTTCCAGTTGGCGGATCTGGTAGCTGAGCGGCGGCTGGGACATATTTAAGTGTCTTGCAGCTTCATTGATGCTGCCGGTGGATGCGATCTCGCGGAAATATTCTAATTGCCTTAGTTCCATATAGATTACCTGCCTTATATCTTTTTTGTATTGCAAAGCTATAAAAACAATATTATTCATATCAATGATAACGGACTATAATAAAACAGTCAAGGGACATTATGATAAGTAGATAACAGATGATTTATTAGTTATCGGATAGAAAAAGGAATGGAGTGAAAGAAATGAAGCGTCTTGAGAAATTTCTGAGGCCATACCGCAAGGAAAGTATCCTGGCACCGCTTTTCAAATTGCTGGAAGTTGTGTTCGATCTTATGGTTCCGCTTGTAGTAGCTCAGATTATTGATGTGGGCGTTGCGAAGAATGACCATGGATACATTGTGGAAATGTTCTTCGTATTACTGCTCATGGCAGCAGTCGGACTGTTGTGCAGCTTTACCGCACAGTTCTTTGCTGCAAAGGCAAGTGTCGGATTTGCGACAAGTGTCAGACAGGCGATGTTTGACCATATCCAGGGACTGTCATTTACAGAACTGGATACGCTCGGAACGGATACGCTGATTACAAGACTGACGGACGATGTGAACCAGGTGCAGAATGGAATTAATATGGGACTGCGTCTGTTGCTGAGAAGCCCATTTGTCGTGATCGGCGCGATGGTGATGGCATTTACCATTAATGTACGCTGTGCATTGATCTTTGTAGTAACAGTACCGATCCTGTTTGTGGTTGTATTTTCGATTATGCTGATTAGTATTCCGCTGTTCAAGAAAGTACAGGCAGGTCTGGACCGTGTGACAGGACTTACAAGAGAGAATCTGACCGGTGTCCGTGTCATCCGTGCATTCTGCCGGGAAGGACAGTCAGTGGAGGAATTTGAAGAAGGAAACCGTGAGCTTACAAGACTGAATGAGTTCGTCGGAAGAATTTCGGCCCTTCTGAATCCGGTTACGTATGTACTGATCAACGGGGCAACGGTAATTTTGATCGCGCGGGCAGGTCTGCAGGTTAATATGGGAAATCTGCAGCAGGGGCAGGTTGTGGCATTATACAACTATATGGCACAGATTATTGTAGAGCTGATCAAGCTTGCTTCCCTGATCATTACGCTGAATAAATCTATGGCGTGTGCAGACCGTGTGGCTGGTATTCTGGATGTGAAGTCCAGTATGGAATATAAGGATGTAGATGCAAAGCATATAGCAAATGTTGAAAATGATAAAGCCGATGATAATATGGCAGTTGAATTCAGCCACGTCACATTTACCTACGAAGGCGCCGGAGCATCCAGCTTATCGGACATCAGCTTCCAGGCAAAGAAAGGCCAGACGATCGGAATCATCGGAGGAACCGGAAGTGGTAAGAGTACACTGGTCAGCCTGATTCCGAGATTCTATGATCCGCAGGAAGGAACCGTAAAGGTAAACGGTGTCAACGCAAAGGATTATCCGCAGGGAGAACTTTGCAGGGAGATCGGTGTGGTCCAGCAGCGGCAGGTACTGTTTAAAGGAAGTATCCGCGAGAATCTGAAGTGGGGAAATGATCAGGCTTCAGATGAAGAATTATGGAATGCGATCACGATTGCACAGGCGAAAGATGTCGTAGAGTCCAAGCCAGGAAAGCTTGATTTTGAAGTGGAGCAGAACGGACGTAACCTGTCAGGTGGACAGAAGCAGCGTCTGACGATCGCACGTGCACTGGTTGGGAATCCGGAGATATTAATTCTGGATGACAGTTTAAGTGCGCTGGATTTTGCAACAGATGCGGCACTTCGTAAAGCACTGGGCGGACTGGAAGGCAACGTGACAACATTCCTGGTATCCCAGAGAATTTCCGGTATCCGTCAGGCGGACAAGATCCTTGTTATGGATGACGGTGAACTGGCAGGACAGGGAACCCATGAAGAACTGATGGAGACTTGTGAGACCTATCAGGAGATCTACTATTCACAGTTCCCGGAAGAACGTCCAGATGCAGTCAAATCTTTACAGGAATCTTCACAGGAAACCGGAAAAGCTTTGGACAAAGTGGATAAAATAACAGAAAAGACAGAGAAAGGAGCGGCAGAGTAATGAAGAAATTATTAAAGCTCATAGGAAAGTATAAGATTTTCTTTGTGTTCAGTGTGATCTTTGCTGCAATCTCTGTAGTATTGCAGTTGTATGTGCCGGTCTTATTCGGAGAAGCGATTGATGAAGTGGTAGCGGCACATCAGGTTAACTTTGATATGATGTGGCATTACCTGAAGCAGATTCTGATATTTATCGTGATATCGGCACTTGCTACCTGGTTCATGAATCTTCTGAACAACCGTATGACATACCGGATCGTACAGGATATTCGGTCACAGGCAATCCGTCATATCCAGGTACTTCCGCTGTCTTATCTGGATCAGCACAGTACCGGAGATATCGTAAGCCGTGTCATTGCGGATACGGACATCTTATCTGATGGTCTGCTGCTTGGATTTACACAGTTATTTGCCGGAATCGTGACGATTGTTGTGACATTGATCTTCATGTTTTCAAAAAATGTGTGGGTAACACTTCTGGTGATCGTACTGACACCATTTAGTTTCGTAGTGGCGAAATTCATTTCTTCCAGATCTTATACGATGTTCCGGAAACAGAGCGAGACCAGAGGACGTCAGACGGCACTGATCGAGGAAATGATCGGCGGACAGAAGGTAGTCAAAGCATTTGGTTATGAGAAAGAATCTTCCAGAAGATTTGATGAGATCAATAAAGAACTGCAGAATTACAGCCAGAAAGCAGTGTTCTACAGTAGTTTAACGAACCCGTCCACAAGATTTGTCAACAATATCATTTACGCCGGAGTGGCTTTACTTGGAGCATTCCTGATACCGGGCGGAACGTTGACGGTCGGAGGACTTTCCGTACTGTTATCATATGCGAACCAGTATATGAAGCCATTCAACGATATCAGTTCGGTAATTACAGAGATGCAGAATGCGCTGGCATGTGCGGACCGTATCTTTGATCTGTTAGAGCAGAAAGAAGAGACACCGGATGCGGAAGGGGCATTTGCTACGGTTGATGGCAATGTTACAATCGACGATGTGGCATTCAGCTATGATAAAGAAAAAGAACTGATCAGGAATTTCAATCTGGATGTAAAACCAGGTATGCGTATCGCAATCGTTGGTCCGACCGGATGTGGTAAGACGACATTTATCAACCTGCTGATGCGTTTCTATGATGTGGATGCAGGTAAGATCCTGGTGGATGGCAAAGATATCCGTGATGTATCCAGACATGCACTGAGAAGCAGCTTCGGTATGGTGCTGCAGGATACCTGGATCAAGAGCGGGACAGTGAGAGACAACATTTGCTTTGGAAAGCCGGATGCAACCGATGAAGAGATCATCCTTGCGGCGAAAGAAGCAAGAAGCTGGGAATTCATCCGAAGACTTCCGAAAGGTCTGGACACGGTGCTCCATGAAGACAGTATCAGTCAGGGGCAGAAGCAGCTTTTGTGTATCGCAAGAGTCATGCTCTGCCTGCCGCCGATGCTGATTCTGGACGAGGCGACATCAAGTATAGATACCCGTACCGAACTGCAGGTACAGGAAGCATTTGATAAGCTGATGAAAGGAAGAACAAGCTTTATCGTGGCACATAGGCTTTCGACGATACGGAATGCTTCATTAATCTTAGTTATGAAAGACGGTAAGATTATCGAGCAGGGCAATCATGAAGAATTGCTGGGAAAGGGTGGATTTTACCATAAGCTGTATCACAGTCAGTTTGAAAGTTAATATGCAATCTGGTGCTAGCGTAAAATTTTTCTCGGATAATGGAAAATAGATAAAAAGAGAACACCACTTTGTGATAAAGTATTAAGCACGACCAAAATACTAAAGCAAAGAAAGGTGTTCTCTATGTACAACAGTATAAAATATTTTGAAGAAGAATGCATTAAAAGATTTGAAAAACTTGAGGATGATTTCATAAAGAATCCGAAAAAGCTTGCTGAGTACGTTCTGGGACTCACAGAAGAATTGCATAACCTCGGACTGAAAATGATACAGGAATCCCTGGAAGAAATGAACCAGATGCTCAGAAAGAGCCCAAAACGTTTGCAACACTGGGTGGTTGAATCTCATGATACCAAGCAGCTGATTACATCACTTGGGGCAGTTACATTTGAAAAAACGTTATTCACGAATAAGGAAACAGGTGAAAGCGAGTATCTTCTTGATCGAATAATGGGGTTAGAGAAACATGAACGTATCACAGAAGACGCGCTAGCCAGAATGCTTAAGGAGTCTGTTCAGACCTCGTACAGACGTGGCGGAGAAGAAACAAGCCTGACAACAGATGTGAAAAAACAGACTGTAAAAAATAAGATCCATGCGCTTGAATTTCCTAAAAATAAGGAGAAGCCAGAAAAGAAAAAAGAGGTGGAATACCTCTATATCGAGGCGGATGAGGATCATGCATCACTCCAGTTCAGAGAGAAAAAAGGTGATTTGATTGAAAACGAGAATCACCGGAAGAACAACTGTCTGATCACAAAGCTTGTTTATGTTCACGAAGGAATTGAAAACGAAGCACCTCAGAGCAAAAGACATAAACTCGTGAATCCGTATTACTTCTGTGGAACTAGTTATGGTGAAGAAAATGCGGAATTCTGGGATGAAATTTATGAATATATCAACAACCATTATGACCTGGATAAAGTCAAAAAAGTATATCTGAGTTCAGATGGTGGAAGCTGGATTAAATCTGGAATGAAACGGATAGCAGGAATCACATATGTACTAGATGAATTTCATCTTGAGAAGTATCTGATCAAGTTGACCAGTCACATGAAGGACAGCAAGGAAGATGTACTAGATGAACTTCGTGCAGCGATTAGAAGTAAAACAAAACAGGACTTTGAGGAAATCGTTGATCGATTGGAAGACTGTCTGGTTGATGAAACAGGATTAAAACGAATTGCTACTGGCAAGGAATATATTCTGTCGAACTGGACGGCTGCTAAGCTACGTCTGAGACATCAGAACGGGGTAAAAGGAAGCAGCACCGAAGGGCATGTGAGTCATGTGTTATCCAACAGAATGAGTTCAAGACCAATGGGCTGGAGTATTACAGGCGCAACAAAAATGGCAAAACTTAGAGCATATGAGCTCAATGGAGGAGATATGCTAGAACTGGTAAGATATCAAAAAAGAGATTTACAGAAAGCTGCAGGAGCCGAATATGATGTTCTGAGCAGCACTCAGATGATCCAGTCAGAAAAGAACAGACATGGAGAACTTGGGAAATATACAGAGTACATTAGTCATAGCATGTCGCTACAAAATAAAAAGATCGTGAACTTTAATGCGCATATATGGGGATTATAGACAGTGCACATGGAATGTGAGAAAGAGGTTTATTCCTCTTGATTACAAAGAAGACCAGCCAAGAGGAATAAGCCGGAGTCTGCCCAGAAGAAAAACTGGGCTTGCTTCGGATACAAAAAAGAGTTATATTAAATCCAAAAGTCATTGCCTGATATTTTATCAGAGCATCGTGGGTGGACTCTACACCATTATTTCCGAAGGTAAATTTACGCAATCCAATCTGGTAAAAAGCTCGCTTAGGCGGGCTTTTTCAGTTATAATACAGATAAATACTAAGAGGATAACAGGTTAATTATAAGGAGGATAAAGTGAGTTTTCGAGAAGATTTTGTATGGGGAGCAGCAACCAGCGCATACCAGATTGAAGGTGCTGTAAAAGAAGATGGAAAAGGAGAGCACATCTGGGATGTGTATACAAAAGAACCAGGAAAAATATTCGAAGGTCATACCGGAGAAGTTGCCTGTGATCATTATCACAGATATAAAGAAGATGTCCAAATCATGAAAGAAATCGGGCTGAAGGGATATCGTTTTTCCATAGACTGGTCCAGAGTGCTGCCGGAAGGAACCGGTCGGGTGAATGAAAAAGGAATCGAATTCTATGATCATCTGATCGACGAATTACTTGCCAATGATATCGAATCGTATATTACAATGTACCATTGGGAACTTCCATACGAATTATATAAACGCGGCGGGTGGATGAATCCGCAGATTGTAGAGTGGTTCGGCGAATATGCGAAGCTTCTGGCGGAACGGTTCAGTGACAGAGTGAAATATTTCTTTACTCTGAATGAACCTCAGTGCTTTGTGGGACTTGGGTTTTTAAATGGGGAACATGCGCCGGGCGTAAAAGCACCAGTACGTGATACATTTGAAATGGCACATAATGTCCTGAAAGCACATGGAAGAGCGGTGCAGATGTTACGGGCACATGCCAGACAGCCATTGATGATCGGCTATGCACCAACAGCTTCTATGCGTTATCCTGCAACTGAAAAAGCAGAAGATATAGAAGCGGCCAGAAAGGCACTTTTCTCGCTTCCAGCAGATGTGAAAAACTGGCACTGGAATGTGACCTGGTGGTCGGATCCGATACTTTTAGGAAAATATCCCGAAGAAGGACTGGCGAAGTATGAGCCGTATCTTCCTAAGATTACAGCAGAAGATATGCGTCTGATTTCACAGCCAATCGATATGTATGGACAGAATATTTATAATGGTCAGTGTGTCCGCATGGGTGAAGATGGAGAACCGGAAAATGTAACCCGCTATGAAGGATTCCCGAAAACAGCAATTGACTGGCCGGTAACACCAGAGTGTCTGTACTGGGGGCCGAAGTTCCTCTATGAACGTTATCAGAAACCACTGTATATTACAGAAAATGGTCTGTCGTGCCATGATGTGATTTCACTGGACGGGAAAGTTCACGACCCAAACAGGATTGATTTTCTTGCCAGATATTTACATGAATTAAAAAGGGCTGCAGGAGAGATTGATCTGAGGGGATACTTCCAGTGGTCACTGATAGATAACTTTGAGTGGGCAAAAGGATATTCGGAGAGATTTGGTCTGGTATATGTGGATTATCCGACGCAGAAGAGGATTTTGAAAGATTCTGCTTACTGGTATCAGAAAATAATTAAAGAAAATGGCAGAAAATTATAGTAATGAATAAATGGGGACGGGGGATTTTTAGAAATCCCCCGTCCCCATTTATTATGTGTTATAATGTTCTAAAGCACAGAATAATAAAGGGAGTAATAGCAGATGACGATCAAAGAAATTGCCAAACTGGCGGGGGTATCCAGCGCAGCAGTGTCAAGATATCTGAACGGTGGATATGTAAGTAATGAAAAGAAAGAACAGATTAAGAAAGTAATCGATGAGACCGGCTACCAGCCGTCGGCGCAGGCACGTATGCTCAGGACAAAGAAAGCGTGCCTGATCGGAGTGGTTGTGCCGAAGATTAATTCCGAATCTATCAGCCGGGTTACGGCAGGGATAGAAAAAGTCCTTTCAGAGAGAAATTATCAGATGCTACTTGCAGGAACGGATAATACACCGGCGAAGGAAATAGAATATATGCGTTTATTTGAGAATTATCCGGTAGACGGAATTATTCTGGTTGGTACGATGATCACAGCAGAACACAGACGGTTTCTGAAAGAATCCAAGGTTCCTGTTGTCGTGATCGGACAGCATACGAAGTTTGCAAATTGCATTTATCATGATGATTACGGTGCAGGGGAGGCCATGGGACGTGCGGTTGCGGCGAAGAGCAGGAAAGAGATCGCGTATATCGGAGTCTCAAGAGAAGACAAGGCAGCCGGAGCAGCCAGAGAAGATGGATTCCGGGAAGGTCTGAAAAAGACAGGAAGAGAGTTAAAAGACGAATATTATAAGGTGGCAGAGTTCACGACAGAATCCGGATATGAAAAGGTTCTGGAATTATTGAATGAAAAACATGACATCGATATCATATCATGCGCCACGGATACGATTGCGGCCGGAGCAATTGAAGCGATTCATACTTATGTGGGAAGCCAGATTCCGAAGAATGTGGAAGATACAGGTTCCAGATTCCGTTATATATTGGAAAATACCGCAATCCAGGTTACCGGATTTGGCGATAATCAGCTTTTGAAGGCAGTAACAGGAGGAATACCAACGGTACATTTTGGATATAAAACCAGCGGAATCCGAGGAGCAGAACTCTTGCTGGATGTGATAGAACGGGGCGAAAACATACCAGTTGAGATTAAGTTAGGTTACCGCCTGTCTGAAATCGAAGATTCGGAAGAATGTTAATTTTTCGTGCAATGCGCACAAAAATGAATGTGAAATATCAGTAAAAATGCCATCTTTACAAATGGCATTTTTTTTCTTATCATAAAATCACAAGATGTGAAAACGATTACACATAAAACGAGGAAGGAGAGTTAATATGGATTACAGAAAGACCGCACAGGACATCCTGGATCATGTCGGTGGAAGTAAGAACATTGCATCTGCAGCGCATTGTGCAACGAGACTGCGTCTTGTCATTGCAGATAATAAGAAAGTAAGTAAAGAAGCACTTGAAAATGTAGATGGGGTAAAAGGAGTCTTCGAGGCATCGGGACAGCTTCAGATTATCCTTGGAACAGGTACAGTAAATAAAGTATTTGCCGAGTTCATCGACATCGCAGGTATCACAGCAAGCTCGAAAGCAGAGGCGAAAGAGGCAGCCGCAGAGAAGCAGAACTGGTTCATGCGTGCGATCAAGCTTCTTGGCGATATTTTTGTACCGATTATTCCGGCCATCGTAGCCAGCGGTTTTTTGATGGGAATCATGAACTCACTTGACTTTATGAACAGCAACGGATTCCTGAACATCAATACACACAGTTCCATTTATGTATTTGCGAATCTGTTCAGTAACATTGCATATACATTTCTGCAGATCCTGATCGCATTCTCAGCAGCGAAAGCGTTTGGTGCTAACCAATATCTTGGCGCAGTTATCGGTATGATCATGATCCATCCGTCACTGCAGAACGCTTATACGGTAGCAACCGAAGGTGTACAGCAGACACAAAGTGTATTCTTCGGACTGTTCAAGATCGACATGGTCGGATATCAGGGACACGTCATCCCGGTTATCATCGCTGTATGGATCCTGGCAGTGATCGAGAAGAAGCTGCATAAGATCGTTCCGGAAGTTCTCGACTTATTCGTGACTCCTCTGGTCAGTGTATTTGTAACAGGTTACCTTACATTATCGATCGTAGGCCCGATCTTTGTATGGGCTGAAAATGCAATCCTCGGGGCAATTCAGTGGATGTTAACACTGCCTCTTGGAATCGGAAGTCTGATCATGGGAAGTCTGTACGCACCAACCGTAGTAACCGGTATCCATCAGATGTATACAGCAATCGACATCGGACAGCTTGCAAAATATGGTGTTACATACTGGCTTCCGCTTGCAAGTGCAGCAAACGTAGCACAAGGAGCTGCAGCATTAGCAGTAGGTATCAAATCCAAAGATAAGAAGATCAAATCTCTGGCACTTCCATCATCACTCAGTGCATTCATGGGAATCACAGAGCCTGCAATCTTCGGTGTAAACTTAAGATTCTTCAAGCCATTCATCGCCGGATGTATCGGTGGAGGATGTGGAGCATTGTATGCATCACTGGTACACCTCGGAGCTAAGGGAACTGGTGTAACAGGTATCTTCGGTATCCTGCTCTGCCTGAACCAGCCGCTTCAGTATCTGATCGAGATGGTAATCGCAGTCGGCGTAGCATTCGTGATCTCATTCCTGATCTATAAGGATGCAGAACCAAAGGCAGCAACCGCAGATGCAACAGAGACAGTAGGAACAACAGAAGCTGTAAAAAATATCGAAACAGCAGGCAACAATGAAGCAGAAGAGAAGGTAGATGCTGCATCAGATAGAGTAACAGAAGAGACATTAACAAGCCCGGTAAACGGAACACAGATTCCATTATCCGAAGTTGCAGATGAGACATTTGCATCAGAGATGCTCGGAGCTACCGTTGCAGTGGAACCTGCAGACTGCAAGATCGTAGCACCATGTGACGGAGAAGTATCGAATATTTTCGAGACAGGTCATGCTGTATGTATCACAACAGAAGCGGGTGGCGAACTTCTGATCCATATCGGTATTGATACTGTAAAAATGGATGGAAAAGGATTTACAAAGAAAGTTTCTGATGGTGATAAAGTACACGCAGGCGATGTTCTGGTAGAAGCAGACTTAAATGCAATCAAGAATGCAGGATACCAGACAACAACGATGATGATTCTGACAAATACGGATGATTTCGGAAATGTAACAAAGGCAGAGCCTGCTGAAGTTAAGACAACAAGTAACGTAATGGCACTTGTAAAATAATAGCGGATAATGAGATATGGGGCCGAAAGTAATATGAACTTCCAGCCCCATATCTATAAGATACCAAAGCAGCACAGCGGTAGAGCAATATGTGTCATCAATATGAAAAGACAACTAAAAACATAATAATATAGATGGAGATGATAGGATTATGAACGCATTAACAAGAGATCTTGTAAAATTAGTAGAGACAGCAGAACGGAGTCAGAAAGCAAAAGAAGAGTTGTCAGCAGCAGACAGAAAATTCCGCGAAAACCTGCATCTGATGCCGCCGGTTGGCTGGCTCAACGATCCGAACGGGCTTTGCCAGTTCCAGGGAATCTATCACGCATTTTTCCAGTATTCGCCATTTAATGCAGAAGGCGGCGTTAAGATGTGGGGACACTACACCAGCACGAATATGATTGATTGGGAATATCAGGGGACGGCACTTTATCCGGATCAGCCATTCGACTGCCACGGAGTATATTCCGGATCCGCATTTATCGAAGACGGGAAAATGTATCTGTATTATACCGGAAATGTAAAATTAGAAGACGGCGATTATGATTACATCCGTACCGGACGAGAGGGAAACACCGTTCTGGTTGTAACGGAAGATGGTAAGACCTTCGGAAAGAAAAAAGAACTGATGAGAAATTCTGATTACCCAGATAATCTGACCTGTCACGTAAGAGACCCGAAGGTATGGAAAGAAAATGATACCTATTATATGGTGCAGGGGGCAAGAACCAAGGAAGATGTAGGTCAGGTGCTTATATTCGAATCTGTGGATAAAGTAAACTGGAAATTCAGGAGCTGTGTAGAATCCGAAACACCATTCGGCTATATGTGGGAGTGTCCGGATTACTTTGAAATTGGTGATAAGAAGCTTTTGTCTACATCGGTTCAGGGACTGGAAGGCGACATCTGGGATGACCGCAATGTATACCAGTCTGGATACTTTGAGATAGAAGGAGATATTCTCGGAGAATACAAGTTGTCAGAGTATCATTTATGGGATTATGGGTTTGATTATTATGCACCGCAGAGTTTTGAGACGGAAGACGGAAGACGGATCCACATCAGCTGGATGGGAATGCCGGACTGCGAAGAATATACCAATCCGACCATTCAGACAGGATGGCAGCATTGCTTTACATTCCCAAGAGAAATTTTTGAAAAAGATGGCAAGATCTGTCAGCGTCCGATAAGAGAACTGGAAGAGAAGAAACATCTGGTAAGTGATGTGAAAGGTATGCTGGCAGGAGATGGATATCCGGTATATGAAATGACGATTTCGGATATTACAAAGAACCGATTTAAAGTTATCCTTTCAGAGAAGCTGATCCTGGATTATGCTGATGGAAAATTCCAGATGCGTTTTACAGATCAGGATAAAACTTCGGTATCTTCAGGTAGAAGCATGAGATATGTAGAAGTGGAAGAAGTGGAGAATCTGAAGATTCTGGCCGATACATCCTCTGTTGAAGTATTTATAAATGATGGGGAATATGTATTTTCGACAAGATATTATCCGGAAGTTTATAAATTACAGGCAGAAGCTGTGGGAGCACAGATTACGTTGTCAGAAATTATGTAACGAAATATCAATCTGAAATACCAATAATATAGAAAGAAGATCACCATATATCAAAAGAAAGAGTTTCGGTAGAGAAATTCAAAAGATATATGGTGATTTTTTATACCTAAGTATGCAAGAGATATAAATATTTTTCAAAATTAACGCCCTCGTTTACAGGAACGTGCTCTTCTACAGAATCAATTAATGATTTTTCAAGAAAAGAACCTGCGGTCTGCATCATTTCCGTAAGGGAAATACCTCTGGCAAGTCCGCCTGTGATGCAGGAAGCAAAGAGGTCACCGGTACCGGAATAGCTTCCGTTGCAACAGGGATATGCTGAAAGGAAATGTGAAGAACCATCTAGCAGGAGATTTCCAATCTTATGAATTCCGTCATCTGCAGTAAAATGAATACCAGTGATGAGGACCTTTTTTTCATGATCTTCTGTTAAAGTCTGTCCTGCATCTCTGAGTCGTGAAATGAGCTGCTGTATAGACAGAGACGGATCCTGCATACTGTTATAATCTATATCCGTCAGCAGACAGAATTCTGTAAGGTTAGGAGTGATAACATCTGCACGTGCGACAAGTTCTTTCATAGCAGTCAGAAGCCCGGAAGTATACATATCATAGGTAACACCATCGTCTCCCATTACAGGATCGACTAGAAGAAGGGTGTCCGCTGTCTGAAAAGTATCCAGAAAATGCATGATCTGTTCAATCTGGCAGATGCTGGCAACATAACCGGTATAGATTCCGGAAAAAGAAGTACCCAGTTTCTTCCATTCTTGGCGGAAATAATCCATCTTATCGGTAAAATCATAACAATAGTAGCTAGGGTATTCTGTTTGTGAAGTTAAAATGGCGGTAGGGAGTGGACAGGCTTGGATTCCCATCGCAGATAATACGGAGATGGCAGCAGTCAGGGAACAGCGTCCAAGTCCGGACAGATCATTGATTACAGCAACTTTTTTAGTCATAAAAAAATCCTCATTTTCTAATGTATTGTAAATATGTAATAATTATACCATTATAAAAAGAAGAAAGAAACGGCCAGAGAAAAGGAAGACTTGCAGGCCATCAGAGCTCTAAAAAATAATTTTAAAAAATTTGAAAAAGTTGTTGACAGATAGAAAACGTTGCGCTATAATTAATTTCGTTGCTGAGGTACATAAATAACTGAGGCAAACAAAATATAGTATGTGCGCGTAGCTCAGCTGGATAGAGCGTCTGGCTACGGACCAGAAGGTCGGGAGTTCGAATCTTCTCGCGCACGTATGAGAAACCCTTGTTTGACATGAAGTCGGACGAGGGTTTTTTGCTGTTATTGTTGCGCACTTAGTGTGCCGATAGTTCGGGTTCGCGACAGTCAGAGCAGTATTGACATAACTCGGGCAACTGTGGTAAGGTTACATGGTAAATTAAATCAAGATTGTGTGAGGTGTCAGTCAGAATTATTATAGGTGATTCATGAGAATTATTTTAAAGAAGGAATAATCTGACTGGTGAAAAGGGAAACAGGTGAGAATCCTGTACGAACTCGTCACCGTATTTTGCAAGCAGAAGCTGTATACCCACTGGGATGACCGGGAAGGGAGCAGAAGCGTCAGAGCAATAAGCCGGGAGACCTGCCTTTCGCAGTACAGGAACGAAAAGTTCAGGCCACGAGGAATTGGCAGTACGAAATGGGTCACAGAACTGTATGTGATATGTATAAAATATATATGGTAGAATACAGTTTTATTTTCGTTGTCTTCGTTTTCTGGCGGAGGCTTTTTTATTGCTATACTTTCGGAAGGAGCTGCCAGTAGCAGGTTCTGTAGATATCAAAGTATGCAAGAGAAGAAAAGCAGACGGTAAGATATAAGAAGAACAATGAGAGTGGCAGAGTTTTTTGTATCTCGTGTATTGACAATCGGAAAATCAGGAGGTAAAAAGAAATGAAAAAGAAACTGGTAGTGTTATTATTATCAGCAGCTATGTGTGTAACAGCGCTTGGCGGATGTGGAGCAAAATCAGACAGCTCCGACAGCAGCAGTGACAAGAAGACAGAGGCTTCTTCAAAAGATGACGATCAGAAAGCAGCAGATGCAGTTGCAAAGAAGATTGACGCCATCTACGTTCAGGAAAGAACAGACAAGACGGATGAACAGTGCAAAGCAGCAAAAGAAGCGTGGGATAAATTGACAGATGCGCAGAAAGAACTGGTAGAGGGAGACAATGCAGATCCGGATTACTTCGGAAGAGATACAGGAGATGCTTCCCAGGATGACCCGTTAAATGGAGATGATATCGGAGAAAAGGAACTTCTGGTAGTAAGTTTCGGTACTTCTTTTAATGCAAGCCGTGCAGCTGATATCGGTGGAGTAGAGAAAGCACTCCAGGCAGCAAATCCGGACTGGTCGGTAAGAAGGGCGTTTACCGCTCAGATCATCATTAACCATGTACAGGCAAGAGATGGCGAGAAGATTGATAATGTGGATCAGGCTTTAGAACGTGCCGTAAAAAATGGTGTCAAAGAACTGGTTATACAGCCAACACACTTAATGCATGGTGCAGAATATAAAGAGTTAACAGAAGCAGTAGAGAATTACAAAGACAAATTCGAATCTGTCAAGATTGCAGAGCCTCTTCTTGGAGAAGTTGGATCAGATGCAACAGTGATCAATGCGGATAAAGCAGCAGTTGCAGAAGCAATCACAGCAGAAGCTGTTAAGACAGCAGAATATGACAGCCTTGACGCAGCTGCAGCAGACAGTACAGCATTTGTATTCATGGGACATGGAACATCAGATGAAGCTAAGATCAGCTATTCTCAGATGCAGACACAGATGGAACAGCTTGGATACAAGAATGTATTTATCGGAACTGTAGAAGGAGAACCAGAAGAAACTTCATGTGAAAATGTAATCGAGAAAGTAAAAGAAGCCGGATATAAGAACGTAATTCTTCGTCCACTTATGGTTGTAGCAGGAGATCATGCAAACAACGATATGGCAGGAGATGACGATGATTCATGGCTGAGCCAGTTTGAGGCATCTAAGAACTTTGACAGTGTGAAGACACAGATCGCAGGTCTTGGAGAAATCGACGCAATCCAGCAGTTATATGTAGCTCATACAAAAGCAGCTATGGATGCACAGTAAGAATCAGCGCAGGCTTAAAAAAGATATTAAAGGGAGAGAACAATGTTAAGAAAAAGACTGATGACGCTCGCATTAGTGGCGGTGATGGCCGTGTCTGTATTTACAGGATGCGGCAGTAAAGATGACAGTAAGACATCTGAGTCAAAGAGCACAAAGACAGAACAGCAGAAATCTGATGCAAAAAAAGAAAAAGCAGCAGACAATGAAGAGGCAAAAGCTCCGATTGAAGATGGAACCTATACAGCAGAGTTTAAAACAGACAGTTCCATGTTTCATGTAAATGATGCATATAACGATAAGGGGACATTGACAGTAAAAGACGGAAAGATGACGATTCATATCAGTCTCGTATCAAAAAATATTGTAAATCTGTTCCCTGGTACGATAAAAGACGCAAAGAAAAAAGGAGCAAAGCTTCTGGAACCGACGACAGATACCATAACCGATGAAAATGGCAATGCCGTAATAGACATAGATGGTAAACCGAAAGAAGTGTATGGATTTGATGTTCCTGTTCCGGCGTTGGACGAAGAATTTGATCTGGCGCTGATCGGAACAAAAGGCAAGTGGTATAATCACAAAGTAAGCGTTTCCAATCCTGTAAAAGCGGAATAAAATATCAGATGAGCATAAAAACTCTTATTTTTCATATATTGTACAAAGTACATATGTGGAGAATAAGAGTTTTTTTTGATTGCCATGCGTTCGGAAGAAGCTGCCAGTGGCAGGTTCTGTAGATGTGGTGAAAATGCATAAAAAAAGTAATAATTGCTGGACTTTTATGTAAAAATACACTAATATTGAAGTAACAGTAAAACGAAATAAAAACAGGAAGGAAACAAGCGAATGAAAGGAAATGTAATTGTAGGACAATCTGGGGGACCAACTGCAGCGATCAATGCGAGTCTTGCCGGTGTATACCGGACCGCAAAAGACCGTGGAGCGAATAAAGTATACGGAATGCTTCATGGAATTCAGGGATTATTAAAGGAAAAATATATCGATCTGTCTGATCATATCAAGACAGAACTGGATGCAGAATTGTTAAAGAGGACGCCGGCAGCGTTCTTAGGTTCCTGCCGGTATAAGCTTCCGGAGATCCATGAGAACCGGGAAGTCTATGATAAGATATTTGAAATTCTGGACAAACTGGATATTGAGGCATTTATTTATATCGGTGGAAACGATTCCATGGACACAATTAAAAAATTATCGGATTATGCCATTGTTTTTGGCCACGCGATCCGTTTTATCGGATGTCCTAAGACCATTGACAATGACCTGGCATTGACGGATCATACACCTGGATATGGTAGTGCTGCAAAATATATCGGAACATCAATGAAAGAGATTATCCGTGACAGCTTCTGTCTGGAATATGAAAAAGGTGTAGTATCCATCGTTGAGATCATGGGAAGAAATGCAGGATGGCTGACGGGATCTGCCGCATTGTCACAGGGAGAGGACTGTGAAGGACCAGATCTTATTTATCTGCCTGAGCTTCCGTTTGATCTGCAGTTATTTGGGGAAAAGATCAAACACTTATTACAGGAAAAGACATCGATCGTGGTTGCGGTATCAGAAGGAATCCGTACTGCCGATGGTACATATGTATGTGAACTTGGCAACAGTATTGATTTTGTGGATGCATTCGGACACAAACAGCTGTCTGGAACAGCTTCCTATCTGGCAAGCTATATTGCAGGTGAGGTCGGATGTAAGACGCGTGCGATCGAATTAAGTACATTACAGAGGGCAGCGTCTCATGCGGCATCCAGAGTAGATATCCTGGAAGCATATCAGGTTGGCGGAGCTGCTGTGAAGGCGGCAGATGAAGGGGATACCGGTAAAATGGTAGTCCTGAAACGTCTGTCAGATGATCCGTATCAGTGCGGAACAGAAGTAAAAGATGTACATAAGATTGCAAATGATGAAAAACTGGTTCCGAGAAGCTGGGTAAACGAAGAAGGAACTTATGTAACGAATGAGTTTATTTCTTATGTGCGCCCGCTGATACAGGGGGATGTATCACCGGTTATGGTAGATGGAATTCCGAGACATCTGTATACACCAAAGGAATTAAGCCACAGGTAAGAAAGGAAAGATCAGAGGAAAGAATAAAATGACGTCTTGTTGTGAAATGATATTACTATACGCTAGAAGAATGCTGTCAGCAGCTGGTTCTATCGTTGAAATGTATTATTTCATAGCAGACGTTTTTTTATCGCCATGCGTTCGGAAGAAGCTGCCAGTGGCAGGTTCTGTAGATATCAAAGTATACAAGAAAAAAGCATTATAAAAAAATATGTGAAAAATAAAAAAAGTCTTGAAATTTTCAAAATAATCGGGTAGTATATGCTTAATCTATATTTTCAAGATAGATTCGGTTAATTAATCTGTAAAGATTCTATAACTTGTGTGAGGGTTCAAATATTTACCATTTATGAAAAACTGAAGAAAAGAATTGAGGTGGTATGCATTGCGGCAAATGGAAAGCTATGATGTACTGCGCCTGATCGAGCATGGGCAGATCTGTTATATCAGTTCTGAAAATGTAAAGGGTAAGACTCTTGCCCGATATCTGAAGCAGCATTCGGTAATGGAGAAAAAGGAGCTGTTTTCGCGGATGAAAGAGATTGCGGGGCAGTTAAGTCTGATCCATAGATGTAGGGGAAATCCATGTTATCAGTATGTGAATCCATATAGTATTATTCTGGCGGAGGACGACCGGATTTATTTTCTGGACATGCAGGCGGAATCGAACCGGGAGCAGATCCTTTTTATGCAGAGAAGAGATATCAGAGAATATTTTCTTCCTCCAAAGGAGCGTTATTATCAGCATGCCAGTAAAGAACTGGATATCTATGGACTGGGAAAGACATTTCAATATATGCTTGCATCAACAGAAATAACTCCCTGTCTGAGCAGACGGGAAGAATGCAGGCTGCAAAGAATGATTTCAAAAGCTATGGGAACAAAAGGTTCCTGTTATCAAAGTGTATCAGAACTTCAAAAATATATTCCAAGAGAGAATGAAAAAGAGAAGAAGGAAAAGTCGGAGAATAAGAGAAAAAGAAAACGTAAAATGTGCATAACTTTAATTTTCGCTGTTGTGGCAGGGGGATATTTTCTTCTACAGCAAAGAAAAGGGGAAGCTGATGCAGTGTTAAAAGAGCAGAAACACGAAGATGTGCGGAAAGTAAAAGTGGAAAAAAATACTGCTGAAAAACACGGAAAAGATACAGTGGGAGTACAGAACGGCATACGTAAGGAAAAGAACAGGGATGAAGAATATCTGGAGTTGGCACTTGCATATTTCCTTAATGTAGGAGATATGGAAAAGAGCCGGAAATGTCTGAATGAATTGGAAGACAAGACGCTTGCGGATAATCTGAAGGTGTTGATCAGAGGATATGAGAAACAGGAATGTCCGGAAGATGAAGAGGACTATAAAAAGAGGCTGGAAAATCTGGAAAAGGCATTTGAAAAAAGAAGTGAAGTGTCGGAAGAGAAGGAAAAACAGGAAATTCAGTGTCTGATCAGAGGGTATGGAATTTTAGAGGATGAAAACAGTGTGGAAAAGGTGCTGGGGTTTGTGGAAAGAGGAATGCAGAAGGAGTATTTGAATGATTCTGTGAAAAAAGAATTATTGAAATACCAGGCTGTTGCCTGTGAAAAAAAAGAGGAGACGGAAGAAGCCGCAAAAATCTATACAGAGATACTGCAATTGGAGACACAGACGGGTGACAGAGAAGAACTGTATAAAAAGATTGCACAGTTATATGAAACTGCGGGAAGACGAGATCTGTCAATTGATACGTGTATTCAGGGAATCAAAGAATTAAAAGAATCTCAGGAATTGAAATTGCAGCATATAAGACTTATGTGTTCGGATGCAGCTGTCAGCAGGGAGGCATGTGGGATGCAGATTAAAGAGTATTTGGAAACTGATGAAAAAATATTGGAGAATGAAGCATTTCAAAAATTACAGAAAGAATATGAAATTAAGGTGGAAGGAGAAGAGGTATGGGTAGGAAGATGAAAAAAGCAGCAATTGTTTTGTCGGCAGGAATGGTAATTGGAATTCAACTCATGGACTTACCTGCTGTCGGAATGAGCCTGCCGGCAGAAGCGAGAAATCGAAAAAAGATGGCGGAGAGAACGGATTTTAAGAAAAGTACAGACAAGCATTCCGGGAAAGAAGAAAATCATGATTCGGGCAGAGCTGTCGGAGAAAGAGAGGAAGAAAATCAGGATCCGGATAAGGATTTCGAAAAGGAAGGTGAAGATAAGGATTCCGGAGAGGAAGACAAAGATAAGGATTCGGGAGAAGAAGATAAAGATAAGGATTCCGGGGAGGAGGACAAAGATAAGGATTCAGAGAAAGAAGATCAAAATCAGGATAACGAACCGGAAGAGATAAAATTATATTATGCAGAATACAACGGACCAGATGGGGAAAAGGGATATTATATGAATTGTCCGGATGGGAAAATTACGCATCGGAGTAAGAGGGGCGTGACAAGGTATCTTTTTCAAAATGGAAACGGAGAACAGCAGAGCGGGATACTAAACAGAGTAAATGAAAGCTGTGTGTTGAAACGACTGGGGTTTACTGATGGAAGAAATGAAATAGAGATATGGATGGAAGATGAACAAGGGATCCTGGTAGAAAATTCAGAGAGTAAAAAAGAATTCTGGATGGACAGTACACGGCCGACAGTCCGGTATGAAGTGCAAGATGGTTCGGATATATGGCATAAAGAAAGAGCTGAGATTCATGTAGAAACTTCTGATGGAACGAATGGGAGTCAAATTGCAGAAATTGTTTGCCAGACAGGAGAAAAAGTAATTGGAAAAAGCAATAAAGAAACTGAAACGTTTCAATTAGAAGAAGAATCGAAAGGTGGAGAGGGAATTCCTGTAATACTCATTGTTAGAGATTATGCAGGAAATCAGACAATCGTATCGGATAAGATATTCATTGACCGGGATATTCCGGAAGTGTCTATACAAGGCGTTCAGGATTATATGATCACCAGTAAACCGGTTCAAGTGACTTATCTGGCAGAAGAGGAAAATGGATTTCAGAATGTACAGGCGCATATTTTAAAGGAAGATGGAAATGGAAGAAAAGAAGAAACGGAAGTAACCGGCTGGATGACGAAACGATCACAGGAGTCTGGAAAATTGGAGAAAGAGAGCAGTCAGATGCTAACAGGAGACGGGATATATAAAATTCGGATGGATGTGACAGACAGGGCGGGACATGAAAACCATGCAGAACGGCAGGTGATCATAGACAGAGAGAATCCCGTGATTGTACACGTGGATGAGCTTGCTGGAAAATATTTAAAATATTTTCAATGGGATTATACGGTAAATGAAACAATTAAAGATTTTACCAGTTACACTTATACGATGAAAGTGGATGATACGGTATATCGGCCGGGGGAAAAAATAGAAAAAGAAGGAATACATACGCTGGTAGTTGAGGCGACAGATGCGGCGGGGAATAAGAGTGAGGCAAAAGCCAGATTTACGATTGATCATACCCCGCCGGTGATCAGATTTGAAAATATTGAAGAAGGAGAAAGTTATGAGAAGGAAAGAAAATTTTATGTCAGAACGGAGAATCAGGATGATCAGATTGAATACATTAAGATTAATGGAAAGAAGCAAAAGAATGAAAAACAGAAAACCATTTATGAATATAAGGTAGAAGAAGCAAAGGCATATGAAGTGGAAGTAAAGGCCAAAGATTTTGCAGGAAACGAACGAATCTCAAGAATTGGTTTTCAAGTCGAGCCGGAAAAAACATTTTTGCGGAGGATAACAGAACCTGTACAGAAATATATTTTTTATAGAAATGAAAAGGTTGAAAAAGAAGAAAAGCAGATAAAAGAGGAATCCGGCAAAAGAAATGACGGTAAAAGAATTATATGGGAAAGCTTTACGATGGCAGGGATATTGACAGGTGTAGGATTCTGTAAAAGAGAAAAGTTAAAGAATATATGGAGAAAAAGACAGGCAGGGCGGACAGATAACGAAACGGTGTAAAAAACTCTTGTAAAAGGGAGGATGCCGGGTAACCACTTTCGTGATTCCCGGCATGTATTATGAAAAAGTTTATTCCAAATAGTATTTACATACTAGATAATGTCTTTTGTATTTCTTTGATGATTATAGTATAAGAAAGACCTGTGAAGAAAGAATGTTAAAGAAGTGAAAGAATTTTGAAGGATAAATGAACAAATTGTGAACATGGGATTTTACAAAGATTTTGTTGGAAAATAGAGCAAAATAGATTATACTAATAGAAGTCAATTTTGAAGAAAGAGGAGAAAAGAAGAATGAAATATATTTCTTTTGCCATCCCGTGTTACAATTCACAGGACTATATGGCTCATGCGATAGAAAGTATTCTTCCGGGTGGAGAAGACGTTGAAATTATTATCGTAAATGACGGATCAAAAGACAAAACATCAGAGATTGCTCATGAATATATGGAAAAATATCCTACGATCATTAAAGTGGTGGATAAGGAAAACGGCGGACATGGAGATGCTGTAAACTCGGGACTGACACATGCAACCGGTAAATATTTCAAGGTTGTAGACAGTGATGACTGGGTGGACGAAGATGCGCTTCATAAAATTCTGGAAGTTTTACGCCATATGGAAGAAGATGCAATGGAATTGGATATGCTGATTGCCAACTACGTATATGAGAAAGTTGGAGCAGCACACAAGAAAGTGATCCATTACCGCAATGTATTGCCTCAGGATGAGATTTTCCGCTGGGATGATATGGGACATTTCCATCTGGATCAGTATATTCTGATGCATTCGGTTATTTACCGTACAGATATGCTGAAACTGATCCAGCTGCATCTGCCGAAACACACATTCTATGTGGACAATATCTATGTATATTATCCGCTTCCACATGTCCGCAAAATTTATTATATGGATGTAGACTTCTACAGATACTTTATCGGACGAGAGGATCAGTCGGTTAATGAGAAAGTAATGATCAAGAGACTGGATCAGCAGATATTTGTCACAAAGACAATGATCGATATGTATCAGCTGAAAAACATCGGAAGTAAGAAATTAAGACAGTATATGTTGAATTATCTGGCAATCATGATGACCGTTTCTTCTATTCTCTGCATTCGTTCAAAGAATAAAGAAAATCTGGAGAAGAAAAGGGAATTATGGCAGTATCTGAAGAAGAAAGATATGCGTAGTTTTATAAAGATCCGCTATGGAATTCTCGGACAGACTATGAATATTCCGGGAAAATCAGGACGCAAGATATCATCACTGGCTTACACGGTTGCAAGACGTCTGATCGGATTTAATTAAAGTGGTATTTACATACCACTTTCCCCTAAGATTATCTTTAACAGCAGTTTGTCCAGCATAATCGTCCGGTTCCATGGATTGATGATAATGCCCTGAATTCCATCCGCTGTAACAGCAGAAGTAAATAACTGCTTCATATCAGTAAGAAATGTAGACATTACGCTTCCGGAACCCTTGAGTTCTTCATCAAAGCTGGTAAAAGCTGCCCACCATTTGTGCCCGTCATCGGTCTGGATTGCCTGTACCTGGAGGCCGGAGGCGGCAGAAGAAGGATCTACGGCGATGATCAGTTCACCGTGTTCATTCATGCGCCGGCGGATGACGGTCAGAGTGTGTGCAAGCATTTCCTGTGATGGTTCCTGTTGAAGTGCGGCAATGGCAGATTCAATCTTATCATTGCCCTGTAAAGTTTTATCGGTATGTGTATGGTCATTCATGATGATACAAAATCCTTTCTAGATAGATAATGGATACAGAGAACCTGTCAATGACAGCCTCTCTTGCATACTTTATATTAATATACGGACAGCAGGAGAGCTATCCGTATATTAAATATAAAGTATTTCAGTTGGAAGAGCAAGTTAATTGAACTCTCGTGGAGAAATATATTTATTTGGAGATGAAGCATATCCATTGTTATATTTCACTGTGACATATAAAGAGTCATCACCATCAACCAGTTTCACATAGCAGATATTGTCTTTGTTGAATTTGTGTGTGATATCGATGGACTGATTTTTGTAATACAGGATGACGGAGCCATCTTTTTCATATTCTATATCCGGAGCATTTAGTTCTTCCATAATTTCTTCTTGTGTAAGGCTGCGTTCGGAGCCATCCTGGTTAATTGCAATGCCGCCTCCGCCAAATTCTTTATTTTTTCCGTCTTTATCTGCATAAGTTCCGGTATAAGAACCGTCAGAATTGATTGTTAAAGTAGCAGTTGTCTGATCTCCGTGGATCCAGAGCTGGACTTTCCGTTGAATTCCGCCAAGATCGGATGCGTAGGCTGTTCCGGTTCCGGCTGTTACGATCAGGCATGCGGCAACTGCGGCTGCTATTGTTTTTAATTTGTGCTTTCTATTTAAGATACTCATTTTGTCTACCTCCAGGGAAAAATTGACGGAGGCGGAAAGTGTATCAAAAGCCTGCTTGTATTTTTCTTTATTCGTCATCGTTCCATTCCTCCTTTAAGGTTTCTTTGAGAAGAGCACGTCCGCGGGAAAGCCGGGTCTTTACATTGCTGACAGAAAGATGCAGGATATCACTGATCTCTTGTGTTGTATAATCTTCATAGTAAAAGAGATGCAGGACAATTCGGTATTTTTCAGGAAGTTTTATTACTGTGTCAAACAGAGTTTCTGATTCCGGTGTTTCGAAGGTTAATGTTTCCATATATTCTTCTAAGTTGCATTTATTTCTGTGCCAGAATGAGCGGGTGATATTCTTTGCTTTATTGACCGCAACTCGGATCAGCCAGGCACGGATATGTTCTTCTGTATCAAACTCTTTTTTATATGTGTGATACTGAATAAATGTATCCTGAACGACATCTTCTGCATCTTGTTGGTTCCTGCATATATTAAATGCAATCGCATACAGATGCTTTTGATATCGTTCGATTAAAACTTGTGTTGCTGGTTTCATGAGTACTCCTTTTTGGTGTTAGTGGGAAAACAGATGTTCATTTCTTAAGGCCTTTCACTTATAATACAAATGAAAATATGGAAAGGTTACAAATGGAGGCAAGAATATATATTTTAACTATATCTTACTATCGAGCATAAGCATTTTACATTTTAAAATATACGTTGTAAACTATATTATGAAAAAATAACTTCGAAATAAGAGGTGAAAGATAAAATGTATCTGATATCGGTGTATTTTGACGATAAAAGCAATAAAATAATTTCTGATTATATCAATAAGATTGCACAAAAGACAGGAAATACTTTTATGACGGACAATCACGTTCCACCTCATCTGACAATTATGTCTGTAGAGGCAAGAGAGGAAGAAAAATTGACAGAGGTGGTGGGAAATCTGGAGAGATATCTGGCAAAAGGACAGATCCAGCTGGTCTCTGTCGGAGTGTTATTGCCATATGTACTGTATGTGACACCGGTTCTGAATCTGTATCTGGAAGATATGATCGAACAGGTACATGATATGGTAAAGAATATTCCGGAAGTCAGGATGAGCCGGTATTATCAGCCAATGCAGTGGCTTCCTCATATCACACTGGGAAAAAAGCTTTCCAAAGAGCAGATGCAGGAAGCATTTGCAGTTATGCAGGAACTGTTTGTGCCGATGGAAGTGACGGTGGCAGAGATCGGACTTGCGAAGACGAATCCGCATCAGGATCTGATAAGAGTAGAATTAAATGACTGATCGATAAAAAAGAGCATGAAGGGATGCAGAGGATATCGAAAGATGATCCCGGCATAGAATTCATGCTTTTTTTATATTATGACAGGATATTCTGCGTTATAATAAGTGAAAGAATCAGGAGATTGAAAAAGAATATGCAGAAGCTCATATAAAAAGAAAAACATGGAAAGCCGGAATGTTATGAAAAAGTACATAGGTATATTAGCAAAAATAACAGGGTTCATACTGATTGTGATCCTGGCGGTGAATATCATTCTGCCGCTGATAAAAAGAAATCCGGATGCAGTTTATGAGAAAGAACTGGAACAGACTACATTTACGGAAGAAACGATGAAGGATGTCGGCGGAAACCAAGCGGGAAAAAAGAATGCAGAGCGGATCAAATGTATTGATGACAATGAAGAGGCACTGTTGTGGCGGCTCCGTATGATCGGAAATGCGAGAAAAAGAATTGTGTTATCAACATTTGATCTGCGTCCGGATGACAGTGGTACGAAGATCATTGCGGCATTATATACAGCGGCAGAAAGAGGTGTGCAGGTACAAATATTGATCGACGGGATCTATCAGAAGCTCTTTTTGGAAAAGAGTCCGGTGTTTCAGGCACTGACAGCACATCAGAATGTAGAAGTTGGAATCTATAATCCGGTTACGAATCTTATGCGTCTGAATTACCGGATGCATGATAAGTACCTGATCATTGATGAATCGATGTATCTGCTGGGAGGACGCAATACCAATGATATCTTTCTGGGAGATAAAAAGACCGGAATCAATGTAGACCGGGATATTCTTGTATATGAAGAGACGGAAGGAAAAGGGGAATCGCTGCAGGAGCTCGAGAAATATTTTGATACCATATGGAATGAAACCCAGGTCAGAAAAAAGAAGACATATGTCGTATCATATGAAGAAAAGTATAAAAGTGAATACTATCAGCTGAAAGAACGATACCGTTCATTAAAAGAGAAGTATCCGGATATTGAAAACTATGAGAACTGGGAAGACGATACATATGAAGCAGATAAGATCACACTGATCGATAATGGAACGCAGGCGGCGAGAAAAAGTCCGAAAGTTCTTCAGACGATCGGGTATATCGCCGGACAGGGAGAAGAGGTGGTCATCCAGACGCCGTATGTGATCTGTAATTCCTATATGTATCAGAAATTGAAGCAGATATCGGAAAAGGCAGATCTCAAGATTATACTCAATGCAGTGGAAAAAGGTTCGAATCCATGGGGATGTACGGATTATCTGAATCAGAAAGAAAATATCCTGGGAACAGATGCGACGGTATATGAGCTGATGAATGAACATGCAGTACATACCAAGACGATTCTGGTAGATGATAATATATCCATTGTGGGTTCGTATAATCTGGATATGCGGAGTACTTATCTGGACACGGAACTGATGTTGGTGATTGAAAGTAAACGTTTGAATGAGGAAATCCGTGATACAGAAAATGTTTATATGGAGAAAAGCAAAGAAGTAAAAACAGATGGTACAGAGACGGAAGGAAGTCTGTATAAGAAAAAAGTACTGACGCCGGAAAAGAAGCGGTTCTATGCATTCCTGAAAATTATGATCAGACCATTCCGGCATCTGTTATGAGCACATGGTAAAAGGAACATATCCGTTTCAACGATGAGAATTGGAAAGTAAAGGAAAAGAAACAAAATGATTAACAGAGAAGACATGTTGGCACTGACCAGAAGAATGACAGTAAAGAGAACATCCATGACCAGAATCGCCGGAGGATATCTGGATATGGATGGATATATAGACGGGACATTTAACACGGGATTTTTAAAATTGAACCCAGATGAGAAAGAAAAAAATTTACAGATAGCAAAAGTAATCCCATTTGCAGATACGAATCAGAATCTGAAGGAATATGCATTTTCCAGCGAGACGATGAAAGGTGACAGTATGTGGAAGCTCTTAATGGGGATGCGTGCGTGTGGACTGAAAAATGATGCATTAATGGAAACCTTTTATGAGATTGTCGGGGAACAATATCAGGCAGCGGGAGAGTATGCGGTCTATGTATTTCATGACAGGTATGACATTCCGGCAAAAGGACAGGATCATGTCCGCCAGGGGGAATCCGAGGAGATGTTCGAATATCTGATCTGCGCTATCTGTCCGGTGAGTGGAGACTATGAACCGGGAGAACCGGAGTGTGGCTTTCTCTTCCCGGCATTTATGGATGGCGCAGCAGCACTCAATTATGTGGATATATATCAGAAGAATCAGGCACATCCGCATACAGAACTTCTGAAAATACTTGGAGTATGATGAGATAGAGAAAATTTCTTATAAATGAGTTTAATGGTTCCCAATTCCTTCCGGATATCCTATAATATAGTAGATTGAGTTTATAGGAAAAGGTAGGGAATATACAATGCATACAATGAAAAAATTCATCCAGTATTATGCCCCGTATAAGGCGGTATTCTTTCTGGATCTGATCTGTGCGGCAGTCATAAGTTTGGTGGATCTCGCATTTCCACAGATTTTACGTACGCTTACGAAGACATTGTTTACGGAATCAGCGGATCACATACTGCATGCCTTGCTCCCGATTGGGGCAGGATTGCTTGCAATTTATATATTACAGGCGCTTTGTAAATATTATGTCAGCTATCAGGGGCATATGATGGGAGCCAATATGGAACGGGACATGCGGCAGCAGCTTTTTGACCATTATGAGAAATTGTCATTTTCATATTATGACCAGAATAATTCCGGGCAGATGATGAGCAAGCTGGTATCGGACCTTTTTGATATCTCAGAGTTTGCACATCATGGACCGGAGAACTTATTCATTTCTCTGATCAAAATTATCGGCTCATTTATTTTCTTATTTCTGATCAACTGGAGACTTGCGATTCCACTTCTGGTTCTTGTAGTGTTCATGTTGTTTTTCTCATATGGACAGAACAAGAGAATGCAGGCGACATTCATGGATAACCGACGGAAGATCGGAGATGTCAATTCCAGTCTTCAGGATACACTGGCAGGAATCCGTGTCGTACAGTCTTTTGCAAATGAAGAGATTGAGCGGGAGAAGTTTAAAAAGAGTAATCAGGGATTTCTGATTTCCAAGGATGCAAACTATAAGTGCATGGGAAGTTTTATGAGCGGAAACTTATTCTTTCAGGGGCTGATGTATCTGATCACGCTGGTATTCGGCGGCTGGCTGATCGCACAGGGGAAGATGGAGGCAGTAGATCTTGCAATGTACGCACTCTATATCGGTATCTTTATCAGTCCGATCCAGATCCTGGTAGAGCTTACCGAGATGATGCAGAAAGGTCTGTCCGGATTCCGGAGATTTCTGGATGTGATAGAGACAGAGCCGGAGATTGTAAATGCACCAGATGCAGAATCAATAGAAGAAGTAAACGGACATGTTTCTTATGAAAATGTATCGTTTCATTATAGCGATGATGATACGCCGGTGCTTTCCAATGTTACATTTGATATCCCGGCAGGAAAATCCGTGGCTTTAGTCGGACCTTCGGGAAGTGGTAAGACGACGATCTGCTCTTTGCTCCCAAGATTCTATGATGTAACAGGAGGCCGTGTCACGATTGATGGAAAAGATGTCAGAGATCTGACACTGGAAAGCCTGCGTAATCAGATCGGACTGGTACAGCAGGACGCGTACCTGTTCTGTGGAAGCATTAAGGAAAATATTGCTTATGGTAAGCCGGGGGCATCGATGGAAGAGATTGAAGAGGCGGCAAGAAAAGCGAATATCCATGACTTCATCATGGAGCTTCCGGATGGATATGATACATTCGTCGGAGAACGAGGAACGAGACTTTCCGGCGGACAGAAACAGAGAATATCGATTGCAAGGGTATTTCTTAAGAATCCGTCAATCCTGATTCTGGATGAGGCGACAAGTGCGCTGGATAATGAGAGTGAACGCTGGATACAGAAGAGTCTGGAAGAGCTTGCAAAGAACCGGACAACGATTACGATCGCACACAGATTATCTACGATCCGTAATGCGGATGAGATACTTGTAGTGGCAGATAATGGAATTGCAGAGAGGGGAACGCATGAAGAACTGTTAAAGCAGGGCGGAATCTATGCACATTATAATGAGATGGGATAAATTTGCAAAAGAAAAGGATTGTTGTGAAAAGAATCTATGATATAATTTACAAAGATATGAATCAAAGAAGAGAGGTAGAAACATGGATAAAATCAGAATTGGTATTGTAGGATATGGTAACATCGGACGTGGAGTAGAGCAGTCTATCAAGCGTAATGACGATATGGAATTAAAAGCAGTATTTACAAGAAGAGATCCTGCAAGTGTCAAGATCCAGACGGAAGGAGCAGAAGTAAAGCACTTTGACGATATGGAAGCTATGAAAGATGAGATCGATGTTATGATTCTTTGTGGCGGATCAGCAACAGACCTTCCGGTGATCGGACCTAAGGTAGCTGCATCTTTTAACACGATCGACAGCTTTGACACACACGCAAAGATTCCGGAATATTTTGCAAATGTAGACAAAGCAGCAAAAGAAGGAAAGAATGTCAGCATCATTTCTGTAGGCTGGGATCCGGGAATGTTCTCTCTGAACCGCCTGTATGCAGAGTCTATTCTGGTACAGGGAAGCACTTATACGTTCTGGGGCAAAGGCGTCAGCCAGGGACACTCTGATGCAATCCGTCGTATCAAAGGTGTAAAGAATGGCATCCAGTATACGGTACCGATCGAAGCAGCTGTTGATCAGGTCAGAAGCGGAAGCGAACCGGAACTGACAACAAGACAGAAACACTTAAGAGAGTGCTATGTAGTTGCAGAAGAAGGCGCAGACAAAGCAGCAATCGAAGAAGCTATCAAGACAATGCCAAACTACTTCGATGAGTATGATACAACCGTAACATTTATCACAGAAGAAGAGTTAAAAGCAAATCACAGCAAGATGCCTCACGGTGGATTCGTGATCCGTACAGGAGAGACTGGATGCGAAGGTAACAAGCATGTGATCGAATATTCTCTGAAACTGGATTCCAACCCGGAATTCACAGGAAGTGTTCTGGTGGCTTACGCACGTGCAGCACACAGACTTTCACAGAAAGGTGAATCAGGAGCAAGAAGCGTATTCGATATCGCACCGGCTATGCTGTCTCAGATGACACCGGAAGAGTTAAGAGCACATATGCTGTAAGAGATAATTAAGAAAAATGTATACAAGTTCTGTCATAGGTTATTAATGTTGTGATGGAATGTAAAGTGTAGAAATAAAAAATCAGACACCGGGAACGAAATTTGATGAGAGATACCAGATATTAAAAGAGCTGGAAGAAAAGACGAAAAAGGAACTGGAAGAAGCACAGAAACGATATGATTGCATTGAGGAAAAGTTAAGACACTGTGAGGAGATTAAGGACGGAAAATGTGAGGATGACTGTAATCCGCTGAACTGGTAGGTAAGGCGGATTAGTCATCCGCCTTGAGTATTATGTTGGATACAGTTTTGACAACTCCGAAAAGAACTCCTGCTACCGGCCAGATAATCCATGTGCTTTGCCAGAGGTCATGCAGGTAAAATCTACTTCCAGTATTTTTCGATATAAGAAAGCGATTCTGATTTAGAAAGATCAAATTTTTCTATTAAATTCTGGCAGATATTATCTTTTGAAATTTGAAAATTCTGGCAAGTTTCTATTGTTGCCTGAATACCTTTTTCAAGTCCGATGCGCTCGCCTTTTTCAAGTCCGATGCGCTCGCCTTTTTCAAGTCCGCGGTTCTCACCAGTTATGAGTAAAATGTTTTTATCCCGGATAGCCTTTTGCCTGGCTTCGTATTCAAGACGTTTCTGCTCATCAGCACTCAGTTTGTCTAATTCATTATACGCTTCTTTTAGGTTAGAATTTTTCTCTGCCATTCGTTTCAAATCCTCCCTGTTCTTTCCACCCAGAAAACGCATCCATTGCATTAAATCAGATTCATTTTGCTGTTCCGGCGGTAATTTTGGAAGCTCAAGAATATGAATTTCCATTTTATCTGAATATACTTTTCCGGTTTTCGTATCGCAAAAACAAATACGGCGGTAACATTCCGTATCATCAGATATTAATACATGATCAAGAATGCTTACTTGGATACATTTCTGGAGCTTGTCATAATTATCGCCCTCTTTAATCTGTGCCGAATACATTTTACTTAGATAATAAATTGTTCGATTAGTCCAGTAATCATAGTAGATTACCTGCATTTCAAAGTCCATCTGTGTACCATCTTTTAATTTGACCCGGACATCAAGAATACCATATTTATCCTCTTCGGATTCCTTTCGGAGTATTGTAGGCATAAGCTCTGTTTTTTCAACTTCGTATGGATGGATATTCAATATTGCGGCTATAATTCCCTTTCGGACAGTTTCGTTATGCATCAATTCCTTAAAACAGAAATCGACGGTTGGCAGCATAATAAATGAATCTTCAGCTGCCAAATGATCGTCAGATATTGCGTTTGTCTGAGCGGTTACATTCAAATTTTTTTTGTTCAGTTTACACATGAGAATTCTCCCTTCTTTTGTAAGATGAACTATCGCCTGAAGTAAAGAAATCTCTGATTAAGTATATTTTAACATAGTATAATATGACAGAAAAGAAAAACTTATTGTTAAAAATTATGAAACATATATCAAAGCAATATTCATCTTGGTAAGTAGTATCGGATTATCTGCTCGAAATATTGAGCTATAAAAATATTTGCCGATTGGTTGATAGAAACCTTTTGCAGTTCTTCGAGTAAGAATTGCGTGAAAGTAGGTTAACATATATTTTCTAATAGTGCAATAGAAAAGACGGTAAAATTATGGGTACTGTTCATATATCGTGCAAACAGTACACATATATTAGTGTGTGATTGATAGTGCATTCATTGAACGGTACTCTCGGGGCGTATGCCCCGTTTTTTCTTTAAAGCATTTCCCGAAGTGACTCATCTGATGAAAACCAGTATTTTCGGCAATGATCCCGACCGGTAGATCCGTTTCTTTTAAAAGTCCGGCAGCTTTTGAAAGGCGGAATTCCAGAAGATATTTATAAGGCGTCGTATCAAGACAGAGCTGAAAGCAACTTCTGAATCCGGAACACGGAGCAGTACTTCTGCATAGTCCTACATATACTGGATTTACGACACAGTTAAACCGGAATGGTTATCCTGCCGTGCTAAGTCCGCTTACAGAAGATGAAAACGAAGTACTTCGTATGGATTATGAAGATATGGAGAAAAAGATAAAAGAGAATCACATCCATACGTCGTTGTTCTGCTCTCCACATAATCCAAGCGGCCGTGTCTGGGAACGGTGGGAACTTGAACGTATGATGGAATTATTCCACAAATATGATGTTCAGGTCATTTCAGATGAGATATGGTCAGATCTGACCTTTTTCGGGAAAAAACATATACCGACACAGTCGGTATCAGAAGATGCAAGACAGAGGACGATTGCATTCTATGCACCGTCCAAGACATTCCATCTTGCAGGACTGGTAGGAAGTTATCATATCGTTTATAATAAGAAATTAGCAGATGCTTTACGACGGTATGAGTCTCTGGGGCATTATAATGACATGAATGTTCTTTCCATGCATGCACTAATCGGAGCTTATACTACAGATGGCAGGGAGTGGCTGGCTGAATTGAAGAAAGTACTGGAAACAAATATCAATTATGCGTTGGATTTTTTTGCCAATAAGACCAGTCATGTCATCTTGTACAAGCCGGAAGGGACAGATGTGATTGTTCCTGATTTCACGGACTGGTGTAAATATAGTGGGAAAACGCTGGATGAACTCTTACGTGCCGGTGTAGAAGTTGGTGTTTTGTGGAGAGACGGACGTCAGTTTCACATTCCTTATGGTATCCGGATGGGACTGGCACTTCCAACTTCGAAATTGCAGGAGGCATTACGCAGACTGGAGGAATATGAGGTACTTTGAATATGGAGACAAAGAAATCCAATATCTGACAGACTTTGCAGGGAAGATTCTGAATCGGGAATTCGACTTGGAAGATATTCGAAAAATACAGAAAAAGATTTTTGCCGTATTGCAGTGTGGCAAGCCTGTACTTGTGGGCAGTGGCCGGAGGAGCAATACCGGAGATGAAAGATTATGCAGTGAAAAAAGCATCGGTTAAGGAAAAGAATAAGAAAGTCAAAAAGGAGAAAGACAAGAAATGACAGTTAACGACATGCTCATCAAGATGATACAGGAATCCAATAGAAATACACATGATATCGCCCATTTTCTGAAAGTATATACCTATGCAAAATTAATCGGTGAAAAAGAGGGACTGGATGAAACAACACAAAAAACACTCGAGACAGCAGCTGTCATACACGATATTGCCTGCCCGTTTTGCAGAGAAAAATATGGTAACACCAATGGAAAATATCAGGAAAAGGAAGGCATCGCTCTTGCAGAAAAATTCCTGGAAGAGGCAGAGATTGAAGGACAGATGAAAGAACGGATTGTGTATCTGGTCAGTCATCATCATACTTATGGAAATGTAGATGGTATGGATTACCGGATTTTGCTGGAGGCAGATTTCCTCGTGAATGCGGATGAAAGCCAGATGTCAGAAAAATCAATAAGAAATGCAAGAGAAAAAATATTTGAAACAAAAACGGGAAAAGAACTGTTAGATGCCATTTATCTGAATTAAAACGGGAAAAGAACTGAAAAAGAACAGATGGCAGGAAAATAGAACCTAACAGAATATGGCATCGAGACGGAGGAGAAGAATCTGCAGGTATTTGAACAGACAGACCGGTGGCTGGACATTTATTTTCAGGGGAAAGAACCTGATTTTACACCAAAATTTGCAATGTAAATCAATGGGGACAGGGAAAATATTTTTTCCTGTCCCTGCTGGTTTTGAGGAGGGAGCAAAATATCTTTTTGAATTGCCATGCATTTGTAAAGGGCTGTCAGATGTTACGTACAATACCGAAACGTACGATCAGTCAGAATTCTCGCAAAGATCAGTCCAAGCGGCAACATCACAATAATCATAATCGCAGAAGTAAACCATGAAACCGCATCCGTCAGGGACATAATCCCGAAATTATAAATCGCACGGTACAGATAAAGTCCCGGAACCATGATTACAATGGAAGGTACGGTAAGCGAGATTCGTGGGTATCCGTTACTCTTCTTAATAAAAGAAGCAAGCAATCCGGCAGTCAGTGCACCGATGAATGCAGCAGCAGCCGGAGGCATACTGGTGAAATCAACAAGTTCAAGCCGGAGTGTATTGGCAATGGCACCGATAAAAGCGGCCGTTGCAGCCATAGAGTAAGGACTGTTGAACATGATCGAGAATCCAAATACTCCGCAAAAACTTGCAATCACACGGAAGATAAGGCGGGCAGCAGTACTCAGATGCAGTGCCGTGAAATCAGCCGGTTCCAGATGCAGAAGTAAAGCCATGATCCATGCAAATAAAGTGGCAACCATCACAATAATGATTGCATAAGTAAGCCGTTCCAGTCCTGAACGCAGATCCAACTTTGCAAGGTCAATCCCGCTTGTAATAAATGGAAATCCGGGAATGATGAACAGCATAGAGCAGATATAACCGGCTTCGTGAAGCTCCGGAATGTGAAAGATAAGCTCTGCAAGTTTCAGAAAGACTGCATAAGTAAAGCATGCAGCAGACACGGATACTGCAATATTCAGGAACAATGTGTAATGATGCTTGATCAATTTGGTACGGATGAGGTTACCGATGCCGGCGGCAATGAATGCGAGAGCCATCTCAACCGGTCCGCCGCCAAGTAAAAATGTGAAGCCGCAGCAGGCAAGAGCCGCGGCGAATCCAAGTTTGGACGGTGAATAAAGGGCATGAATTTCTTCAATTTCATCCAGTCGCTTATGGATATCTTCACCGGTCATATGTGCTTCTTCTTCCGGAAAATGATCTACGAATTGTTCCATGCGGTAAAGCTTGGATGTATTGACTCCTGTATTGGCAATACTCAATGACTGGGAAACACAATCGTTTCCATCGAAACAGTTAAACACAATAGACATAAGTCCTACGTCTACCGTACAGGTTACACCAAGCTCTTTGGAAAGCCGGTTCATGGAAGTCCGTACACGCCATGCACCGGTTCCACAGGAGAGCATGATCAGGCCCACACGGCCGATGACAGAAGCTTTCTCGATCAATCCGGCTTCTGCGATCAGTACATTACTGTCATCATTGGCGTAGTCATGCCATGGAATCTCCATATGATTTTTTTCCATAATATCAATAAAGTTAGAATTAGTTGTCTGCATAAATGATCGCCTCTGCTTTGGAAACGTGGCGTTCCAGATTTTTTAAGAAATGTGAATTCGGAAGGAAAACTCCGATCTCGTCATAACGAGTATTATCTTCAACAAGAGAATCCTGTCCATAGAATACATAGGACATAGGAAGTTCTTTCTGAAGTTTTATGACAATATCCAGAATAGCCGAATAAGCCTCTGCTTCGGTTTCTTTTAATCTTACGGTATCCGGTAATTCACGGATCAGCAGTACACCGTTATTCTTTTCCAGAATATTTTGCTCCGGTTCCATATCATCGGATGTATAAGAATGACTGTAGCGGTACGCCTGTGCCAGGAAAATATTCTTTGGAGATCCGAGATCCATATAAACTTCATGAAAATGACGGTATTCCCGTTCATGAACAGATTTCTTATATTCAGGTAGTAAAACTCCATTTTCATCTGTCATAATTATGGGATTCTGTTTGCCATCGGCATTGAACCGGTAAGGAATCAGGAATGCATTTCGTAAGAGATCAAAGACCGTGTTCTGACAGATTGACATTAAAAAAGCGGATAAGTCACGGTTGCGGTAGGAATTGAAAAGTGCCTGGGTAAATTCTACAGCAGAAGGATTATCCGGGAGATCGACACCGTCGTTACTGAATAAGTAACTGCAGAAAGTTTCCATCAGCTTTTCACAGGCCCATTTATCTTCTGAGATTTTCTTGAATAAAATTTCTGATTTTTCTTCTCTGGGAAAAAGTGTTTTTTCCTTCATAGTAAAACGCTTCCTTTCATATTTTCGTCCGAATAAATTATACAACTGCGACAAAGATAAGTGAAAACTATAATTAATATGATGGATATATGATTATGGTATGACAAAGAAGGTAGAAAAATATGTGTTTTATGGAAGAGTACGACTGAGAAGTTGCTGATGTCGGCTTTTGTAGTGTGATAATAATAAGTTGAAAGATATATTTGCTATAGTTTGAAACTATGACAAATGCACATTTTTTTGTATTATACAAGTTTATCAAAACAAATTATAATAAGTCCATCGATTGAGAAAACAATCAAAGGTATGAAAATAGAAAAGAAAGCCATCAGGGACAATAAAAAAGCCAGAAAACCTAAGTTCCAACCGGCAAGGAGGAGAATTATGAATACACCATTTCGTCATGACTTCGTAGGAAGTTTTTTACGCCCACAGAAATTAAAAGACGCAAGAAAGAAATTTGAAGAAGAAACCATTTCGCAGGAAGAATTAACAGCAGTAGAAGATGAATGCATCCTGGAATTGGTAGCCAAGATTAAAGAGCTTGGATATCATGTCATTACAGACGGAGAATTCAGAAGATCGACATGGCATCTGGATTTTATGTGGGGATTTGAAGGAATCGAACATCAGAAAACAGTTGAGGGAAATACGACATTTGATGCGGAAGCGGCAATGATCGATGATACATACATGACGGGAAAGATTTCTGTAAAGGATCATCCATTTGTGGAACACTTCAAATTCATCAAAGCATTAGAAGATGAAAATACCATTGCAAAACAGACCATCCCGTCACCGGGACAGTTTTATGCATACTTTACCGGGGCACAGCTTCTGAATACAACATTGGAAATCTATGGATCGGAAGAAGCATTTGCAGAAGATGTGATCAAGGCATACGGTGAATTCGTGCAGGAAATTTATGCAGCAGGCTGCCGTAACCTTCAGTTTGATGACTGTGTATGGGGCGGAATGGTAGATGCGAAGATGGCAGTTGCACTGACCGGAAGAACAGGACAGAGACTGGAAGATTACAAGAAACTTCTTCTGGAACTGAATAATCAGGTAGTTGCACAGGCACCGGAAGATCTGGTGATCAATACACACGTATGCCGTGGAAACTATCACTCTACATTCTTCAGTTCCGGAGCATATGATTCTGTAGCAGATCTGTTATTCGGAGAAGAGAATGTAAATGCATATTATCTGGAATACGATGATAAGAGATCCGGTGGATTTGCACCACTTGCAAAGGTGTCCGGCGATAAGAAGGTTGTACTTGGACTTGTAACAACCAAGACACCGGAACTGGAAGACAAAGAGAAAGTAATTGCAAGAATCCATGAAGCAGCCAAATATGTTCCTCTTGACCGCTTATACTTAAGCCCACAGTGCGGATTTGCATCCTGCGAGATCGGTAATAAGCTGACGGAAGAAGAACAGTGGGCAAAGCTTAAGCTTGTAAAAGAGATCGCCGATGAAGTCTGGTCAGACAGATAAACCAGAAGAACCGGGTGAGAAGCGGCATTTTAAAAAATCGTTCTATCATCTGGAAGTATGATATACTGATAACAAGACCTGCAGGAAAAGATGGAGGTGAGTCTACATGAACGTTGCAACAATAGTAGCGCTTAATAACCTGAATATGCTTACGGCGCTGACAGTACAGGCGGCAAACAGTGTAATCACAATTGTAAATGGAGAAGGAAAGGAAGAAGATATGGATGGTTCAATGTTAGATCAGTATATGGGAAAAGAATGTACGGTAAGTCTGTTTAATGAAGTAGGAGCAATCAAAGGAAAGCTCATGGACGCAGATATGCAGTGGATAAAGGTAGATACCAAGAAGGGAACCCAGCTGATTAACAGAAATATGGTACGGAATATTACGTTTGATAATAAGTAGAATGAATAAAAATAGTTGTTTCGGAAAAAGTCAGAAATCAGTAAAAATGAGTTGACATTTCGTGCAGGAGTTTCTATACTTAAACATGTAGATAAAACACGGGGAGCTTGTATACCAGGCTGAGAGGAAGTAAAGAACTTCGACCCATATACCTGATTTGGATAATGCCAACGTAGGAATGTATAACGTAGATTTTAGGAGAGATGCATTTAGTTGGTATCTCTCTTTTTTACTATGTGCTGGAAAAATCTGCAGGTTACGGAACTATTCATAGTGAATAAGTGACGGCAGATGATATGAGGCACCGGAAATCAGGAACAATAGAATATCGGATAAGTTGAGAGTGAACGAGAGTTCATGAAGGGGTGCACCACCACGGGTGTATTTACTTCGTGAACTCTTTTTTTATCTGACGAGTACTTTCGAAAGGTTTTGATATGTGCTTTAACCGTGGATTTTTCGAAAGTATGATCCGGGAAAGGAGAGCACATGATTATCGTAAATGGAAAAGAAATCAATCTGACAGAGGATACGACTGTTGCAGAATATCTGGAGCAGAATCAGTATCAGGTAAAAAGAATCGCTGTAGAGTTAAACGGAGATATTCTTCCAAAATACAGTTATTCCGATACCATGTTAAAAGACGGCGACCGTCTGGAAGTTGTGACATTTGTAGGAGGAGGCTAACATTTATGGAAGAAATCGTATCAGAAAATATGGCGAAAAATGCAAACGCAAAAGTACTTAGTAAAGAAGAGATTATGGCTGCGCTTAATGAAAGACATTCTTCGGAAAAGCAGAAGCTTCTGTCAGCAGGAAGGGTTGCGATAGCCGGACTTGGCGGATTGGGGTCAAATGTGGCATATGCACTTGCCAGAATCGGAGTCGGGCATCTCCATCTGATAGATTTTGATGTAGTAGATATTACGAACCTGAACCGGCAACAGTACTTTATGGAGCATATCGGAATGTATAAAACAGATGCGTTAAAATCATTACTGTTAAAAATTAATCCGTATCTGGATATCTATACAGACTGCGTGAAAGTCACAGAAGAAAATCTTAAGACACTATTTCGTGACGAGCCGATTGTATGTGAAGCATTCGATAATCCAGAGGCGAAGGCAATGCTGGTGAATGGAATACTGGAATATTTCCCGGAAAAGAAACTCGTATCGGCAACCGGTATGGCCGGATACGGAAGCAGTAATACGATCCGCACACAGAAATTAATGAAGAACTTTTACCTGTGCGGGGACCGCGAGACAGCACCAACTTATGGGAATGGTCTGATGGCACCAAGAGTTGCAATCTGTGCAGCACATGAAGCAAATATGATCACACGTCTGATTTTTGGAGAAGAGGACGTGTAGAAAGACAGGTAAGAAACATAAGATTCATGCTTGAAAAACGATAGATGAATAAGAAAGCGTGAGCAGAAAATAATAGGAAAGAAGGTCCTGATTATGGATAAAAAAGAAATAAAAAATACAGATACATTTACACTTGGAGGAAAAGAGTTTACTTCTCGTTTTATATTAGGTTCGGGGAAATTCTCGCTGGATCTGGTGAAAGCATGTGTGGAAAAAGCAGGAGCACAGATTATTACACTGGCACTCCGTCGTGCAAATGAAGGGGGACTGGCAAATATCCTGGATTATATTCCGGAAGATGTGACATTACTTCCGAATACATCAGGAGCCAGAAATGCAGAAGAAGCTGTCCGTATCGCCAGACTTTCCAGAGAAGTCGGATGTGGTAATTTCGTCAAAGTGGAAGTGGTAAGAGATTCGAAATATCTCCTTCCGGATAACTATGAGACGATCAAAGCTACAGAAATTCTTGCAAAAGAAGGATTCGTAGTTATGCCATATATGTACCCGGATCTGAATGCTGCAAGAGATCTTGCAAATGCCGGAGCAGCATGTATCATGCCGCTTGGTGCACCGATCGGCTCAAACAAAGGACTCAGTACAAAAGATTTCATCCAGATCCTAATCGATGAGATTGACTTGCCGATTATCGTAGATGCCGGAATCGGACGCCCGTCCCAGGCATGTGAGGCAATGGAGATGGGAGCGGCTGCAGTGATGGCAAATACGGCAATTGCAACAGCAGGAGATGTACCGGCGATGGCGGAAGCATTCAAGAAAGCAATCGAAGCGGGTAGAAGTGCGTACCTTTCCGGACTTGGAAGAACGATAGAGCGTGGGGCCAGTGCATCATCACCACTGACCGGATTTCTGCAGGATTAGGAGGCACGACAGATGGGAACAAATCATGAAGATACACATATTAATGAAAGTATTTTAAGCGAGGAGATTCTGGAAGATCAGAAGAAGAACCGCATCGATCACATGACATACCTTCCGGGTATGGAAGATATCGGATCAGAGATACTCGATCAGGTCGTAGCAGCGATGGAAGCATATGATTATGACCGCTATACAGCAGAAGACGTAAAACGTGCACTGGCACATACGGAACGTACACCGGAGGATTTTCAGGCGTTATTGTCTCCGGCAGCGTTGCCATTTCTGGAGGAGATCGCGCAGGCAGCGCAGATCGAGACGAGAAAGCATTTTGGTAACAGTGTCTATATGTTCACACCAATCTATATCGCAAATTATTGCGAGAACTATTGCATTTACTGTGGTTTCAATTGCCATAATAAAATCAACCGTGCACAGTTAAATGCCGAAGAGATTGAAAAAGAAATGGCAGCCATCGCCGAGACCGGTCTGCAGGAAATATTGATTCTTACAGGGGAAAGCCGTAACAAATCTACCGTAGAATATATCGGTGAAGCATGTAAAATTGCCAGAAAATATTTTAAAGTCATAGGTCTGGAAATCTACCCGGTGAATTCAGACGAATACGCATATCTGCATGAATGCGGAGCAGATTATGTAACGGTATTCCAGGAGACATACAATTCGGATAAATACGAGACACTTCATCTTGCAGGACATAAGAGAATCTATCCATACCGTGTCAATGCACAGGAAAGAGCATTAAGAGGCGGCATGCGCGGCGTCGGATTCGGAGCGCTTCTGGGACTGGATGATTTCCGGAAGGACGCATTTGCGACAGGATATCATGCTTACTTATTACAGAGAAAATATCCACATGCAGAAATTGCATTTTCATGTCCGAGACTTCGTCCGATCATTAATAATGACAGGATCAATCCGATGGATGTGCACGAACCGCAGCTCTTGCAGGTAGTGTGTGCATACCGTCTGTTTATGCCATTTGCAAGTATTACAGTTTCGACAAGAGAATGTGAAAGAGTCCGCGATAATCTGGTAAGTATTGCTGCAACAAAGATATCTGCAGGCGTAAGTACCGGTATCGGAAGTCATGTAGAAGATATCGAAGACAAGGGTGACGATCAGTTTGAAATTTCAGATGGACGTTCTGTGGATGAGGTATATCAGGCACTTCTGAAACATAATCTTCAGCCGGTAATGAGTGATTATATCTATGTGTAGGACAGAGTTTATGATAGTAAATGAGAGGAATCATTTAAAGAATCAGACATTCAGAATTATTGCAGTCAGTAACCGTAAGCTTTGTAAGCGTCCATTTTTAGAGCAGATAGAAAGAGTCTGCAAGATAGATCCGGAAGCTGTGATCTTAAGGGAAAAAGATCTGACAGAAGAGGAATATGGGAGATTGGCGAAAGAAGTAATAGATATTTGCAGCCGTTATCAGGTGTCTTGTATTCTTCATAATTTCTGGGAGACTGCAATAGAACTGGGATGTACATCTGTGCATCTGCCACTTCCGGTTTTGCAAAAATTGCCCGATGAAGAAAAGAATAAGTTTATAAAGATTGGAATTTCTATACATTCTGTAGAAGAAGCGAAAGAAGCAGAGCGATTAGGTGCATCTTATCTTACGGCAGGACATATTTATGCAACAGACTGTAAGAAGGGATTACCGCCAAGAGGATTGGAATTCTTAAAAGCAGTTTGCCGGGAAGTTAGCATTCCGGTGTATGGAATCGGTGGAATAAAATTTGATGAAGAACAGTGGAATGATATGGAAAAATGTGGAGCAGTTGGGGGATGTATTATGTCTGGGATGATGGAAATATAGCAACTGAAATAGAACGGCTCATTTATAAAAGAGCAAGAAAGCCTTCAGAGTGGGAACTTTGAAGGCTTTTACTTTGCTCTGTCATATAAGTTTATATCTGACAGCACTTTACAAGTGCATTTCCAAGTGTTATATTAATACAAAAATGAATAGTTCAAATTTGAAATAAAAAGGAGGATCATATATATGAATCTAGGAATTGAATTTGCAGAAAAGCTGTCAAAAGCATACAGTGAGATATGCAAACCGTTATGCCATGAACTGAATATTCCACAGACCGCATTTGATATCTTACTTTTCCTGGCGAACAATCCAGAATATAAAACTGCCAGAGATATCGTAGAAATACGAAAAATCAAAGCCAATCTTGTTTCGATAAATGTGGATAAACTTGTGAATGAAGGCTATCTGGAGCGGAAAAGTGTAGCAGGAGACCGGAGAAAAGTTCATCTGATCTGTACAGAAAAGTCAAAAGAGATTATCCAAGAAGGACAGAAACTCCAGCAGTCATTCGTTGAAAAACTATTTGAAGGAATGAATGAAGATACAAGAAAAGCCCTTCAAAAAGGAATGGCGCATATGGAAGCGAATATAGAGAAGATGTTGGAGGAAAAGAACTAGATGAATACAATATTAATGATTATCGTAACATTTTTTGCAGGTATGGGAGCCGGACTCGGAACCGGATTTGCCGGAATGAGTGCGGCGGCAGTGATTAGTCCGATGCTGATCACATTTCTTGGAATGGATCCTTATATGGCAGTCGGAATCGCGCTTTCATCAGATGTACTTGCAAGCGCAGTATCTGCCTATACATATGGAAAGAATAAGAATCTGGATGTGAAGAATGGTCTGATCATGATGGTCAGCGTACTTGCCTTTACCGTTGTGGGAAGTTATGTGTCCAGTCTGGTACCATCTACAACGATGGGAAATTTCTCGGTATTTATGACATTCTTGCTTGGCATTAAGTTCATTGTAAAACCTGTCATGACAACAAAAGAAGCCATGGAAAAAGTATCACCGAAGAAACGTGCAGTGCAGTCGGTAATCTGTGGTGTGCTGATCGGATTTATCTGTGGATTTATCGGTGCCGGAGGCGGTATGATGATGCTTCTGATCCTGACTTCTGTGCTTGGATATGAACTTAAGACGGCGGTCGGAACGAGTGTATTTATCATGACATTTACTGCCTTTACCGGCGCAGTTTCGCATTTTGCAATCGGGGGAATGCCGAATATAGCGGTGTGGATTTTATGTATTGTGTTCACACTGTTGTGGGCAAGGATTGCGGCAGTATTTGCGAATAAGGCAACACCGAAGACATTGAACCGGGCAACGGGGGTGATATTGGTGATACTTGGGATTGTGGTTATGGCGTTTTCAGTTTTAAATTAATAGAGAAAATGAATGAAAATCTTTCTGGTTGTATTGACTAGGAAGATTTTCAATACCACTTCGAACGATGGAAGAACGGGAAAAAATATCATAAATGAAAAAATGTCAAGAATAAAAATATACTAAAAAGAAAAGTTGTAAAGTTTATTTATGTTTACCAGCTAACACTGCCGGCAATGAATTATTCAATATCACAGAAAAATACTCAAACGTCTTCTCTCTATCACAGATCTCCGGATGCTGGAACAGCATGATCAGCATCCCGGCGATCGCTTCCGTGTAAAAATTACACAGAAAATACCGGTAATGATCATCAATAGAAAGATTCATCCGGGCCTCCGTGTCACGGATAAGCTTTTCGATTAATCCAATAAAATCTTTATAAAAGAAACGCTTCAACTGGTCACGTCCGACCGAGTCATAAATACAATTCAGAAAATAAGCATTCTCATTCACATAATCCACTACAAAATTAAACGCATCCTTATAATCGACCAGAAGATCAAACTGGCGTACTACCTCGAATGCTTCCTGTTCGAGCATCCATTTTAACAATCCATAGATATCTTCAAAATGATAATAAAAAGTTTTGCGGTTCAGGTTGCAGTCTTTGATAAGCTCGCTGACCGTTATTTTTGAAAAGGGTTTGTGCTTCATGATCTTTTTTAGGGAAGTACAAAGCATTGTTTTTGTCTGTAATGATGTTTCTTCGTGTGTCATGATCATTTCTCTCCTTTTTGAATGCCAAAGTATGCAAGAGAAGCTGCCGGTGGCAAGTTCTCTGTGTAACAAAATACAATCTGTCAGGACAGATTTACTGTAATCTATTATACGATTGTCCATCAAAATAACAATTCTTTTTTACACACATTTGCCCATCAAATTGAATGATTTGTCCGTATTTGCACACTGAGGGAGATTTGTCCGTGGAATCGGGGAGCACATTTTCATATAATCGGATTGCGCAGGAGGTGGAATATGATGGACAGATGGGAAAAAGAAAAATCCGATGAGAGAAATAAATATGAGGAATACAGAATAGAAATGAAGGTGCCGCTTGGGATCCGGCATGGAAGCATGCGGTATAGAGAAGACCATGGAAATGTAACCGGGACTATGAATATACTTGGAAAGACAACCGAATTTTCGGGACTTCTGAAGGATAAACAGATGATGATATCCGGAGAACTGGACATCGGGATCCGAAAGATTGCGTATACCGGATATGGAATGATTGAAGGCGAGAACCTCCATATGCAGATCAAGGATAAAGGGAAAACATATGATCTTACCGGATACAAAGAGGGATTATAAGAGGAAAAATATAAAAGAAAGGATATAGGAAGATGAGAAAAGCTTATGAATGGGTAGTGGATCACCGGAAACTGGTCATAGCATTTTATGCGGTTGCAGTGATTGTCTGTGCAATCTGTAAGACACAGATCGGTGTAAACTACGATATGAATGATTATCTGCCGGAGGACAGTGCTTCTACTGTGGCACTGGATCTGATGAATAAAGAGTTCGACGGCGGGGTACCGAATGCCAGGGTAATGATCAAAGACGTGAGTGTACCAGAGGCATTGAAGTATAAAGAAAAGTTGAAAAAAGTAGACGGAGTAACGGATGTTACCTGGCTGGATGATGCCGTATCGGTGGATGTACCATTGGAAATATTGGATAAAGATACAGTGGAAAATTATTATAAAGACAAAAATGCGTTATTTTCCGTAACCATCGATAAGAAGAAACGTGTAGATGCCGTGAATGATATCCGTAAGATTATCGGTGATGACAATGCCATGACAGGAAGTGCGGTATCTACTGCGGCGGCAACCACGAGTACGGTAAAAGAGATTGGAAGAATTGCTGTGATTGCAGTATTATTTGTAATCCTTGTGTTGATCATCACCACAGATTCCTGGTTTGAACCGGTGATCGTAATGACGGGACTGGGAGTTGCGATCATATTAAATGCAGGAAGTAACCTGATATTTGGTGAGATATCATTCGTGACAAATGCGGCCGGAAACATCTTGCAGCTTGCGGTCTCTATGGATTATTCCGTATTTCTGATCCACAGGTTTACAGAATGCAGGAAAGCAGAACTGGATACGAAGAAGGCGATGGTAGATGCACTGACGATGTCAACGTCTTCCATCTTATCAAGCGGACTGACAACCGTGATTGGGTTCCTGGCATTGTGCCTGATGCAGTTCCAGATTGGACCGGACCTTGGAAGAGCACTGGCGAAAGGAATTGCAATCAGTCTGGTGACCGTATTTACATTTATGCCGTGCCTGATTCTTTGCACGTATAAATGGCTGGATAAACTGGAACACAGACCGTTTGTTCCGTCGTTTCGTGGATTTGGCAGGACAGTACAGAAGATCATGATACCGGTAATGCTGTTATTCGTACTGTTGATTGTTCCATCTTATCTGGCATCGAATTCCAACAGTTTTTATTACGGAGCATCCAAGATTTTTAATGAAAAGACGCAGACGGGAGCCGATACTGCAGAGATAGAAAAGATTTTCGGAAAAAGTGACACGTATGTGCTGATGGTTCCAAAAGAAGATAAGGCAACGCAGAAAAAGCTTTCGGATGCACTTCATAAGATTCAGGAAGTGACAGGAATCATTTCCTATGTGGATACTGTGGGAGCCGAGATCCCGGAATGTTATCTGGATGACGAGACATATTCAAAATTATGTTCGGATAAATATACGAGAATGGTGCTTTCGGTAGATGCGGAATATGAAGGAGATGCGACATTTGACCTGGTGAAAGAGATCCGGAATACAGCAGGAAAATATTACCCAGGAGAGTGGTATCTCGCAGGGGAAGGTGTCTCCACCTATGACCTGATGGACACGATCACGCACGATATGGAGAAGGTAAATCTGGTGGCAATTGGAGCGGTATTCCTGGTATTGTTATTATCCTTGAAATCAGTTGTACTGCCGGTCCTTCTGGTACTCGGAATCGAGACAGCGATATGGATCAACTTATCCATTCCATATTTTACAGGACAGAGAATTTTCTATATAGCATATCTGATCATCAGCTCGGTACAGCTTGGTGCGACTGTAGACTATGCAATCCTTCTGACCGAGCGGTATAAAGAAAGCCGGCAGATGATGGGAAAGAAAGAGGCAGTTACCAAGACGATGTCGGCGGTCACAGTATCCATCCTGACATCAGGAAGTGTTCTGACCGTAGTAGGATTCCTGCTTGGAGTGATATCGACACATGGATTATTGTCACAGCTTGGTTTCTTCCTTGGAAAGGGAACACTGTGTTCACTGATCATCGTGCTGTTCGCATTGCCAGGTATGTTGTACCTGTTTGACAGAACATTTATCGGGAAAAAGAAAAACCTGGCTGTGAAGCAGATCGGTGTAACAGAAAATAATACAGAAAAGTAATAGAGAAATCAGATATGGAAAATAGAAATAAAAAAATACAAATAGAAATAAAATAATTTGAAAAGGAAGATGGAAATGAATAAAAACAGAGTGATCGCGGGAACGATGGCAGTGATGATGTCCGCAGGAAGCATCGGCATAACTGGTGTGAATGCATATGCAGCGGATCAGAAGAATGATACAGAAAGTAAGAAAGAAGAAGTCATCTACATCATGACAGATGCAGACGGCGATGTGAAAAATATCAATGCGGTTAACATTTTTGGAAAAGGAAAGGTGACAGATTACGGGGATTACAGTTCCGTAAAAATGTTGAATACAACCGACAAGATCAAGCAGAATGGGGATAAAGTTACTTTTTCTTCGGATAAAGAGAAAGTCTATTATCAGGGAACAATGAATGACACAGAGATTCCGTGGAATATAGACATCACATATACATTGGATGGAAAGAAGATCACGCCGGAAAAAATTGCCGGAAAATCCGGTGCGCTCAAGATGCACATCACCATCGATAAGAATGAAAACTGTGATTCTGATTTCTATGACAGCAGTGCACTGATGGCGAGCCTGACATTGGATACAGATAACTGTGAAAATATTACGGCCGATGGAGCAACACTTGCAAATGTAGGATCCAGCAAACAGATCAGCTACACGGTTCTTCCGGGAAAGGGTCTAGATGCAGAGATCACAGCGGATGTCAAAGATTTTGAGATGGATGCAGTTGCAATCAATGCGGTAAGGATGAATCTGAATGTGGATATTGATGATGATGAACTGATGGATAAAGTGACACAGATCATGGATGCGGCAAAGCAGTTAAATGACGGAGCCGGAACACTTTCGGACGGAACCGATTCTCTTACCGATGGCGGCAGCAGTCTTTCCGATGGTGCTTCGTCACTGGCCGATGGCATCAATTCACTGGATGCAGGTCTTGAGACACTGAAAAATGGTGTGACAGATATGCAGACGGCATTGAATACACTGGACAGTCAGTCTTCCACCCTGACCGGAGGTTCGAAAGAAGTTCTGACAGCATTGCAGATCATTCAGTCACAGCTTGCGAATGTATCTGTGGATGCAAGTCAGTTAGAACAGCTTACCAGCAGTTCGGCAGCAATCAAACAGGGAATTACAAATGCATATAATGGGGCAGAGGCGTTACAGTCGAATCTTTCTTATGCAGGTTACAAGTCAGCCATGAAGGCCAACGGATTAGATATTGATCAGCTTCAGTCGGGAAATGCATCAGCAATCAATACGATTTCAGGACAGATAAGTGAATTAAATAATTCCATTGCACAGTTAAAGAGCATGCCGGACTATGCAACAAATGAAGTATATCAGCAGCAGGTTGCACAGATGCAGTCCCAGATCAGCAGTCTGACACAGGCGGTAATACTTCTGAAGAGCAACAGTGCGGCACTTGGCGGAACGGAACAGTATCTGAACGGCGTATCTCAGGGAACCGGAGAACTGGTATCCGGACTGTCACAGCTTAATACGAACTATGAAGCATTTGACAGTGCGATCGGACAGCTTTCGAATACATTATCAGGCCTGTCCGGAAATGTAACTGCATTAAAGAATGGAATAGATCAGCTTACAGCCAATTATACAAAACTGGATAAAGGAGTAAACGCTTATACTGAAGGCGTTGCGGCAATCACAAAAGCTTACTCTAAGATCAACTCAGGAACGGTCAGTCTTACAAATGGAAGCAAGAAGCTGGTAAATGGTTCGAAATCATTGAAGAATGGAACAACAGAGCTGTACCAGGGACTGCTGACACTGAATGATGGCACCAAAGAATTAAAAGACGGAACACAGGAATTCTACGATCAGACAGATGGTATGGATACGAAGATTGAAGATACGATGAATGAAATGCTGGATTCTCTTTCAGGAGGTGATTCCGAGACAACATCTTTCGTATCTGAGAAGAACGGCAATATTGATTTGGTTCAGTTCGTAATTAAGACCGATGCAATTGAGAAGAAAGAGAAAGCAAAGAAGACGAAAGAAAAGACGGAAGAGACCAGTGTGATAGAGAAATTCAAGAATCTGTTTAAATAAGAAGGATGCCTGCGAAGAAATTAACAGGAGATTGACATTTGTGGTTCAGGGCTTTACTATTGAAGTTAGATGAAACTAATATAAAAGGAGATGAACCCATGGCAAAAACATCAAAAGAATATAAAAGCATGTCAGTAAAAGAATTTACCAAAGCTGCAAAAGTATACGATTCCGGACATTCCGGAATATACGAAATGTGTAAATATGACTATCCAAAAGTTCTTGCAGAACTGGAAAGTGTAGAATTCAAAGACGTTCTGGACTGTGGCTGCGGAACCGGTCCGATGATTGAGATATTGACAGAAAAATATCCGGATAAGCAATACACAGGACTTGACCTGACACTGGAAATGATCAAAAAAGCGAAGGAAAAGAATCTGAAGAATACAGAATTCATAGTAGGGGACTGTGAGAATCTGCCGTTTGCAGATGAATCCTTTGATGTGATCATCTGCACGAACAGCTTCCATCATTACCCGAATCCACAGGCATTCTTTGATAATGTATACAGAGTACTCAGAAAGAATGGAAGACTGATATTAAGGGATTATACTTCTAATGGCGTAGTGCTGTGGTTCATGAATCATATCGAACTTCCGCTTGCACGGCTGATCGGACACGGTGATGTCAAAGTGTATAAAAGAGAGGAATTCAAAGAGATGCTTGAAAAAGCAGGATTTACTAAGATGAAGATTAAGGCAGAAGAAAAATTCCGGTGCCATGTGGTTGCGGTGAAAATGAAATAGCAGATGAAAAATGATGAATGAAAGCTGGCTGGGATTTCATTCGTTGGATGTAGAGATGGCGATTGATGACCTAAAAGAAATATATAATCAAAAACATACTGAATGAGGTAAGCGGGCAGCTCTCTATGGAATGGATCAGTAGTTAATCAGAATATAAAATGCAATAACAGCATATAAAAAATCGTTCCACCGGCAATCGACACCAGCATCTGCCGTTTCCATATATGTAGTCCACAGGTGACGATAATCGCAAGAAGTTCAGGGATTCCATGACTGCCCTGCATTACATTTACATTTCTAAGACAGTAAATGACCAGCATGCCAAAGACTGCAGACGGAAGGAATTTCCTGATATACTGGATGTCTGCCGTATAATTAACGGAAAATGTCTCGTCACACATGCCATATATCAGATAGAATTTCTTCCATCCAGTTCCTCTGAATTTATCCAGCATAGACAGACCGTAGAACAGGTGTCTTGCCTGGATTAAAAGAGCCATAATGAACACCTGAAGCGGTGCAAATGGACTTAATAACATTTCCATAGCGACAAATTCCAAGGAACCACCGTAGATCAGCATACTCATAAATAGCGGGTAGACAAAAGAAAATCCGGATGCATTCATATAGATTCCATAAGCTGCTCCCAGAAATATGAATCCCGTCATAATGGGAATCGTACATGGGAAAGCAGCTTTCAGAGCTTTTCGTCTCATAAGTGTAGTGTCTCCTTTAGTAAGCATTACAGAAAAAGAAAGAAAAACATTGCTTATTATTCTTTAATATTTCCTTTTTCTATATTTTCTTTGAGTATCTGGTCTGTTACCTTGTATAAAGTTTCAGATCCCAGCTGTGTTTTCCGCTGTCTTCCGTATACCTGTTCAGAAGTAACCTGATGCTCACGCCAGTCGCCACCGCCGTTACTGTTATTGAGAAGCAATGGCTGCAGGTTATCCAGGGAATGTGCAAATTTGGATTCTGGTGTCTGGTAATTTTCGAATTCATCAAAGAGTGCAGTCAGTTCTTTTTTCTGATCTTCTGGTAACAGTGAGAAAATCCGTTCTTTGGCAGCATCTTCACGTGCTTTCTGCGTCTTTAATCCGTCTGTATCGTAGGCATAAGTATCTCCGGCATCAATTTCCACAATGTCATGAATCAGGCACATGATCATAACTTTAGCGATATCAACAGGTTCATTGGCATAATCTTTTAATAGGTATGCCATAATTGCCATATGCCAGGCATGTTCCGCATCATTTTCACGTCTTCCGTGTCCGGAAAGGTGGGTCTGTCTCAATATATTCTTTTCTTTATCAATTTCGAGAATGAAATCAAGTTGTTGTTTTAATCTTTCATTCATGATGAATTCCTCCTTGTATGATTGGTACGAACAAACCATAAAATAGTATAACATAAAAGAAAGCAAGATGAAAAGCAAAAACACAGAAAACATATAAAACATATTGACTTACTAGGAAAAAGGTGTTAAACTCCAGTTATTGAAAGATAAAAGAGAGAAAAGCTTAGAAGGCAGGTGCAGGAAGTAATGAAACAGATATTATGCTTTGGGGATTCGAATACGTGGGGATTGGATGGAGAGACCGGAAAGCGCTTTCCATGGGAAGAACGCTGGACCGGAATCTTACAGGAAAAACTGGCAGACCGAGATATTAGAATTGTTGAGGAAGGTCTGTGCGGAAGAACGACCATATTTGAAGATCCGCTTCGCCTGGGAAGACGGGGAACAGAATTGCTTCCGACATTATTGGAGACGCACACGCCGGATGCAGTCGTATTGATGCTTGGAACGAATGACTGCAAAACCATATTCGGAGCGTCAGCAGAAATCATCGGAAAAGGAATTGCCAGGCTGCTTGAACAGATCAATCAGTATGCAGATAAGATGAAGGTTCTTGTGATATCTCCGATTTATCTGGGGGAAAAGGTATGGCAGGACGGATATGATCAGGAATTTTCGCCGGAATCCGTAGAAGTATCAAAGAAATTAGAAGCAGTCTATGAAAAAGTAGCCGGAAGGTATGGCAAACGATTCATGCGGGCAGCAGATTATGCAAGTCCGTCAGAAGCAGATCAGGAGCATATGGATGGAAAGAGTCATAAGATCCTGGCAGATGCGATTTATAGAAAATTAGAAGCAGAGATTTTGTGATACAGAGAACTTGCCACTGTCAGACAATGATATGCCTGACAGTGGATTTTTTTATTTTAGGGATGTAACTTTTGTATTGGATTTTTCTGTAAGCATTTCCATTATCGTACTCTTTGCATCAATGGCGGTAAATACACCGGCAAGAATGAACACGGCTCCGAGATAGCCCATCACCGGAAGCTTCTCATGCAGGAAAATATAGGAAAAGATTGCTGCAAAGATTGGTTCCAGAGAAAACAGGAATCCCGTATTCTCCGGTGTTGTATATTGCTGCACAACAGTCTGTACGACGAATCCGTAGGCCGAGGACAGGAGAGCAAGTCCAAGAACGGAGATCCAGTCCAAAGCGGTGTTCGGAAATATCGGGGATCCGAACACCAGCAGACCGATTACGGAATAAAGACAGGTAAAGCCTTGCTGGTAGACTCCGAGAGCAAGTGGATCTACCTGTCTGGTAAAATAGCTGTTTAATACAATATTGATTGAATAACTGAAAGCCGAAAGCATACAAAGCAGCGTTCCGGGCTTGACAGCAAATATATCACCGCCGTTGATCAGTACCATTCCGATCAATACGATAATGATTCCAAGCCTGACATGATGTTCAGGAAGTTTCCGGGAAATAACTGCATGAATGACCGGAACAAGCACAACGGTGGTGCTGAGGATGAATCCACTCTGAGAAGCGGTGATTGTATTTAATCCGTAAAGGATTGGCGTAAGGTTTGTAAAAAGCAGAAAGCCGGTGATGGCACTGTAGAGTAAAAGTCTTTTATTGACCTTCAGTAACCTTTTGAAAAATATAAGTACCAGGATTAGAAATGCGATTCCGGTACGCAGAGTCATTAGCATTAAAGGGGAAAGTCCCTCGATTCCCAGTTTCATAAATATATAAGAAGTGCCCCATGCCATGGAGCAGGTTGTAAGAATCAGATTGGCTTTTTTCGTCGACATAATCTGTGCTTCCTCCTATGTAATCGTTATCTTGATTTTTATTATAAGACAGAATAAAATATAAGTAAAATTCATATTTAACATAATGAAAATAAGAAAAACTGATATAATATCAGAGAAGATAACAGAGAGGCATAGAGCTAATGAGATATTCAAAATATACAATTTTCATAAAAGTAGTGGAATTAGAGAGCTTTTCAAAAACAGCAGATTTTTATAAATACTCCCAGTCGGCAATTACACAGATCGTGAAATCTCTGGAAGCAGAACTTCAGATGACACTATTAAAACGAAGTCACGCAGGAGTATGCCTGACTTCGGACGGTGAACAGATTCTTCCTTATATCAGGGAACTGGCGATGGCAGAGGAGAAGATGTGGGAGAAAGCAGGGGAGATTACAGGGATGGACCGGGGACTGATCCGGATCGGTGTGTTCAGCAGTATTGCGTGTCATTACCTGCCGGGGGTGATGAAAGAATTTCGAAAATTATATCCGGGAATTGATTTTGAACTGCATACGGGAGATTATTCTAAAATCGAACAGTGGATCGCCGAGGGGCTGGTAGATTTCGGATTCCTGATCCGGCCGGTGCGGACGGACTATGATACCATTGACATTATGACGGATGAAATGCTGGCCGTTCTTCCAGAAAAGCATCCAATGACAGAAAAAACGGAGATACCATTAAAAGCGTTTGAAGACGAGTCGGTCATACTGCTTCAGGAAGGCGGCAATCAGGAAATCGAAGAACATTTCAAAAAGAATAAGATTGCACCACACATTTCTTATTATTCGGGAGATGACTATGCGGTGATGTCCATGGTGGAAAATGAACTGGGAATCGGAATACTGTCAGAACTGGTGATGAAAAGATGCGATTATCATATCGTAACACGGAGCTTGAAGCCGTGCTTACACAGGGAGATAGTGATTGCAGTGAAGAATGAGAAAAATGCTTCGGTAGCGGTGAAGAAATTCCTGCAATTCGTGAGAGAGAAGAAAAATTCTTGATTTATTATCCGGCGCAAGTATAATTTTATATAGAAAGAAGAACGAAAGGCGGTAATAATTATGAAAAAAGATATCGGTGTCATCCCTGCAGTCTATCAAGGAAAATAAAGCATTTACGCTTGCACTTGCAGATGAAGAGCATGTTGACGTTGCAGACTTCTTCGGTATTGCATCAGGAAACAAGATGGACGATAAATTCGAACGGACCGGCTATCATGCAGTAAAGAGTGATAAAGTACATGCTCCGGTGATCGAAGAATAGTGAGAAATCAGGTGTAAGTCATAGAATCTGGCTTACGCTTTTTTAGAAAGGAAGCAAAAAATTGCTGGAAAAATTAAGAGAACTAGGAATCAGGGAGAATCTGATCCATGATATAAAAGCATTTCGGGAAAGTTATCCGGTAGAAGAAATGTATGATTCACGAATCCCGAAACTGGAACAATTTTATTACGGAAAAGAAGTCTGGGAGCAGGCGATTACTGCAATTCTGTGTGGTGAGAATATTCTCCTGGCAGGCCCGAAAGCAACAGGAAAGAATCTGTTTGCAGAGAATCTGGCAGGGGTGTTCGCAAGGCCACGCTGGGATGTGTCATTTCATGTGAATATGGATGCTGCTTCTTTGATCGGAATGGATACATTCCGGGGAGGAGAGGTAACATTCAGACCGGGACCGGTGTATACAGCGGCGAAGGCCGGAGGATTTGCCATATTGGATGAGATTAACATGGCAAAAAGCGAAGCAATGGCTGTGCTGCATGCGACACTAGACTTCCGGCGGACCATTGATGTTCCGGGATACGAACGTATGGAGTTACATCCGGCGACGAGATTCATTGCAACGATGAATTATGGATATGCCGGCACAAAAGAACTGAATGAAGCACTGGTATCCAGATTTGCCGTAATCCAGATGCCGATGATTTCAAAAGAAAGTCTGATCAAGTTGATAAGAAAACATTATCCGGACATCCGGGAAGAAGGAGCAGGAGAACTGGCATCCATGTTCCTGGAATTACATAAAAAATGTGAAAATGGAGAGATATCATCCAAGGCATTAGATCTGCGTGGACTCTTAGGGGCAGTCGGCCTGATGGAAAAAGGACTCAATATATTTACGGCGCTGGATATGGGAATTACCAATAAAACATTTGATGCATATGAACAGACGCTGATCCGTGATACGATTCATGCAAGAATTTCGAAGAAAACAGAGAAGAAAGATTTATTTATAAGATGATAGAAGAAGAGGAATTAAGAGAAGCAAAAAGAGCGCACAATTTTATATGGGCGGCAGCAGAAAATTATGATTTTGATCCACTTTTTCTTGCATTTGCGCCGGATGGAACGGCAGATATGTATCTGAACCTGATCATCGGTCTGACCTACAAATGGTACGATCAGGAGAAAATAGATGATTTCTTTAACCAACTGAGCGGAAAAAATCAGGAACTGTATGTAGGCCTTCTGTGGATCGGACTGGAGAATGCGCTGTATCAAAAAGAAAGAAAAACAAGATCGGCAATGGAAGATCTGCGAAGAGAGTATGCACTGGATAATCTGAACCGGTACAGGGATCATAAAGAATATGCAAGAATAGAACAGATCCGGAACGCACATTGCAGGGAAATCTTAGGACAGCTTTCCGGGTTGAAAGCAGAAGAGGAAGAAATCCTGCATGCATTTTCCTATACAGAAGAGATGACAACAGAAGAAATCCTGGAACAGACAAGGGAGAATCTGTGGAAATATTTTTCTTACCGGCCGGCAAAAAACGTGAAAAAAGAAGGCGTTTACTTTCTGCAAAAAGTTGCCGGGGCATTTCATTCTGTAGGAAAAGTAAGTGCCACTTATGTAAGGGCAAAGAATTATGAGGATAAAAGCACAGGTGATGACGGAAAAGCAGGAGCTATGGACTGGTCGAAGCATTATCTGGTACAGTTCTCATTAAAAAATGATCCGGAAGAAGCAAGAAAGTATGTGGAAGCCTGTTTTGGAAAGAGTATGTATCCACAGGCCGAACAGGAAAAAATAGAGCGGAAGATATGTGTGGACAAGCACAAGAACTGCCATGTGTTATTTACAAAGGGAAATTCGCCTGAGGTTTCCAGAAAAAAGAAGCCGGAAAATGAAGAACCTCTGAATATAACAGGAAAAAGAGAAAAACGGGAAATTCTGGAATTTCAGAAAGAAGCCGCTTGTCAATATGAGAAAAATAAACAATATTACGAGAAGAATTACGCAATATACCAGAACAGCGTAAGAAAACTTACCGAAAAATTACGCATCTGTCTGGAGACACAGGACGAGACATTTCCGGAGATGGCAACACATGGGAAGATCAACCCGAGGGAAGTGTGGAAGGCTGTTTATCTGGATAATCCAAGAGTATTCGAACGGAAAGAAGAAGTGGAGATTCCGGGATTCTCAGTGGATATTCTGATCGATGCATCGTCTTCCAGAAAGCAGATGCAGGAACAGATTGCAGCTCAGGCATATGTCCTTGCGAAGAGTCTGGATGCATGCAGCATACCGGCACAGATATATTCATATTGCAGTATCCGTGGATTTACCGTGATGCGGATTTTTAAAAATTATGAAGAAGAGCAGGCCGGAAATGAAGTGTTCGGATATGTTACAGCGGGCAATAACCGAGACGGACTGGCTCTGCGTGCGGCGGGACATCTGATGGAAGCAAGTAAGAAATCAAAAAGAATCTTGCTTGTGCTGACAGATGCAAGTCCTATGGATGACCAGAACATTGGCGAAGGAGCCTTTTATGCGAATAAAGAATACACGGATCAGCCGGCAGTAGAGGATACGGCAAGAGAAGTGCAGAAGTTAAAGCAAAAAGGAATTCAGGTGATAGGAATCTTCATGGGAAGTGCGAAAGCCGGAGAAACAGCCAGAGAGATATTCGGGCGGGAGCTGGTGTGGATTCAGAATATTAATGACTTTGCCGGGGCAGTGGGGAGAGTGCTGGGGACGTGAAAAAGTGGCTTTTTCTGTGTCCCCTATGGCCCGCAGGGGGCATATATTAATACCAAAGTATGCAATTGGAGTTAATATATGACCAGTCAGAAACTAGAAAATCTTTTAAACCTTGCACTGGATTCCACGGAAGATGAACGGGAAAAATCACTGAATTTAAATGTCGGCTATGATCCAATAGACAGAGAATGGGATCTGATCATCAAATATTCCGGAAGCCTGGACCAAGTCAGGATGATTGCATCCAGAGTAACAGAACTTCAGAATGAATATGCAATCATCCGAATTGCAGAATCCAGAATCAACATCTTGTCGGAGATTCCGGAAGTAGAATATGTAGAAAAACCCAAGCGGCTGTTCTTTCAGGCAGCAGAAGGAAGGCGTGTGTCTTGTATCAATGCGGTGCAGGATACACGCCTTTCCCTGTATGGACAGGGAATACTGGTTGCAATCATAGATTCGGGAATCGATTATGCGAATATGGATTTTCGAAATGCGGACGGGAGCACACGGATCCGTTATCTGTGGGATCAGTCTCTGAATCCGGCAGATGGGGAAAGGGCGCCGGAAGGATATGGAATTGGTGTAGAATACACAAAAGAGCAGATAGATGAAGCCTTAAATGCACAGACGGTATCAGAACAGAGAAGACTTGTGAGAAGCCAGGACATTTCCGGACACGGTACAGCAGTGGCCGGAGTGGCAGCAGGAAATGGAAGCAACAGCGGGGGACGTTATGCCGGAGTTGCTACGCAGAGTGAATTGATCGTTGTAAAACTTGGCAATCCCATGCAGGAAGGATTTCCAAGAACGACAGAACTGATGATGGGAATTGATTATGTAATAAGAAAGGCACTGGAACTTCGGATGCCTGTAGCTGTGAATATCAGTTTCGGAAATACATATGGCGGCCATGAACCTTATAATTAAGGGAAAACATAAGAAAACACTGATATTTCCTGTGTT